>NZ_RKRK01000002.1:242162-568113 GCF_003815035.1 Abyssicoccus albus
AATTACCAGATGGCAACACACCAGATACAACAGAAGTAGATGTGACAGTAACATACCCAGACGGTACAACAGACCACATTAAAGTACCTGTAACGGTAGGAGAACAAGCAGATAACGAGGCTTATGTACCAACAACAGATGGTGTAACGAAAGATTATGGGACACCAACGACATCAGATGATGTAACAGGTGCGGTAACAATCCCAGATTATCCAGCGGATAAAGAACAGCCAACAATCACAGTGGATGATGAATCACAATTACCAGATGGCAACACACCAGATACAACAGAAGTAGATGTGACAGTAACATACCCAGACGGTACAACAGACCACATTAAAGTACCTGTAACGGTCGAGGAGCCATTAGACACAGATGTTGATCCAACAGATGCGTCTGAATATGAACCAATGACAGAACCAGAAGTGATTGAAGAAGGTGGCACAGTTGATTTAACAGATAACGTGACAAACTTATCTGATTTACCTGACGGTACAACGGTGACAGATGTGACACCAGACGGCGCGATTGATCCAAATACACCAGGAGAATACACAGGTCAAGTCGAAGTGACATACCCAGATGGCACATCAGAAATCGTCGATGTTCCAGTGACGGTAGAAGTATCAAACACAGGTGGCCATGATAATCAAGGTAGCAAAGATTCAGACAATGATGACGATTTACGTGTTGTTACTGAAACTGTTGATGTTAATGGAAAAATTGATTTAACTGATAATGTATTAAATTTACCAAAAGGTAGTAAGGTTAAAGACATTACGCCAGTAGGTATGATTGATATCAGTAAACGTGGTGAATATACTGGATTGGTTGAAGTTACGTATCCTAATGGAACAAAAGAAGTAATAAAAGTTCCTGTCGATATCATTCAATCTAAAGCAGATATATTACCACAAACTGGTGAAACAAATAATAATACTCTTGCTGGTGGTATTGCGGGTATTTTAGGTGGATTATTATTCTTTGGTCTTAAACGCCGTAAAGAAAACGAGGATAACTAATCTGTTATTTGTAAAATTTCATTTATAGTTATTAAATATTTTAAAAAAAATTAATCAATAAATGAATATTTAAGACAATTTGGTTCATTTCAATTTAAGATTAAATAGAATTGGTGAACTAAAATATAGAGATTAAGCAGCTTAAAGTTGCTTAATCTCTTTTTTTGTTATCTGTAATGATTTAAATTATTTTGAGTATGATGATAAAAAGCTGAATAATTATTATGAAAAAGGAGTAAACTGGGGTTTAAAAGACATTTTTCTTAAAAAGTAAAAGATTATTTTTTAAATTTGGTCATCTCAAAGATAATATTATTGTTTGTGAAAATTATAAAAACGCTGTGATTACCTAGGTAGAGATAACTTTTGAGATAGTTATTAAGAGACAATCAAAACAAAGTAAAGCAGGTGATGATGTTCATGCACTTTACTTTATTTATTGAGTGCATTTTATTAATGTTTAGAACTCTAAATATATGTTTCATGGCTATAATCAAAACTAAGAAGGGTTGAAAAAGAATATTAAATTTTTTCAATGGCAATCAAATTTCATTAAAAAAGGCTGCACTTGTATTAGCGCAGCCGATTAACTATATTTTATGTGTCAAATTGACGTGTTGATTTCCAAATTGTTGACTTGTGTTATTATTGACCTAATTTAATCATATCAAATGTTGTCCATTGACCGTTATCTAATTGATAACATAAAGCAATTTTATGAATTGTTTCTTGATGTTTTAGTGAATATAATGATAAGTGTCCTATAACATCTTCAAATTCTTGATCATTTAATCCTTGTGCTAACGTAATATGTGGGACAAACGGATGTGTTGCTTCACCATAAAAATCTTCATTATTAAAAGCATCGTATAAAGCCTGCAATGATTCAGTTGGTGTAATTTTTAAATACACGACATTTTTTGTCGGTGCAAAGTTACTTACTTTCTCAACATTAATATCTACGGGGTCAATTGATTTTGCTTTTTCTTCCATTATGTTAACGACTTGTTTTGCTTCATCTTCATTACTTACTTCAAATACTTCTTTCACTGTAATATGCGGTGGGATATTTGCGTAATGATCGTCGTAACGTTTACGGTAATGGTTCACTTCTTCTTGTAATTCTTTCGATGGAAATAATACAATACCTAATTTCATAATGATCATCCTCCTATGTGTTATTTCTATTATATCAAACTTGTTCAAAAAGAAAGTAATAAAAGATATTAATATTCAGATAAATATAATATTCCTTCATTTAAATGTGGTTTCCAAGTTTTCCAAACGTGTGACCCTTCAACTTCTTCATAATGATATGTCCATGGTTTATTTTGAATTGCTTCATTTAATGCTCTGTTTGGTGTTAAGAAATCTGCCATTTCACCTGTAGTTGGAAGTTTGAAATGTTTTTCTTCTTTACCAATAATATGGAAAATTTCTAAAGACTCATCATTTAAATTAATCCATTCAAATAGTGAATCTGTAACCATCGGACTTAAGATGATTCCTTTATAACATTCGAGGGGGTAATTTAATATTAAGCTTAATGCCATGCTGGCAGCTTGTGAGTCTCCTAATGCAATTCTATCCATCGGCGATGTTGATACATTAAATTGTTGTTCGATATATGGAATCAATTCTTCTATAATACTTTTCAACATGTTTTGATGGTGTATACCATCAGGGCTGAAGTGTTCAGCTCTCCAAGCAACAGAATTGTAACAAACACCTACAATAATTGCAGGTTCAATATCATTTGATTGAACTAACTTTTCATATTCTCGGTTTAATTGAGCATATTTAAAAACATCTTGACCATCAAAGGCAATTATCAGTCGGTGTGGTTCCATATTGTGATAAGACTTAGGTAAATAAATTTTTAAATCGTAATCATCTTGTAAAATTTCACTGTGAAATGAAGTATCATTAATTTTTTGTATTTCGAAGCTCATAACAGTTCTCCTTTATTATTTGCTTCTTTAATTTTATCAAAAAACTTTAATCTTGTTTAATCTTAGCTTCTTTTAGTCTATTTGGATAATGTTCCGTCCAGAATGTTGCATTAGGTAAATCTTTTTTATCTGGTTGATATATTGCATATTTTCCAGAACCTTTCGCAGCTTTTTGTCTTTCATAGTCACGTAATGCTTCGATTGCTTTCTTGTGTAATATGACGATTGCAATCATATTAGCCCAAGCCATTAATCCGACACCAATATCACCAATCGACCAAGCTAGTTGAGCACTTTTTACGGCGCCGAAAATAACCGATGAAATTAGGAGGAACTTAAGTGCATACTTTAGCCATAAATGTTTACCTTTAAGAATATAAACTAAATTTGTTTCTGCAATATAGTAATATGCAAGAATCGTTGTAAAAGCAAAGAATGTTAAAATGATTGCAATAAAATATGATCCGAAACCGACAAAGTTTATATCAAACTGTGACTGATTTGATAACGTAAGGTCGAGTGCTGCTTGAGTATACGTTACACTACCTTCATAGACTTTCTCACCATTTGCACCTAAACTATATACTCCGTTATCAATTAGGAGCGATCCATCTTCATCTTTAACATTATATTGACCGGTAATTAAAATCATTAATGCTGTTGCAGTACATACAAACAATGTATCTACATACACTGAGAATGATTGAACAAGCCCTTGCTTAGCTGGATGTGAAACTTCTGCAGCACCTGCTGCGTGGGGTCCAGTTCCTTGGCCTGCCTCATTCGAATAAATGCCACGCATTACACCAATTTGGATCATCGCACCGAGTATTCCACCGAATGTTGCTTCTTGACCAAAAGCACTTTTAATAATTAATAACAACATGTCAGGAACTAACGAAGCATTCATTAAAACAACAATGACAGCAACGATTATATATATAATCGCCATTATTGGAACGACAGCAGATGCAAAATTGGCGATTGCTTGAATTCCACCGAAAATAACTAAACCTACAACAATGGCAGTAATTAATGCGATAATCCATGGACTGATTTGGAATGCATTTGAAACGGACTCGCTAATTGCATTGGATTGAATACTTGGTAACAAGAACCCCGTCGCAATGATTGTAATCAATGCAAAGATTAGTGCATAAATCTTACCAACATGTCCCTTGATTCCTTGTTCTATGTAATATGCTGGTCCTCCGCGGTATTCACCATTATCTTCCTTCTTATAAATTTGAGCAAGTGTAGACTCTATGAATGCACTGCCAGCACCTAAAAATGCCGTCACCCACATCCAAAATATCGCACCGGGACCACCGACATAGATAGCCGTTGCAACCCCGACAATATTACCTGTACCAACACGCCCAGCGAGTGAAACGGCTAATGCTTGAAAACTTGATACGCCAATAGGTGATTCCTCACCTTGGAACATTAGGCGAATCATCTCTTTGAAATGTCTCAGCTGAAAAAGTCTCATTCTAAGAGTGAAATATATACCACAAATGAGTAGTCCATAGACGAGCAAAGGACTCCAAATAATTTCTTTTATCATATCAATCATAATTTGATTTTTCTCCTTTATCGTTATATTATAGTAAAGTAGTATGATTTTTGAATTATCAGATTATTTATATTTTTATTATACAGTATGATGACAGTTAAGCAAATGATTAATTAGTCAAATGGTTAATCGATGCATGCTTCATCACAATTATTTAGACTAATAATCTAACCATTATATTTAGTTATTTTTGTGTGTAACTAAAACATAAAATGGGTATTATTATGATATGATGTATGATGAAAATAGTATATAGGAGGGACATTATGGTCCAAAAGAATTGGTTTCAAATTGGAATAGCACTCATAATGACATTAATTATAATCTTATTATTGAAAGAAATGAAAGTGATATTCCATCCGATTTATATTATTGTGAAGACGATTTTTATTCCATTAATCGTTGCTGGACTTTTGTATTACATAGGTGTACCGATTCAAGAATTTCTTGAAAAACGTAAAGTACCGAAATGGGCAAGTGTTTCGACAGTCCTTCTAATTATTACACTTGTTATTGGTATTTTTATCTCGGTATTGATTCCAATGATTACCGATCAAGTACAAAATTTAGTCCAAAAAGCACCAGCAATTCAAAAACAAGCTGAAGAATATGTAGATTATGCACTCAGTCAGCGTGAAAGATTGCCTGAGAGTTTCGAAAATAAAATTAATGATATCGTTGGTAACTTAGATAAAACATTAACAAGTCTAGGTGATGTTATGATTAGCCTCGTAACAGGAACGGTTCAAACGTTGTTCTTATTGATTTTAGTCCCATTCTTCTTAATTTATATGTTAAAAGATCATAAGAAATTTGTTCCATACGTATCTTCACCTTTTAACGGATCATTCAAACGTTTCATCGTTGAAACATTAGGCGCAATTGATAAGACGCTTCGTTCATTTATCCAAGGTCAAATGTTAGTATCGGTCATTCTTGGTATAATGCTTTACGTAGGATATTTAATTATGGGATTGGATTATGCATTACTTCTTGCATTGTTTGCGGTAATGACTAATTTCATACCATTTCTCGGTCCATATTTAGCTGTAGCACCAGCGATACTTCTTGCATTGTTACAAGAGCCAATATTAGTTCTATGGGTTGTTCTATTAATGGTTGTAGCACAACAAATTGAAGGAAACATTATTACACCGAACGTAATGGGGAATACATTAAATATTCATCCTTTAACAGTCATAACAGTTGTGTTAGCTGCTGGTAATTTAGGTGGATTTGTTGCCGTTATGGTGGCTATACCAACGTATGCAGTGATCAAAGCAATTGTGACTAAAATTTATGAATACCGCTATGATATTAAACATATCATGATGAAAGAAAATACATTCTATCGAAAATCTGAACCGGATAGAGATGAGCATTATGAAACAATAAAAAAAAGAAAGTCATTAAATAAGTAGTTTAATATTTTTAAATTATTAGTAGGGATATATTTTAGTTATAAAGATATGAATTTATATAATATTATATAATATATGTTAATATATAAACATTATTCCATATTCCATCGTTTTATATTTAATTAATCCTAAAAAAATAATTTCGGCGAAATCACCTTTTTCTAACGATATATAAGTTAGAAGGAGGTGATTTTTTTGAAGATAACCAAAATGTTGTTACCGATATCTCATCGCAATCGAACGAAGCAAGTCATGAGACCAAAATATATAACAATTCATAATACAGGCAATAGTTCGAAAGGTGCTAATGCTTTAATGCATGCTAAATACATTAAGAATCAACAACATCGATATGTGTCATGGCATTATACTATTGATGATCAATATATTATTCAACATGTTCCATCGAATGAAGTAGCTTGGCATGCTGGAGATGGTGCCATGGGGCTTGGTAATATATCGAGTATCGGAATTGAGATGTGCCAACATGATGGGGTAGACTTTGAACAAGTGATACAAAATACGATTGAACTTGTGAGACTATTGATGAAGCAGTATGATATACCGATTCATAGAGTTGTGCCTCACTCACATTGGAAACAAACAAGTTGTCCTAAGTTTCTACTAGAATATATGTCATTCGACCAATTTCGTGCGATGATTATTGAAATACAAATGAACAAGCCGAAGTATATTAAAGTAACAACACAAGATTTATGGGTTTATGATAAACCACAATGGAATGCACGTTATAAAATAGTCCACAAAGGAGAAGTCTTTACAATTAAAAATAAATTGTCGGTAGACGGATATACTATGTATGAATTGAAAAGCGGTTTATTTATTACCGGTGCAAAAGAATATATTGAATTGATTTAATGAAGGTTATAAACTATTTTAATAAATATATAAAATAAGAATTAAATAAAAATATAAAATAAAACCAGTATAAAATAAATGAACTGTCCCCCAAAAGTTAGACCAAAAATCTAACTTATGGGGTGTTTTGTTTTGTCTCATTAATTGGTGTCAGTTCACATGTCAGACCTATTTTATATATAATTTGTAGTATTCTATGACGATTGATAAAATAGATTTAAAATAAGTTTAACTCTAATAATATTAATTAAAATCTTATAAAAACGTATGAACAACGGAAAAGAGGTCTTTATGAAAAGAATAAAAAAAGCAGTCATTCCAGCAGCAGGGATTGGATCTAGGTTTTTACCAGCAACTAAGGCGATGCCAAAAGAAATGCTACCAATTTTAGACACACCGACAATTCAATATATCGTTGAAGAAGCGGTTAGTGCAGGGATTGAAGATATTATTATCGTCACAGGGAAACATAAAAGAGCAATTGAAGATCATTTTGATGCACAAGTTGAACTTGAAATTACATTAGAGAAAGCTGGTAAAAAAGATTTACTTGAAAAAGTTCACTTTGCTACTGATTTAGCAAATATGTTTTATGTCCGTCAAAAATCACCTAAAGGATTAGGACATGCCATTTGGACAGCAAGACAATTTATAGGAAATGAGCCATTTGCTGTGTTATTAGGAGATGATATTGTCGATTCTGAAGTGCCTTGTATTAATCAACTAATTGATCAATATGAACAAACTCAATCGACTGTCATTGGTGTAAAAGATGTTTTAAAAGAAGATAAGTCTAGGTATGGGATTGTTGAGTACGACAAGCGTGATGGAGATTTGTATGAAGTGTCAAAACTAATAGAGAAACCGAAACCACATGAAACAGACTCTAACTTGGCGATTATGGGTCGTTATGTATTAACTCCAGAAATTTTTGACGAGTTAGATAAAGGTGAGATTGGTGCAGGTGGAGAAATACAATTGACGGATGCGATCGAGATGTTAAATCAACATCAAAAAGTATTTGCATATAATTTTAGTGGAAATCGACATGATGTTGGAGATAAAGTAGGCTTTGTCAAAACAACCATTGAATATGCTTTGAAAAGCTCAATGAGAGATGAGATACAACAGTTTATGGAACAGAAGTTAAAAGAACTAAAATAACTTTAATGACATATTATTTTGATTGGATTAATGTGAATATAAGTAAAAAAGATAAAAAAGAATGGATTATAATTTGCTATTACAATTATAATCCATTTTTTATATTTTTAATTATCAATTATATCTTTACATAAACAACTCATCGCATTATATACATCTAAAAGTATTTACATGTAATACTTTTAGTATCTATAATTAAAAATTTAAATATTTACTTAGCCATTAAATATTTTAAGGACGGTTTTTAAGACCGCTTAAATTTATTTGTCATAACAAAGTGAATGCAATAAAGAATCATTAAGCCTATAAAAATTAAACTCGAAACATAGAAAGCATAATTTACATCTTGAGTATATTCCGTGATTAATCCACCAATTAATGGTCCGATCATCGTGCCGAGTCCTTGTAAAAAGTTAAATACACCCCAAGATTCTTCTTTTAAGTCATCACGAATTGAAGAGGCCATGAATTTGTTCCACGCTGGGAGTAATAAACCATAAAATAATCCGACAATTAATGCGACGATACAAATAATGATGTAACTCGTGAAATGACTTAATGAGTAAATTCCTAAAGCATAAACAAGAAAACCAATTAAAACAACAGAATACGTTAACCAATGACCGAGTTTATCTAATAATCGACTCATGAGTAGCATTGCCAAGGCACATCCAAAGCCTCCAATAATCAATATGATGGTATATTGAACATAATTTAATCCAATATCTTTGACAGCGTAGGTTGGAAGAATAGGAATTAGCATCCCAATGGCAAGCCCTTGTAACAGTATTCCTGGGAATAAAATTTTGTGATGGTTTACAATAAATAACATTTCTTTTAGCTGTTCTATTATATTCGTTGATTTACGATAAGTCACATGTACATGACTAAAGATTAATAAAATTAATGCAATGACAAAACAAATTGGAATGAGGATTACAAATCGAGTTGGGTGAATACTAATGAATAAATTCATTCCGATCATACCTGAAAGCATCCCCATGAGCCATGCAAAATAGACTAGACCCATCTCTTTTCCTCTTTGACGTTCGTCAATGTTACTTAATACCATAATCCAAATAGGGCATACGGCAATTCCAACAAGAATTGAAGCAATAATGTATGTCACTGGATTTGGCATTAGGACCATTAATACGAGTCCGATTAAACCTAATATGAAACTAACATATAATACGGGTTTAGCACCGATACGTTTCATGACAAAACCAATCACCATGTTAGTACCAGCATCACTTATAAAGTGAATCGTCACAGCGATACTTGCAATTGCTACGGTAATATTATTAGAAATCGCTGGAATACTTGGTAAGTAGCTTAAGACATACATCCCACGTGCAAATTCGACTAAAAATAACGTGATTAATAACAACCAGAATGAATGTTTATGAGAAGAGTTTCGCATATTTAATCACTTTCTTATCTTCTAATGGTTTGTGATATGATTTCGTTAACTGTTCATTAATTAGCGATGCAATGTGTCGACTCGCTGTTGGTTTTCGATGTGTTTCCATAGACTGTTGCATATGTTTTAATTCCAATGGATGATCCAATAAATGATCAGCGATACGAATTGTTTCATTCGGATTATTGGCGATTTTTGCTAACCGCGTTCGATTGAAGTATTTTGCATTTTCTAATTCTTGTCCTGGTGCTGGGTTGTATAAGATGAGAGGGATTTTACGTGCCAATGCTTCACTAATCGTAATACCTCCTGGTTTTGTAATCATCATGTCACACGACGCCATCCATTGATTCATCTCTTTTGTATAACCCATGATGAGTACTTGTGAGTAGTTTTTAAATTTATTTTTTAATTGTTGTGCGAGTTCATGGTTTCGTCCACATACAACAACGATTTGACGGTTTTCATCTTTTTTTATCAATTGTTGTATCATTTCATCAAAACCACGCAATACACCAAATGCACCAGCAACCATAAGGATTGTTTTTTTGTTAGGATCCAAATTAAAAGATTTAAGCCATTGTTCACAATCGATTGATTCAGAAAATGCTTCATTAATTGGAATTCCGGTCACGTGTATAAGGTTTTCATCTACGCCGACTTTCATTAAGTCATTTTTAGTTTCATTGCAAGCTACATAATACCCTTCAGAGTATGGTGTGACCCAGTTCTTATGTAATCTAAAGTCTGTTATCACCGTTACAATCGGAATATCGATATTCAATCTATTCTTTAGGACACTCATGACAGGTGTCGGGAATGTAACCAAGATTAAGTCTGGGTTATATTCTGCAACAAGTTTTAATAACTTATTTAATCCGTAGTATTTGTAGAAAGATTTATCAACAGCATTCGGCCTAGAGTAATAGAACATTTTATACGATGTTCTGAAATGCGTAAAACTATTAATATAGTAAGTTTTTGCAACTGTAGTCAACAATGGATGTGCTTCTAAGAATAAGTCGTGTTTATACACATCGATTTCGTTTAAGTCTATTTGACTCATGATACTTTCAGTCGCTTGAATATGTCCATTGCCAAATGAACCAGTTATGATCAGTAATTTTTTCTTTGTCATTTTTACACCCCGTTAAGTTATGTGATGCACTTATTTTTTGGTGTAAACACCATCCCCTTATAAGTACATATGATATCTCATTATTAGTTTATCTTATTTAATAAATATTGAACAGAATTTCCCGAAGATTTACAAACACTTAATAATATTAAATAAAGGTGCTATAATTTAATGATGAATATGAGGTGAGATGTAATGGAGATAAAGCTGTTGATCGATCGATTGAAAATAAAACAAGTGTATGGACATACCAATAGAGAAGTGACCCATATTACAACAGATTCAAGACAAGTCAAAAAAGGTTCAATCTTTGTTGCGAGCAAAGGCAATCGTGTTGATAGTCATAACTTTATAGAGGATGTTATTAATAAAGGTGTTGAAGTGATTGTCGTTGAACGATTTGTTGAAGTATCGGATGATATTACTGTAATACTAGTTAATGATAGTCTTCGAGTGGCTTCACTGTTTGCTCATATGTTATATGAATATCCAACAAATCATTTAACGACCGTTGGTATTACTGGAACCAATGGTAAAACAACAATTGCGACGATGCTTCATCACTTATGGCAACACTTAGGTCTTAATTCTAGTTATATTGGAACGAATGGGTTTATGCTAAATGCTAATCACTATGAAACGAAGAATACAACGCCTGAAACAGTCACTTTAACAGAACATATACACGAAGCTGTCGATTTCGGTGCTGATGTTATGAACTTTGAAGTATCAAGTCATGGATTAATGATAGGTCGCTTAAATGGTGTTGAATTTGATATCGCGATATTTACGAATTTAACCCAAGATCATTTAGACTTTCATGGGTCAATGACTGATTATAAATATGCTAAAGAACGCCTGTTTACAGGGCTTGGTCAAGATTTGTCTAAAGAGAAATATGTGATTTTAAATGGTGATGATCCTGTCAGTGAACTGTATAGAACGAGCTCACCTTATGAAGTGATTACTTATGGTCTCCAATCTCATCACGATATTTATGCAGATCATATTAAAGAATCAATTGAAGGCACAACATTTCGTCTGATGACACCGACAGGTCAATATAATGTTACAAGTCCTTATATTGGACTGTTTAATGTATCAAATTTAATTGCGGCTATGACCGCTTGTTGGGTAAAGGGATATTCGTTTGAACAAATTATTCAAACGATTGATCAGTTGGAACGTGTATCAGGGCGATTAGAAGTATTAGATGATTCATTGCCTATTCAATTAGTGATAGACTTTGCACATACGCCAGATGGGTTACAAAAAGTGATTGAATCTGTTAAACCACTTGTTCAAAACAAACTGATTGTTTTAACTGGAATGCAAGGGGAAAGAGATACGACGAAAGCTTTTGATATGGGTAGAATCGCATGTTTAGGAGATGTTGCAATCTACACGCCAGATAATCCAGTTGATGATGATCCAGACTATTTAACAGGACTATTAAAAGCAGGAGCAACACACGATAATATATATGAATTTAGTGATCGCAGTCGAGGTGTCGAATTTGCAATAGAGATATCGGAACCGGGAGATACAATATTGCTTACAGGTAAAGGGCGCGAACCATACCAGATTGGACCTGGTGGTGTGAAGCATCCTTATCGTGAAGATGAGATTGCATTAAATGCGGCATATAAAAAATACGGAGTGATGGATCGTGAAAATTAGAAAAAGTATTAGTGAGGGGTACGAATGTAAAGTATTTATATATCAAAATAAGAAAGAAGAGTATACAGTTATCAGTATTCCTGATTTAAATTGGTCAATACAATTTGAAGATGATTTATATGGGGAATCATTAGAGGAACATTTAGTACATTCACTATTCAATCTTGTTGATGAATCTTTGGCAAGAGAATTAGCATTAAGAATTAACCAATGGATAATAGAAATGTGAGGAACATATTATGGATTTAACAAAACAAGTAAATAATAGAAAAACATTTGCGATTATATCCCATCCAGATGCGGGTAAGACAACTTTAACTGAGAAGTTATTGTTATTTGGTGGTGCAATAAGAGAAGCAGGAACAGTTAAAGGGAAGAAAACTGGAAAATTTGCAACGAGTGACTGGATGGATATTGAACAACAAAGAGGGATATCCGTTACAAGTTCAGTGATGCAATTTGAATACGATGGAATTAAGGTCAATATATTAGATACACCAGGACATGAAGACTTCTCTGAAGATACGTATCGTACGTTAATGGCAGTAGATAGTGCGGTGATGGTTATTGACTGTGCGAAAGGGATTGAACCACAGACGCTTAAACTTTTCAAAGTATGTAAAATGAGAGGAATCCCAATTTTTACGTTTATTAATAAGCTTGATCGCGTTGGGAAAGAACCTTTCGAGTTACTTGAAGAAATAGAATCAACGTTAGACATCGAGACATACCCTATGACATGGCCAATTGGAATGGGTCAAAGTTTCTTTGGTATTATTGATCGAAATGAAAAATATATTGAACCATTTCGAGATGAAGAACATCGATTAAATCTGAATGAGGATTATGAACTAGAAACATCTCATCCAATTGAAAACGACAGTGTATTTACTCAAGCAATTGAAGAATTGATGCTGGTAGACGAGGCAGGGGATGCATTTGATCAAGAAAAGATAGCAAAAGGAGACATGACACCGGTATTTTTTGGTTCGGCATTAGCGAATTTTGGTGTGATGAACTTTTTGAATGCTTATATCGATCATGCACCATCACCGAAAGGTCGTAAAACTGTCGATGATGAGTTTATCGCACCAGATCACGATGAATTCAGTGGATTTATCTTTAAAATTCAAGCCAATATGGACCCGAAACATCGTGATAGGATTGCATTCATGAGAGTCGTCAGTGGTCAGTTTGAACGTGGAATGGATGCGACACTCACAAGAACAGGAAAGAAGAGCAAAATCAGTCGATCTACAATGTTTATGGCAGACAGTACTGAAACGGTTAATGATGCATATAGTGGAGATATTATCGGTTTGTATGATACAGGAACGTATCAAATTGGTGATACGTTGTGTGATAAAGGTAAAATACAATATGAAGCGCTACCACAATTTACACCAGAGATTTTCATGAAAGTTAGTGCGAAGAATGTCATGAAGCAAAAGCATTTTCATAAAGGTGTTGAACAACTAGTTCAAGAAGGCGCTATTCAATATTATAAGTCGATGCATACTAATCAAGTCATATTAGGAGCTGTTGGTCAATTGCAATTCGAAGTATTTACACATCGAATGCAAAGTGAATACAACGTCGAAGTTGTGATGGATCCAATTGGTAAGAAAGAGGCAAGATGGATTCATAACGAAGAAGATGTGACAGATGCGATGAATTCACCAAGAAGTATGCTTGTGTTAGATCGATATGATCGGAAAGTATTCTTGTTCGAGAACGACTTTGCGATGAGATGGTTTGAAGATAAATTTCCAAATATTGAATTATATAGTTTATTATAATGAATTAAGTATTGGAGTATTTAAGTAATATTGAGCATAACAGTTTAAATGAGGAATTCTTACTTAGTGTAAGAATTCTTTTTTTATAAATATAATTAAAACATTTTTAATAAGATGTAAATGATAAATATAAAATAGATAAATGTTTAAAATCAAATAATATATAATAGTTAATTTGAAAATTAAATTAACTTAAAATTTAAATTCTAAATATTAAAATTAAGTTAGAAAAATATGAAAATAATAGTTTGACTTGTAAATTAATGGGTATATAATGTAGAAATATCACATATTTCTAATTATACAAATATATTAGAATTGGGGTTTTCGTGTTAATGTCTAAGAAATCTAATATTCTGCATATACATAAAAAAATAGTATTAGAAAAGTTTATACCCGTTAGTTATTTAAATGAACATTTTGATAAAAGTCAAAGAACATACCAAAGATATATGAAAGAAGTTGAAAAAGTAATTCATGATACTGAGAGAGTACTTGGTATAGGTGAAGAACATTTAAGTAAAATTACATATTCTGATGAAGAAAAAGGATTTATCTTGAAGTCTATTAATAATAAGCAAGATAGTCGTGAGTTAATTGCTTTAATGATTCAATTGAAAAGTATCACGCCATTTATATCTTCTAATGTAATTCAATATTTAAGTTCAGCGATATCTAAAATTGATAAAGAAGATCAACCAATGTTATTGGACTATTTAGACCAGTTCCAAATCGATGGAGAGGCAACACCTGAAGGATTACTTGATTTGCAGCAATTTATTTATGAAGGTAAGAGAATCAGTATAGAGTACTACGATGACGATGGGGAGATTTCTATAAAGAATGAGATCAAACCTCTGTATTTAATTTATCAGTTCTATCACCATAATCTTGTATACATTGAAAATGACTCAATTAATCAAATGAAAGTTGTAGATATTATTGATTGGCAAGGGAAGCAATTTGAACAAGATGAAAATAACTATGATGATGTTTGTACTGACGATAGTAAAGATTTAATCGTTACTCGTTTAAGAATCGAGAATGGTTTCTATGAAGGATTTAAAAGAACATTTCCAATCATCAAAGAGGTTAGTATTACTGATCAATATGCAGTTGTCGATGTTAATATTGCTTTTGAAGATATCTTTTTTATTTGTTGTTGGGCAGCACCGAGAGTTCAAATTATTAAACCAAATTATGTCATTGAATTATTTAATAATAGAGTTAAGTTAATTAATCAAATACATCATGATTAATTTCTTATCTTAATTCATTTCATAATTTCTTTTTCTTATTCTATTTTTATTATTAATAACATTAATGTAAGTTCTATTTATTTTTTATCTCTCCATATTTTAATATAGTTATTCCCTTATTTAATTATATATAATTGTTTTATTTCAATACCTTACTATGAAAGTCTATTATTTTATGCTTTTATTTATGCTTATAATAGTTTTGAACTCTTATTTGTATTTAAAAGATATATTATTTGTGAATTTTTTGTGAAAATATTCACTTATAACTTGTTATTTTATTCACATATAATATAATAAGAATATAGTAAGAATAAGTTACCCCCTATCATTATTCTCTATGCAATACATCAATTGATATGATTGGTGTATTTTTGTTTTTAATGTTCATATAATATTAAAAATTATCGGAGTTAAGTCATTTAAAAGAGATTGAAATAATAAATTTGTATTGTTATAGTGTATAGAAGAGTTATTAATAATATATTTTATATTTAGTAAAAAAATTTATGATACCTATTGACTATATATACTAACTAATGATATATTATAAAAGTCGAAAAAA
This sequence comes from Abyssicoccus albus, assembly GCF_003815035.1. Taxonomy (NCBI): domain Bacteria; kingdom Bacillati; phylum Bacillota; class Bacilli; order Caryophanales; family Abyssicoccaceae; genus Abyssicoccus; species Abyssicoccus albus. The sequence continues at coordinate 258,041 of NZ_RKRK01000002.1, forward strand.
TTCTATTAGCGCGGGATGGAGCAGTCTGGTAGCTCGTCGGGCTCATAACCCGAAGGTCGATGGTTCAAATCCGTCTCCCGCAATTTAAGTACGAGTGGTCCTGTGGTGTAGCGGTTAACATGCCTGCCTGTCACGCAGGAGATCGCGGGTTCGATTCCCGTCAGGACCGCCATTTTTAATATCGGCTCAATAGCTCAGTCGGTAGAGCAAAGGATTGAAAATCCTTGTGTCGGCAGTTCGATTCTGTCTTGAGCCATCTTTTTCTTGGCGATTGTGGCGAAGTGGTTAACGCATCGGATTGTGGTTCCGACACTCGTGGGTTCGATTCCCATCAGTCGCCCTTGTATTACGCGGGTGTAGTTTAGTGGTAAAACCTCAGCCTTCCAAGCTGATGATGTCGGTTCGATTCCGATCACCCGCTTTTTATTTATCCACAGTAGCTCAGTGGTAGAGCTATCGGCTGTTAACCGATCGGTCGTAGGTTCAAGTCCTACCTGTGGAGCCATAGGCCCCTTGGTCAAGCGGTTAAGACACCGCCCTTTCACGGCGGTAACACGGGTTCGAATCCCGTAGGGGTCATACAATCAGGAGCGAAATATCGCTCCTGATTTTTTTATCGAGGGGAGTTGGCCGAGTGGCTTAAGGCGTACGCCTGGAACGCGTATAAACGTTTATTCGTTTCGAGGGTTCAAATCCCTCACTCTCCGTTTTTAAGCATTCTCAGATGAGGATGCTTCTTTATTTATATATAAATATATGAAATGACTATGTTGATTAATTATAATAATAATCAATATACGATTCATACTTATATCACAATTAAAAGAAATGATATATCATATATATGAGATGTAAATAAGATTCATTATATAAAACGAATGAAGTGAATAAGGAGTTAAATGATGTTTAATCTATTTACAAAAAGGAATAAACCTCATCAAATATCAACAACGGAGCAAATGAATTTATTGATATTTGGTGATAGTATTACTGAAACTGCATCGATGGATGACGATGGTTCAAACTATAAAGAGGGTGTAAGGAGTAATTGGCCTAAATGGTTACTTCAAGATATTTCATTTAAAAGTGTTAGAAATATGGCGAAAGCTGGTGCAACGTATAAAGACCGTGAGAATGTGCCACTTAGAAAAAATATGAGCGTCCAGGTAAATAGTGCTATCAAAATGAAATACCCAGCTGATATGATAATTATCGCGATGGGGACTAATGATGGTTTTGCGACAGGTAATTTTGAGACAGCGATGAATAAACCTACGCTCGAATCATTGGACCGGTCAAATTTGTATGAAGCGTTAAGATGGTCGTTTTGGACGATTCAAAGTGAACCAATGTATGCAAATGCAGAAAAATTCGTAGCACTGCCGATCCAACGTGCAGATCGTGAAGTATTGCCTTGTCTTCATGAGGCTATATCTGTGATGTCCAAGAGATATGGTTTCCAAGTGATTGATATGACGACTGAGTCTCAAATCATTAGAGAATTCGAAGTATGGGATGAGGAAGGGCGTGACTTGTATGATGGACTGCATCCAAATGTACAAGGACAACAAAAAATGGCTAATGTATTTAAAAAACATATTAATCACCTCATTTCAAAATAAATAAAAATTAATAAACATAAATTAATGTCCAATTCAGATAGATTAATTACATTGCTAATTGTTATTATGTTAGTATGATATCTATTCAAAGGTTTATTTACGTGGTATAATAATTTTTGTTAATGACAATTTATTGACAAAAATTAAATAAAATGAGGTGGTTGGATTGATTAATTATAGACGTATTAATGCAATATGTGACGCTTTCACATATCCAACAACTATTGAGAATATTATAAAAGAACGAATTGAAAGTGATGAAACAAATTATAAAGAAGTAGCATTTTATGAATCATTTATCGATGAACTAAAAAAATGTTACTATATCGAAGATAATTTTCATAGTGAAGTTTATCATCAAGGCACAGCTTTGATCGAATTGACTAAAACATTAATATATTTAGTCCTTGAGGATTCATTTATATATGGTTATGTTGAACGAGATCAAACAAATGATATGCAATGGACAATGTGTGTGTTAAACTTTGATCAAATCATTGAGTATAAATTTGATATTAGTGATCAACACGAAGAGGAAGATCGCTTCGAGAATGGAATAGCACACTATAATATTTTATTGCCAAGTGAGAATGAACAGCGTGGTATTATTCGAAATATTAATCCTAAAACATTTCAAGTTATTATAGACTTATTAGAAGAATATGACGTAAACAAGCCATTAGTCAAAGAAGACTAATGGCTTGTCTATTTTTATATTAAAAATGATTAAACATAACGAAATTATTAAATACCTGTAATAGCTGTAAGAATAATTGCAATACCGAGTAAAAATCCGAAAATTGTATTAAACTTTCCGACCGTAGCCATTGCTGGCATTAACTCAGGTGGGGTTGATCCTCTATTAAATTGTTTTACAGCTTTAATTACAAGTGGAATACTAATGAATACTATGAGCATCCATAGTGAGCCAAATGGTTTGAAGAAAATAATCCATAAAATTAATACAAAATCAAAAATATACAGTAAAGTCATCACTATAATTGAGAATGACTTACCAAAAAGAATCGTGAATGTCTTTCGACCGCTTTTTTTATCTTTCTCACGATCGCGAATATTATTCGCCATATTTAATAATCCAATATTGAATGAAATTGGGATGCTGAATAACATGGGCACGTAATGAATATGACCTGTTTGGATAAAGAATGTAATCATAATAATGACATATCCCATAAAGAAACCAGCAAAAATTTCTCCAAAAGGTGTCCATGATATCGGAAATGGACCACCCGTGTATAAGTAACCAACTGCCATACAAATTGTTCCAATCAGTAAAATCCACCATGAAGATTGAATTGTTATATATATCCCAATAATTGCTGCAATGATATAGAACATTACGGCTAAATTAACGACTGCTTTCGGACTCATTCCGTTGCGAACAATGGCTCCCCCGATACCAATCGATTCATGGTCATCTAGCCCTTTCTTATAGTCGAAGTACTCATTAAACATATTTGTAGCCGCTTGTATGAGTATTGAAGCGATTAACATTGCGAAAAATAACAACCAATCAATTTCTGTAAATAACATTGCACAGGCAGTTCCGACAACAACAGGTACGAATGAAGCGGTTAAAGTATGTGGACGCATTAAATGGTAATATTTACTGAATCCTGTTTGTTGTTTATAGTAATGTTCTGACATATGTAGACCTCTCTTGATGTTTAATATAGTCTTAATCAATAATAATTATATTAATAACAATCATTGATGATTTCTATTGTATTTTTAGTGTATTGAAAAGTTGTTCATAAAGTCAATAAGAAGTTAATTTCAAATCATGAGTTATTATCATAAACGTGTTAAAATAAGTGTAATGTATTTTATTGGAGGATGCTGTATATGCAACAGAACAATACAAAACCAAATCCATTTGAAATTGATATAAAATATTTGGCAGATTTTATAGTGAAGATATATGAAAGACAACATAAATTTTTAAACAAGCAACTAGCAATTCATGATGATTATATAAATGAATTCAATATGAAAAATGAAAATAAATTTTACATGTATAAAGATTTAAAACAAACAATACATATTGGAATTGGAGTAAATCAGTTAGTTGATGCATCACAATACAACGAATGGTGTTCAACTTCAATAGCTCAAAAAGGGTTATATATGGCCGATTTTGATGGAAACACCACGGGACCTTTTAATGAGTTTACTGATCATATATGGTTGCCACATGTTCAGTTAACTTGCACTATTGCTGATTCTAAAGTGAAAATTTATCCCGAATTCTCTGAAAATATGAATGGAGAACATATTTATGCGATTCTAAATTATATCAGAAAGTCATTGAAATCGAATGACGAGTTATCGCATTATGCAGCACTTGGCACGATGAAAGAGCTTGATGTAGCTCAATATCAACAAAGTGTAAAACAAATCCTTAAAGAAATAAAACAAAACCATATAGAAAAGACGGTTATTGCGAGACAAGTAGAATTTAAATTCAACAATTTAGGTGTTCGAAAGAATGCTGTGTTAAAAAATTTGCTCATATCAAAAGACGATAACTATCATATTTGGATTGAAAATAAAGGTCTTTGCTTTATTAGTGAAACACCTGAACGGTTAGTGAGAATCGAAGGTGATACATTGTATACGAATGGTGTCGCTGGGACATTATATGGTCAAGATAAAAATCAACAGTCATTATTAAAAGATGAAAAAAATATTAATGAACATAATTTTGTTGTGAAAGATATTATTTCTGGTATTGAACCTTATATTAAAGAGGATTCAATTCAAGTCGGAGCACCTAAATTATTATCAAATACTCACGTACATCACATATATACTTCGATTGAAGCGAAATTAAACCAAAATGAACCTATCGATATTATTCAAAAGATGCATCCGACGCCTGCTCTAGGTGGAGTACCTACGGATAAAGCAACAAGTTTAATGAGTACACTTGAGCCGTTTGAACGTCACTTATATGGTGCACCAATTGGAATAGTATCGAATCAAAAAGAGTGTGATATTGCGGTCGGTATTCGATCTATGATGATGGATAAAAAACGAGCTATTTTATATGCCGGAAGTGGTATTGTAGAAGGTTCGTCGGTTCAAGAAGAACAGAAAGAAACATTATATAAATTTAAGCCTATGCTCACACTTTTAGGAGCTGAAAAGCATGTTAAATAAACATCTAACAAAATATGTAGAAGTTTTTGTACAATCTATTGTTGATCAAGGTATTAAAGAAGTCGTCATCTCACCGGGATCTAGATCAACGCCATTAGCACTCGCATGTGAAATACATCCATTAATCAGAACGTGGATACATCCAGATGAGCGAAGTGCAGCATTCTTTGCACTTGGACGTAGTCAAGGCACATCTAATGCAATTGGATTAATCTGTACATCTGGTACTGCAGCGAGTAATTACTTACCAGCCATCACTGAAGCAGGGTTAATGCATAGAAAATTACTGATCATGACAACTGACAGACCGTTTGAATTGACACAAATTGGGGCGCCACAAGCGATTGATCAAACATATATGTATCAAAACTATGTGTCACAGTCTGTTAATTTCCCAGTCGCTGATGGGTCTGTTGAAACATTGCAAGGTGTTCAGCAGAAGATTTATCAAACATTAAGCTATATGATTGATGTTTCTAATGGGCCAGTCCACTATAATATTCAGTTTAGAGAGCCTTTAATGGTTGATATTGAATATTTAGAAGAAAGATTTAAACTGAATACTGCACATGAAAATAATACTAATGAAAATAGTACAAATAAAAGCAAAGTGATGAATTCAATGCAGATGACAGCGGATAGTATGCTCTATTTAATTGATTCGATCATGAAGCATGACAAAGTATTATTTATTGTCGGGAGTATGATGGAAGACAGTCTTGATAATATTATCAAGTTATCGAATGACTTTCACATTCCGTTGATGGCAGATATGTTGAGCCATTACAGAAGTATTTCCAACCCATCGAATTTTCAAGTGTTTGAATATGATTCAATATTTAAATCAAGTATTAAAGAACAAGTTAAACCAGATTTAATTGTAAAGTTTGGTCGGCCTCAGTTATCTAAATCGACTAATTTATGGTTGAAGGCACAATCTTGTAAACAACTATTGATTCAACCGAGTCATCAATTAGCTGACGTTTTTCCTAACCATTTCGATCAAATTTTATATGGACAGTTGTCGTTGAATACATCAGATCTAGATGGTTTATATTCGATTGTGTTAAACGCCAATAAAGGTATAGAAGATAAAGAAGTCAATAAGGAGATAGCAGATAAAAAAAATGAAAATACAGACATACAACACCAATTTGCTCAACAATTAATCAACCTAGATCATACTATAACCAAGTTAAAAGATGAGTTTTTAGCAAATTATTCAAACGATGAATTGAATCTGTTAAATAAATTTTTATCAACATATTTATCCGAACGAAACCTTATGACTCTGACCATAGGAAATAGTATGCCAATTCGTTATTTAGATTTATTAACGAACGAGCATACTTACAAGATCTATAGTAATAGAGGTGCGAATGGTATTGATGGTATTATCAGTACTGGTCTTGCGATTGGGATGGAAGAACCGTCATTGTTAATCGTAGGAGATTTGACGTTTTATCATGACTCAAATGGCTTATTAATGCATAAATTATACGGTAGTCAGACAGACATAGTGCTACTAAATAATAATGGTGGAGGTATATTCCATCACTTACCTCAATCAAAAGATGAACGATATTTTGAAAGGCTATTTGGAACACCAATGGATTTGGATTTTGAACATTATGCGAAACTGTATCATTTTAATTATGTATCATTTGAAACAGCGGATGATATAAAAAAATACTTTACGACCAGTCAGTCAACGTCTAAGTTATCCGTTGATTTAGATAATAAAATAATGGATCAAAACAAACAGAATAAACAAAACACTTTAAAAGGTCAATATGAACGGACGATTTTTGAAATTAAAACAAACCGACAGTATAATACGGAAATGTTTAAGTTATTAAATGAAAATATTAATAAAGGTATTCAACATGTTGAATTTTAAAGTGAGTAGACCAACTGAATTAGACAAATGTTCGCTATCACATGAAAGTGATAAAGGTATCCCTATTTTATTATTACATGGCTTCTTATCGGATATGTCTTCACTTGATCAAATCGCTTCATTGTTAAGTAAACAATATACTGTTGTACAAGTGGATTTACCAGGGTTTGGACAGTCAGTTGAAGAAAATCATTTACAATATCAATCAATCGATGAGATCGCACACGCACTGGATGATATTCGTAACCATCTTTCAATAGAACAGTGGATTGTGTTCGGTTATTCTATGGGTGGTCGAGTTGCTTTGAGTTATGCGATGAATGACGACAACAGATCGATTAAAGGATTAATTTTGGAAAGTAGCCATGCAGGTATTCAAGACAATTACAATAGATTGGAAAGACAGAAAATCGATGAAGAAAGAGGACGTAACGCTATAGAAAAAGGGATTGAATCATTTGTAGCAGATTGGGAGTCATTACCATTGTTTCAATCGCAATATGAAAATTGTTCTGTTGATCAATTAGAGCAACAGCGTCACAATAGATTGGCACAAGGTGTGACAGGGTTAAACTATGCTTTAGTGCACTATGGAAGTGGTGTAATGCCGTCATATATGGATAGACTAAACATGTTAGATTATCCAGTCGTGTTGATAAATGGTTCACTTGATAAAAAATTTGTTCAAATACATGAACGAATGGCCCATCACTTAAAATATTGTTCTGTTCATACCGTTAAAAATGTTGGGCATTCAATTCACATGGAATGTAGAGAAAAATTTGATACAATATTATTAGATAGTATAAAAGCTATAAATCAATGGAAAATCACTTAGAGGAGAGATGAATGATGTCAACTAGACAATGGGAAACTTTGAAAGAATATGATGAAATTAAATACGAATTTTTTGAAGGAATTGCAAAGGTTACGATTAATAGACCTCATGTTAGAAATGCCTTCACACCGAAAACAGTTACTGAAATGATCGATGCATTTAGTCGTGCACGTGATGATGAGCGTGTGGGTGTTATTGTACTAACAGGTGAAGGGAAAGATGCTTTCTGTTCAGGTGGAGACCAAAAAGTACGTGGCCATGGTGGATATGTTGGAGATGACCAAATTCCTCGTCTTAATGTGTTGGATTTACAACGATTAATACGTGTTATTCCAAAACCAGTTGTAGCAATGGTTGCAGGATACGCTATCGGTGGAGGACATGTATTACATGTTGTTTGTGATTTAACAATTGCAGCAGATAATGCACGTTTTGGTCAAACAGGACCTAAAGTCGGATCTTTTGATGCTGGTTATGGATCAGGTTATTTAGCACGTATTATAGGTCATAAGAAAGCCCGTGAAATCTGGTACTTATGCCGTCAATACGATGCACAACAAGCGTTAGATATGGGTCTTGTAAATACTGTAGTTCCGTATGAGCAATTAGAAGATGAAACAGTACAGTGGTGTAAAGAAATGTTAGAACACTCTCCAACAGCGCTTCGCTTCTTGAAAGCAGCGATGAATGCTGACACAGATGGATTAGCTGGTCTTCAACAAATGGCTGGAGATGCGACGTTATTATATTACACAACCGAAGAAGCAAAAGAAGGTCGTGATGCGTTTAAAGAGAAACGTAAACCGGACTTTGATCAATTCCCTAAGTTCCCATAAGGTGATTTCTTATGAACTATGATGTGTTATACAATGCAAAATTGCAATATGAACATAGAGTTATTGTCAAAGGTGATTCATACGAATATACAGGACAAAGTTTATTTGATGCAGCACAAAATGACCACATCAAAATTAAAGCAAGGCAACGTCGTGTTGCCTTGCTTTATTTCGATAAGCATCAATTGATTCGAATGATCACTGCTTGTTGGTACAAAAATATTGAAATTGTGTTGATTAATAATCGATTAACTCCACATGAGATTGAACAACAATTAAAATCTATACAGTGTAATCAATTATATACTGATCAACAAAGCTTGAAGATGACAGATGAGATTGAAATTAATCGTTTAAATATCATTGAAACATATCCTAAATATAGAGTTGACCATTATGATGATCAAGGTGATTATGTTGATCCTAAAGATAGTCGCATAAATAAAAGAATAACAACGATTTCTGAGCAAAATATTAAAGAATGTGATGCAATTTCAACCATCATGTTTACGAGTGGAACGACTGGTCGAGCAAAAGCAGTACCTCAACGTGTGAAAAACCATTATTTCAGTGCGATTCAATGTCAGGAAGTCTTTGATTATACTGTTGGAGATTATTGGATTAATATGATGCCGTTGTATCATGTATCAGGCTTAAGTATCCTCATTAGAAGTTTAATTTCAGGGATACAGTGTATCATTATCGATAAATTTTCTATATGTGCTCTACATCAAGTGATGTTGAATCTAGACAATGAAAACAATGGAAATAATAAAATGAATGAAAATAAATTAAATCAAAATCACCATCGATTATTTATCAGTTGTGTACCGAAAATGATACAAGAAATCTTCTCAGCTGATTTTAAATTATTAAAGACTTTTGACGGTATTTTAGTAGGTGGTGCAAGTTTGAATCGTCAGTTGATTGAACAATGCATACATCAAAATATTCCCATTTACCATAGTTATGGAATGACTGAAACGTGCTCTCAATTTATTACTGCAAATATCGATGCATTACAAATTAATCCAAATACTGTTGGCGATTTAGACCATGATTTAAAACATCGTGTGTTGATCCAGGAAAGAGATGAAGAAGGTATTGGTGCATTGTGGATTAAAGGAGATAACGTCATTGATCGATATTTAAATATTTCTGAAAAGATGAATGATGAAATTTTTAATGAAGGTTGGTTTAATACCGGAGATTTAGCGAAAGTGATAGATGATCAATATTTAATCATTGCTGATCGACGTAAAGATTTGATTATATCTGGCGGAGAGAATATATACCCTAAAGAAATAGAAGCAGTGCTAGATAGACATCCAAACGTGTTAGAGAGTGCAGTCATTGGAAAAGCTAATCAAGAGTGGGGTGCGAGACCAGTTGCTTATATCGTATTAAAAGATCAGACTATTGACTTTTCAGACATCGAGCATGAGTTAAAGCGCCTTGTGGTGGCTAAACTATCTAAATATAAACATCCAGATCAATATATAATGATTGATGAACTTCCGAGAAATCAAACAGGTAAAGTAACTAAATATATGTTACAAGAGGATGGTACGTCATGAAGCTTTTAGGAATAGAATATTTCAAAGCAAATGAATCATTTATCGATCCGATTATAACGGTGTTAACAACATTGACTGAAAGAGATAGTTTATTCATTAAGTGTACATTTGATACAGGTTTATCTTATTACGGAGAATGTGTAGCGTTTAACACATCGTGGTATGAAGAAGTTACGATTAATGACGTGTTCAATTCGTGTCAGGTGATTGAAGATGTTTTAATAGATAATTACGTGGATATTCATCATATCGATGAACTCCATGATGTATTACAAGGTATTGATTGCCACTATGCTGTGTCTATGTTTGATATGGTCTATGTGCAGGCGTTATTTGACCAAGGACTTTACACATTAGGTTATGAATCGAATCAATCACTGGATTATAATTTAAAGCAACCATCAAATCTTAATTATGGTATAACAATACATTCGATTTCACAGTTAAGGTCTGTTTTGGAAAAAATCAAGCATAATCAACAATATAAGCAAGTATCACGAATCAAAATAAAATATAGTGATCAATTAGAAGAAATATTAAATGAAATTCAAAAATCATTCTCAATATATATCGATTCAATTAACCCAATTGAACTCGTTGTTGATTGTAACGGTTCTTTGAATTTAGATGATGTCAACAGCCTTAATACTTTGAAAAATCAATACAATATTAGGTATATTGAACAACCATTTAAAGGCTTTAAGGATGAGCGGGAGACGTTATTAGACTATCCGATAGGATATGATGAAGCTTTATTTAATATGACAATTGAAGAAGTGATTGAAAGCTCTAAAAAAATCAAATCAACAGACTTTATCGTATTGAAAATTGGACGGTTAAGAGGTTTTAGTAGAGCGGTCCAATGTATTCATCGAATGGAATGTAATGTGCTATTCGGAGGAATGTATGAATACGCTTTAAGTAAGTTGTTTACGACATTATGTAATAGAATAGCTTTTGAAACAGGTGATGTAACGCCGCACAATTATTACTTTAACAATGAACTGTTTAATTATGAGGTAATGTTACAAAACGTTTATAACGGAAAATTAGATGGTCATTTTAAATTTAGTGATATTACATTACAAATGAATCAATATCCATTTCAAAAGCTAGAAAGATAATTTCACAAAAATCATTTTATATTGAAGGATAGGTAGTATATATAATGATTAACTTTCTTTATATCCTATTTATTATCATTATTATTTCTTTTGTTTTTTATAGGAACAGGGTCAAAACCACCTGGGTGTAGTGGGTGACATTTTAAAATTCTTTTGATCGATAGATATCCACCAACAAGTGCACCATGTTCTTCAATCGCTTCAAGTGTGTAAGTTGAGCATGTTGGGTAAAAACGGCATGTTGGGGGGCTTAATGGCGAGATATATTTTCTATATATATGAATGAGTTTTATTAACAGTACTTTCATGAAATTCTTCCTTTAAGTCTTAATTTGTGTGATTTATATTAACAATTGATTTATTTCTTTATTATTAATTTTTTTATGATTAAATGCATTGCAATTAATTAGGTGTTTAATTTAGTTATTTAATTTAATCATGTATCAGTATAATATTATATTATTTAGAGTAAAGGTGATGCTCATGCTCGAATTTATCGATTCAATGAACCAAAAAGTGGTATTAACATTTGATAAAACTAAATACGAACATAGTGGCCACGTCCTTATTTTACCACGCTATCGATCAAAATGGGTATTGATGCATCATAAAGTAAGAGGTGTTGAATTTCCAGGTGGTAAGATTGAACGAGATGAATTGTCGGTTAATGCAGCTGCTAGAGAATTATATGAAGAGACTGGTGCTGTTGCATCTGTTCATTCATTTAAACATATTGCTCAATATAAAGTGATCAGGAAACCAGAAATTATTAAAGATGTATATGTTGTTGAAGTTGATGATATTGAATCATCAGATTTAGCTGATGATTCAATTGGCTATTTGCTCGTTGATCATATCGACGATGTTTTGATCACGGATAGAAGCCATTTACTTGAAGATCATTGTATAAGATATATTGTGAGGCGATTAGATGAAGTATAAACAAATTCCACTAATACATCATCAATATAACGCATATGAAGTGAGTCATAAAGATTTTGGTCATGAGCATCGTGGGTTAATCGTTGTACCAAATCAATCAATTAAAAGAATCATTGTCTATCTACGTGGAGGTAAAGGGCGTATGGGGCGTGTTAGATTACAACGATTATTACAATTTACATCGCCAAATACATTAGTCATAGCACCGTATTATCCTGGGAGTAATGGAAGTAGTGGTCATGATGAATTCAGTGGGATTGACTTAAGGTTAACGATACGTTTTATCGAACGTCTTACGGAGCAATTTAAGGTATATAATTGTCATGTGATTGGATTTTCAAGGGGAGGTGTTCAGGCACTTCATACAGCTCTAGAGATTCAATATGTACGCTCGGTGATTATGTATAATGCAACCATTTCTTATGACCATATGTATGATGAACGTCCTGATTTGAGGAAAACGATGAAACGCGTCATTGGTAAGCCATCTAATCGATATGAATATGACAAAAGGAATCCTTTGCTTCGCATGAGTGAAATGAAACCGACACTAATATTACATGGTACGTTGGACCGTATGGTCACTGTCGACCAAGCACTTGTTCTAAAAAATATGTTGTATGAAGCGAATATTGAACATCAATTTATTGAATACTCGATGTGGCATAGTCCGTATCCATATCAATATGAAGAGGTTAAAGGTGACATATATAGATGGATAGAATATTTTGATGATTAAATATAAACAAAAAGCCCTCTAAATTCTTTTAAATTTAGAGGGCTATGTTTTATCATTTAATAAATGTCAAACATCATTATTGTGAATGATATTTAAGTGAAAAGATAAAGTTGATGCTTATTAATTTTCGATATTATATTTGAATCCACCATTTTCAGCAATTTCTTTCGAAGATTCACCGAATTGTTCGAAGTTTTCCTTGAACATTTTAGCTAATTCTTTTGCTTGCTGATCATAATCTTCTTTATTATCCCATGCATTTCTTGGCATTAAGATGTCAGACGGAATATTTGTTACTTCTGTAGGAATGTTCAATCCAAAGATATCATCTTGCTTATATTCAACATCAGATAAATGACCTGCGATTGCTTCACGAACCATCGTTCTCGTATGTCCTAAATTCATACGTTGACCTTCACCGTAACGACCACCAGTCCACCCTGTGTTTACTAAGAAGACTTCAACGTCATGTTGATCTATTTTTTCACCTAACATTTCTGCGTATACCGTTGCATGTAAAGGTAAGAACGGTGAACCGAAGCATGTTGAGAATACGGGTTGTGGACTTGTAATACCACGTTCAGTTCCTGCAAGCTTAGAAGTGAAACCACTTAAAAAGTGATACATTGCTTGATCTTTTGTTAATTTCGAAATCGGTGGTAACACACCAAACGCGTCTGCTGTTAAGAAGATAATTGTTGTTGGATGACCTGAGATTGAAGGATCCTTCGTATTATCAATGTTATATAAAGGATATGCAGCACGTGTGTTTTCAGTTAAAGATTTGTCATCATATTTAGGATAATTCTCTTCGTCTAATGGAACGTTTTCTAATACTGCACCGAAACGAATTGCATCATAAATTTGAGGTTCTTTTTCACGAGACAAGTCGATTGTTTTAGCATAACAACCACCTTCTATGTTGAAAACACCTTCATCGCTCCACCCATGTTCATCATCTCCGATTAATTTACGGTTAGGATCTGCAGATAATGTTGTTTTACCAGTCCCTGATAATCCAAAGAATAATGCTGTACGATTAGCATCTCCAACGTTACTTGAGCAATGCATGCTTAAAATGCCTTTTTCAGGTAATAAGAAATTCATAATAGAGAAGATTGATTTTTTCATCTCACCAGCGTACTCAGTACCACCGATTAAAATAATTTTTTCTTCAAATGAAACGATAATGAACGTTTCAGAACCCGTTCCGTCTACTTCAGGGTCAGCTTTAAAGCTTGGAGCAGACACAATAGTAAATTCTGGATTGATATTCAAACCTTCTTCTTTTGTTTCAGGGCGAATAAACATTGTTCTAGCAAACATATTATGCCATGCAAATTCATTGATGACACGAAGAGGCAGACGCGTAGATTCGTCAGCACCAGCATATCCATTGAATACGTATAATTGTTCTTGTCCATTTAAGTGATTTAAAACTTTACCATATAATTTTTGGAATACTTCTTTCGAAATTGGTTGATTGACAGGACCCCAATCAATTTTATCTTTAATAGACTCCTCTTCAACAATATATTTGTCTTTAGGAGAACGACCAGTATATTTACCAGTTGTTACACTTAAAGCACCTTGAGGTGTGACAACACCTTCACCAAGTTTCACACTTTCAACGACAAGTTGTGCAGAAGTGAGTTGCTGTTTTGTTGAAGATTTGTCTAAAAGATTTTGAATAGATGTGGATTCGTTTTGAACCATTATGACTCCTCCTAAATATATTTTCATGCATTAGTATAACATAACTTATGGTCATGTTAAGTAAAATGTATACGCTTACTTAAATTTAGTTCAAAATATTTATTTGTGACAAAATGTGTATAGTTGTAAATTTAATAAGATCAAATAAAATATTGACTGTATTAATAAGGTTTTGTATACTATGAGTATATAACTTATCAAGAGAGGTGGAGGGACATGGCCCTATGAAGCCCGGCAACCAATTCAATCGAATTAAGGTGCCAACCGTTTGCAAGGATGTAATCCTTGATCGATAAGTGTTATTGAACGGTTAGCCATGCTCTTTAGAGTATGGCTTTTTTTATTTCCATGATGTGTTTTTACAGTATGTTATTTGTAATTTAGTATGAATTAACTTATTAGGTGGCTTCATTCACTTAAATATAGGAGGAAAAATTATGACAACGAGAAGGTTATTTACATCAGAATCAGTAACAGAAGGACATCCGGATAAAATTGCAGATCAGATATCAGATGCAATATTAGATGATATTTTATCAAAAGATCCATATGCACGCGTAGCTTGTGAGACAACAGTGACAACAGGAATGGCTCTGATTACAGGAGAGATTTCTACTAAGGCATATGCCGACATCCAAAAAATTGTAAGGGATACAGTTAAAGATATCGGTTATACTCGTGCTAAATATGGTTATGATTATCAAACAATGGCAGTACTGACTGCAATCGATGAACAATCTTCAGATATTGCTCAAGGTGTAAATAAGAGTTATGAAGATCGTTTAGATGAAGATTATGATGGAACGATTGAGTCAATCGGTGCAGGGGATCAAGGGCTTATGTTTGGTTATGCAACGAATGAAACAGAAGAGCTGATGCCATTACCGATTACTTTAGCACATAAATTATCGAAGCAACTCTCTAAAGTACGTAAAGATGAAACATTAAATTATTTAAGACCAGATGGTAAGACTCAAGTGACTGTCGAATATGATGAAAATGATCAAGTACAACGTATTGATACGATCGTCATTTCGACTCAACACAAGGAAGATATTACGCTTGAACAGATTCAACAAGATATTAGAAAAGAAGTCATTGATAAAGTAGTTGATCAAAATTTACTAGATGATGAGACAAAGATTTATATTAATCCTACCGGAAGATTTGTCATTGGAGGACCACAAGGTGATGCTGGACTGACAGGACGTAAGATTATTGTCGACACATATGGAGGATATGCACGCCACGGTGGTGGTGCATTTAGTGGTAAAGATGCTACGAAAGTAGACCGTTCTGCAGCATATGCTGCAAGGTACGTTGCAAAGAATATTGTGGCTGCTCATCTTGCTGAGCAATGCGAAGTACAATTAGCTTATGCAATTGGTGTTGCCGCACCCGTGAGTATATCGATTAATACTTTTGGAACAAGTGATTATTCTGAAGAAGAGCTTGTTGAAGCGGTAAGAAATACATTTGATTTAAGGACAGCAGGAATTATTGAAATGTTGGATTTGAGAAGACCAATTTACAAAGATACAGCGGCATATGGTCATTTTGGTCGTAATGATTTGAACTTACCATGGGAACAAACGAACAAAGTTGAAGAGTTAAAGTCTGTACTGAAGTAATAATAGTGTGAAACTATCATCAAGTAACTATTTAATATTCCTTTTATTATTTCTTAATATTAGAAAGCTTAATAAAACAAATACAATAAAAAAGCCAATTGCTAACATTAGCAATTGGCTTTTTTAGAACTTTAATTATATATTATTCTTCAGTAGAATCTTCTCCTTGATCATCAGCATCATCAGCATCATCAGCAGAATCTTCTCCTTGATCATCAGCATCATCAGCAGAATCTTCTCCTGCATCATCATCAGTAGATTCTTCTGTTGACTCTTCTCCTGCATCATCTTCTTCAGTAGACTCATCTCCGCTTGTTGCATCATCTACAGCTTCACCAGCATCGTCTGCAGAATCTTCAGCTTCACTACAAGCTCCTAATAATAACGCTGATGCAAATCCGCCGACTAATAATACGTTTTTAAGTTTCATAATGTAATTCCTCCTGAAATATTTAAGAATATACTTTAGAATTTAAATTTTCTAAAGTTATATAGTATATATCCAACTGTAGGAATGATAAACACATATTTCCAAAAATAAATATATTAAATCTAGTTAAAATTTTAATTGACATGTGGCTGTTGGCATATACTGAATAATTAAAATTATTTAATTCTATTTTAATGTATATTTAATGACAATTCTAAGAATTAATGCAAACGTTTTCGTAAAACTATTGACATAAAATATTTAAAAGTATATATTATGAGTGTAAATTAAATGAAAACGTTTTCTAATTATTTTTAAAGGAGTGCTATTATGAAATTTTTTCAAGAGAGTAGAAATGTGTTTTTAGTTGTATTAGCGATGGTTTTTGTTTTATCAGCTTGCGGAAATACGGGATCAGGTGGTTCACAAAGTAATAAGGATGGTAAAGTTACAGTAAATATTCTTCAATCAAAGGTTGAATTTAAAGAGCAATTTGAAAGTGCTGCTGAAAAATTTATGAAAGAAAATCCTGATATAAACATTGAAGTAGAAACTATTGGTGGAGGTAATGACTATAGTCAAGTCTTGAAATCAAAAATCGCTTCCAAAAGTGAACCTGATATTTTTAATATTAATGGTAAAGAAGATTTAGATTATCATAAGGATAGACTTTTAGAATTAACAACAATGGATTCAGTAAAGAAAGTTTTAGACGAAAATTTATTATCTCCAGTATCTTTAGATGATAAAACATACGGTGTACCGATGAATCAAGAAGGATATGGAATAATATATAATAAAGAGATTTTCGAGAAAGCAAATATTGATGTTGAATCAATTAAAAGCTTAGATGATTTGAAAAAAGTTGCTAAGAAAATTGATAGTCAGAAAGAAGATTTAAATATTGAAGCTGCTTTTGCATTACCTGGTAAAGAAAAGTGGGTTTTAAGTGATCATGCGGCTAGTGTTTTTCTGACAGATGATTTTGATAATACTATTGAAAAGGCTGTTCAATCAAAGAGTTTACCATTTAGTAAATCAGATCAACTAAAAAAATATTTAGATATTCAAAAAGATTTTTCTAAACAACCAGTAGGATCTATTGATTATTCTCAACAAGTTGAAGAGTTATTTTCAACTGGTAAAGTTGCGATGATTCAACAAGGTAACTGGGCATATCCAACGATTGAAAGTGTGAACCCTGAATTAGCAGAGAATATAGGTATCTTCCCAATACCAGTAGATAATGAAATGAAAATGCCAGTTGGTGTTTCTGCATACTGGGCAGTTAACAGTAAATCAGATGAAAAAGTTCAAGAAGCTTCCAAGAAATTTATCGATTGGTTGTATACTGAAGATGAAGGTAAGAAAGTTATATTAAATGAATTTAAGTTTATTCCTGTTCATAAAGATTATGATACTGAAAAGATTGCAGACCCACTGTCAAAAGAAATTTATAAATATGCTGAAGAAGGAGAAACTTCGCAATGGATTTTCAAAGGTTATCCAACAGGTTATACAAATGATTCTCTTGGTTCTTATTTACAAAATTATGTAATAGGTGAATCGACTTTTGATGATGCGATTTCTAAAGCGAAAAAAGCTTGGGAGAGTGCACGAAAATAATAATTAAAGAGAGATCTTATATTTAAGGTCTCTCTTTTTCAAAGGAGGACATATTGTGAAAACTAAAAGTATGATTTATTGGTTATTTGTATTACCAGTTATAGTTGCTCTTTCAATAGTAATAATTATTCCATTTGTTTATGGAATTTATTTTTCATTTACTGATTGGAATGGGGATGTGACTTCATCGCCTAATTTTGTCGGATTTGATAATTACTTAGGTCTTATTAATGATGAGACCTTTGTACATTCATTATTTTTTACGTTCAAGTATTCAATAGCATCAGTAATATTCATTAATATCATTGGATTAAGTTTAGCTTTATTAGTAACAAGTAATATTAAAACAAGAAACTTTTTAAGAACTATATTCTTTATGCCTAACTTAATTGGTGGGTTAATATTGGGATTTATTTGGCAATTTATTTTCACAAAAGTATTTGCATCAATAGGTGAGTTTATAGGAAATGAATCATTGCAATCATGGCTAAGTGATTCACATACAGGATTTTGGGGATTAGTTATATTAACAACTTGGCAAATGGCTGGCTATATAATGATCATTTATATAGCTTACCTTGAGAATGTTCCTAATGATTTATTAGAAGCAGCTGAAATTGATGGTGCTAATGCATGGCAGAAATTTAAAAATATAACTTTCCCTTTAGTAGCTCCAGCTTTTACAGTTAGTATGTTTTTAACTTTGTCGGGGGCCTTCAAAGTTTATGATCAAAACTTATCTTTAACTAACGGTGGACCTGGACACTCAACAACGATGGTGGCAATGGACATTGTAAATTCAGCCTTTAAAATGAATCTAATGGGTGAGGCACAAGCTAAAGCAGTTATATTCTTTATTATTGTCATGATCATTAGTTTGACCCAAGTTTATTACAATAAAAAGAAAGAAGTGGAGATGTAATGAAGATATTAAAAAGATACACTTTAGAAATCTTAGCCTTACTACTTGCACTAGTTTGGTTATCACCTTTTTATCTAATGTTAGTTAATGCATTTAAGTCAAAATTAGAAATCTTCGAAAGTACTTTAGCACTCCCTAAAGTATATCAATTGAATAACTTTGTAGAAGCTTTTGAAGAACTATCCTTTTTGAAAACATTGTTTAATTCTATATTCATTTCAACGATGTCAGTATTATTGATTATTATATTTTCAAGTATGGCTGCATATGCGTTGAATCGTAATAAGGGTAAAACATCAAACTTAATATTTTTTATTTTTATTGCAGCAATGTTAATTCCATTTCAATCCGTAATGATACCTTTAGTTAAAGTTTTTGGTGATTTACAGAGTTTAAACATGAGTGGTTTGATATTTATGTACTTAGGTTTTGGAACTAGTTTGTCAATCTTTCTCTACCATGGGGCTCTTCAAAGTATCCCTAAGTCGTTAGATGAAGCTGCAATGATGGACGGAGCATCTAAGTTCCAAACATTTTGGTATGTTATATTTCCTTTACTAAAACCAATTACAGTGACAGTAGGTATATTAAATATAATTTGGATATGGAATGACTATTTACTACCAAGCTTAGTGTTAGGTCCTGGTCAGGAAACTATTCCATTAAAATTATTTTTCTTCTTTGGACAATTTACAAAGCAATGGCATTTAGCTTTAGCAGGATTAACGATATCAATAATTCCTGTGATTATAGGTTACTTTATTGCTCAAAAACATATTATTAAAGGTGTATCAGACGGGGCAGTTAAATAAGGGGGAATTAGTTTGGTTACATTAAAAGACGTTGCAAAGAAAGCAAATGTATCTCCATCAACTGTATCTAGAGTAATGAGTAATAGCAAAGATATTAGTGAGAATACAAGAAAAAAAGTAACTAAAATTATGGATGAATTAGGCTATGTTCCTAATATTACAGCACGAAAATTAGTAACTAATCAATCAAATACAATCGGTTTGGTATTAAAGACAATCTCAATCGAAATGAGACAAAACCCATTTTTTACAGAAGTTTTAACGAGTATTTCATCGGTATGTGAAGAAAAAAGATTTTCAACAATTATGACAACTAGCTATACTTCAGAGGACTTATTGAATGAGGTAAAAGCACTTGTACTTAGTAAAGCAGTAGATGGATTTATTCTATTATATTCAATGGAGAATGATCCAATATATAAATATTTAGTGGATAACGAGGTCCCATTTGTTGTCATCGGAAAAAAAATAAATAATGATCCAAATGTTATGTTTGTAGATAATGATAATATCGAAGCATCATATAATCTAACAAAATATATGAGCGGTTTAGGACATCGATCCTTATTGTTTTTAAGTGAAAACAATACTTATGAAGTAAATAAAGACCGATTAACTGGCTTTCTTAAGGTGTGTAAAGAAGACAATATTCAACATAAATATGTCAATGAAGTAGTTTCTAGGGATGAAATCACAAACCTTTTAATAAATGAGGATATAAGGAAAAACTACACTGGTATAGTTACCACGGATAGTATGCTTAATTTAAATCTCTTAAGTGCATTATATAAATTAAATGTGAATATACCTGATGATATTCAAACATGTACATTTACAGATTCATATTTAAGTGAATCGGCTTGTCCACCACAGACAGTGGTTAATATATATCCAGAAAATTTAGGTAAAATAGCAGCTAAATCTTTATTAGAAATTCTACAGAAAGAAGACGCGGTTATGCATAGCTCTATAATACCTACATCAATTATAGAACGTGATTCTACAAAACAATTAAAATCATAATGGAGTGAGATTAGTGGCAGAAATAAAATTTGAAAATGTAAAAAAGACATATGATAAGAATAATACCGTTGTTAAAGACTTTAATTTAGACATCAAGGACAAAGAATTTATTGTTTTTGTAGGTCCTTCAGGATGTGGAAAGTCTACCACCTTAAGAATGTTAGCTGGACTTGAGGACATTACAAGTGGTCAACTTTATTTGGATGGGAAAGTCATAAATAATGTTCCACCGAAAAATAGAGATATATCTATGGTTTTTCAGAATTATGCATTGTATCCACATATGACTGTTTTTGATAATATGGCTTTTGGTTTGAAATTAAGAAAAGTTAATAAAAAGGAAATTAAAACAAAGGTAGAAGAAGCGGCTAAGATACTAGGATTAACAGACTATTTAGATAGAAAGCCTAAAGCTTTATCAGGCGGTCAACGACAAAGAGTTGCTCTTGGAAGAGCAATTGTCAGGGATTCAAAAGTGTTTTTAATGGATGAACCATTATCTAATTTAGATGCTAAACTTAGGGTACAAATGAGAGCTGAAATCACGAAGTTACATGAACGGTTAGGTACTACAACTGTATATGTAACTCATGATCAGACTGAAGCTTTAACTATGGCTAGCCGAATTGTAGTTTTAAAAGACGGAGATATTATGCAAGTAGGTACCCCAAAAGAAGTTTATGATCACCCAGAGAATGATTTTGTAGCACAGTTTATAGGGTCTCCGGCAATGAATATTTTTGAAACAGAGATAAAAGAGAATAAACTTTTATTAGGTGATAACGAATTTGAAATACCAAGTGGTGTCCTAAAAAGAATAAGTGAAAAAAAATCAACAAATACTAAGATTAAGTTTGGGATCAGACCGGAAGATATTCATAATGAACCTATTTTTTTACAATCATCACAAAATACAATATTTAAAAGTGAAATTAAAGTTAGTGAGCTGCTAGGCTCAGAAATTATGGTCTACTCAATGATTGGTGATAATGAAATTATATCTAAGTTAGATTCTAGAAATGATTTGAATCCTGGAGATGTTGTTGAACTTGCATTTGATATGAATAAAGCACACTTTTTTGATTTTGAAACAGGAACAAGAATTTAAATGGAGTGAATGATATGAAAAAGACATGGTGGAAAGAGGCTATTTGTTATCAAGTCTATCCAAGAAGTTTTAAAGATAGCAATGGGGATGGAATCGGAGATATAAGGGGTGTAATTCAAAAGCTAGACTACTTGAATGATTTAGGTATTGATGTTATTTGGTTGAGTCCAATATATGAATCACCTAATGATGATAATGGTTATGATATAAGTGATTATAAAAAAATACTTGATGATTTTGGAACTATGAGTGATTTTGATGAATTACTAGAACAAGCTCATAGTCGTAATATGAAAATTATAATGGATTTGGTAGTGAATCATACAAGTGATGAACATGAATGGTTTATTGAATCAAAGAAAGGCTCTGACAATCCATATCATGATTGGTATATATGGGAAAAACCTAAATCAGATGGGTCCGAACCTAATAATTGGGCTAGTATATTTGAAGGTTCAGCATGGGAATATGAAGAAAGCATTGATAAATACTATATGCATTTATTTAGTAAAAAGCAACCTGACTTAAATTGGGAAAATAAAGATATGAGAGAAGCCATTTATGAAATGATCAATTGGTGGCTTGATAAAGGTATTGACGGATTTAGGGTAGATGCTATTAGCCATATAAAAAAATCATTTGATAAAGGAGATCTAAAGCCAAAGTTAGATGAGAAATATGTATCTTCATTTTCAGCCCATATGAATCAAGAAGGTATTCATAAACATTTAAACGAATTAAAAGAAAAAACTTTATCGAATTACGATATTATGACTGTAGGAGAGGCTAATGGTGTGACGATAGACGATGCCTCTGATTGGGTTGGAGAAAAAGATGGTAAATTTAATATGGTATTTCAGTTTGAGCATTTAAACTTATGGGATTATCACTCCAATGAAGATTTCGATGTATTAGGTTATAAAAAAGTATTAAATAAATGGCAAACTGGATTAAATGGAATTGGTTGGAATGCTCTCTTCATTGAAAATCATGATAAACCTAGAATCCCATCGACATGGGGAAGTGAAGATTTTTGGTATGAGAGCTCTACTAGTCATGGGATGATTTACTTCTTCCAAAAAGGAACACCTTTTATATATCAGGGACAAGAAATAGGTATGACCAATTATCCGTTTACTAAAATAGAAGAATTTAATGATGTCCATGCACGTAATATATATGATAAAGATTTAGCTTCAGGTATAAATGAAAATACAATAATTAATAAACTAAAACAACAATCGCGCGATAACTCTCGAACACCTATGCAATGGAATAATAAAGAAAATGCAGGTTTTTCTGACAATAGACCATGGCTTAATGTAAATCCAAATTATGAGAAAATTAATGTTGAAAATCAATTGAATGATGAAAATTCTATCCTGAATTTTTATAAAAAAATGATTGAATTGAAAAAATCTAAAGATACTTTAATTTATGGGGATTTTGAACTGTTGTTAAAAGAGGATGAAGCGGTATTCGCTTATACAAGAAGCTTAAATGAAGAAAAATATTTGGTGATTGCTAACTTGACAGATAGTAAGAAAGAAATATCATTAATTAAGCAAGAATATAAACTTATACTAGGAAATTATTCTAATCATAAAACTAATAGTATAAATGAATTAAATGAGTATGAATGTCGTCTGTATAAAATAGTATAAATATAATTTGATATAGACTATAGATGAGCAAGAATAATTATTTATTTACTTCCTTATTTTTGTTAAAATCTAAATGTAACTAAAGGAGGAGAATAAATGAATATCAATATGAATGATTTCGATATGATTCATTGGATCATGTTCGGCTTAGCACTTTTATTACTTATTTTGTTAGTCTTCTTTATCGTAAAGATGATTAAAGCGAACAAGCAGTACAAAGAATTACAACAAGCGCGTGATGATCGCGAGAAAAAGTTAACGTCTGATTATGAAAAACGTATAGAAACTGAACGTGTAGACGGTAAAAAGAAATTTAGTGAGCAGCAATCTAAATACGATGCGATTGTTGATGATCAATCTAGTCAAATTAGTTCTCTAAAGCAATTTACATATGGTAAAAGTCAATATTTAACTGATATTACGTTACTGTCATTTAGAGATAAATTAATTGATCAAGAAAGAATTCGTCCAGAAGATATGCATGTTCTTGCGAATGTATTGATTCCGTCAAAAAATTATAAACAAACAAAGCAAGTGGATCATGTGATTCTTACGCGTACAGGTATCTATATAGTTGATTCAAACTATTTCAGTGGTCACGTATATCATGGGATGAACGAGCAACAATTCGATCAATTCCCATTCTTAGAAGGTGTTTATGATGCACTTGGATATGATCATAAAGATGAGTATTCATTTATTGTTGAGCCGAAAGACAACGGTGAAGTTGTAATGCATCCTTTAGACCATCAAATACAAGATTTGAAAGTCACTGCTGAGAAAATACGTAATATTTTAAAGTTGCAATATCCTGTCAAAACAATTATGTTCTATAATGAACAAGAGACGAAGCGAAATGTTTCGATTAATTATTCAACAGATAAAGATGTGATTGTATTAATGGGGAAACCTGAACTTGAAGAGTATTTTGAGAAGCATGTATTCCATGGTAGATTTGAATACACTGTGGAGGAGCTAGAACAAATTAAACAACAATTGCTAGAGATGAATCCTTAATGAATATAAATTTTAATAGATAAAAGCCCTTATAAAGTATCACTGGATACTTTATAAGGGCTTTTTGTGCATTCGTTTTATATATTATATTTTGATTGAGTTCAATAAATCTATTGGATAAATAAATATAAACTTAGTGTTAGTAATAAAAGTATTATGTATGTGATGAATAATAAAATAAAGGATTTATACTGTTTAGATGTAATGAGCTCATAATATTCTTTAGTCATTGTCGCAAATGTCGTAAACCCACCAAAAAAACCTGGAATAAGCAAATGTATGAATTCATTGATATTCATTAATGGAATGAACATGACAATCATAATGGATCCTATAATATTAACAAATGTAGTTGGTGTTATGGTTGAGTGACTTATTTTGGCATTTAACAAATCTGTGATGTACACACGACATACTGCTCCAAGTGCTGCACATATTATGGATAATATAATCATAATTAATGACTACTCACTTTAAATAAAGATTTTGAAGCCTTTACGGTTAAGAAAAAAATAATAATTGAAACTAAAATACTCAAAATGAATATCATGACACCTATTGCACCATATTGATCAATCATCTGAATTGAATGAAAGTTAAATGCACTGTAGGTTGTAAAGCTAGATATCAATCCTGCTTGTATGAAATACTGATTGAACAATGAACTGTCTAGTGAATAAACGAACCCTAGTAAAACACATCCAGTGAGATTGACCAAAATAATATTATAAAATTCATCTGTATTAAATAGATTGAGTTGAATAAAAGTTAGTCTGAACGTTGCTCCAATTAGCCCTCCGATGAATATAAATAAATATTTCATTATGAAAAATCCACAACTTCAAATATTCCTAGTGTATCAAGCATCGTTAGAAAGTATATAATAATGACTAAGCTATAAAAGATGATGAGATAAGGTAGTAATTTATTTATTGATTGTGGTAGTGAAAGTCTAGCTTTAATAACACGGTGTAATGTGAACATGGCCAAAAACATAAAAATACCACTTAACACTCCTGTACCGAATAATATCGTTTTGATTGGGCCTAACACATTATCTAAAAGTGGGTTTAACGTGTTAAATATAAAGCTTAAACATAATGACATTAGTGAAATGATGAGTAGTTTCTTGGCTGTCATCATAAAACCTCCATACTTGCATTCTAATATGATTAATTATATCTTATAATATGATTTTGTAAATTAATACATTAATAATATTAAATAAGATACTAAAAAAACGAAATGAGGATAACTCATTTCGTTTAATTCATATATTATTGAATCACTAAATATTACTGATCTTTTTTATCTAATACTTTCTTCATTGCATAACCAGATAAAGCAACTAAACCAACGGCACTTCCAACTTTGATTACTGTATCTTTTTTGACGAATGATTTAATGACTAAATCTAAGTTTTGAGGTCTTTCAGCTAATCTTCTCATGAAGTATGCGAACCAGTCTTTACCAAATGGAATATAAACGCAGAAGTTGTAACCTTCATCAACTAATGCTTTATGCATTTCTGTTCTAAATCCATATAGCATTTGGAACTCAAATTGATCCTTATCTATATCATGATCTTTAACGAATTGTTTAATTTCATTAATAATATTATGATCATGAGTTGCAATTGAAGTGATATTATTAGCGTTTAATAAACGTTTTTTAATCATTTTGATGTAATTTTCGTCAATGTCTTCTTTTGATTGGAAACTAATCGTATCATCTTCGCTATACGCACCTTTAACGAGTCTTAGACGAAGATCAGGATACTTCTCAATCATTTCTTCAGCATCGTATAAGTAACATTGAATTACAGTTCCAACATTTGAGAATTCATGTTTTACTTCATCAATCATAGATTGAATGTCAGCTAATGTTCTATAGCTTTCTGTGTCAATATTGATATGCATATTCGTTTTACTTGCTTTAAGTAAGATCTTACGCAAGTTTTCCATTGCATATTTTTTATCGAACTCTAAACCTAACTGAGTTAATTTGATTGACATATGCGCTTTTAAATTATGTTCTTGGATTGCATCAATCATATTCAAAATAATAATTAATTCACGTTCAGCTATTTCTTTTGTATCAACAAACTCACCTAAGTTATCGATCGTTGCTTCGATACCTTGAGCATTTAATTTTTTGATTGTCTCAACGGTATCAGGAATATTTTCGCCACCAACAACACTTTTTGCACCGAATAATAATCCGTATTTCTTAGCGAGAGCGTTTAAGCTCTTGTTTTCCGATAAGCCTATAAAAAGTTCTTTGAATTCCATAGATATTACCTCCTAAATAGTTTATATTAAAGATTACCTTAATGTAATCTTAATTAAACAATGTGTGAGTCAATTATATCATGGTAGCGCTTTAATTGTCATAAAGTATATATGAATATCCAACATTCAGCGTGGATGTATTGATGTAACGTCTTAACAATGTTTACAAAACCTTAACATTCTATTTATCATATTTAATATCGTAATGTGATAATATTAGAATGAACTAATATGAATGGAGTGTTACGATGATTAATAAATTATTAGATATGTTGTTTGGAATTAACACACCGGATGCATTTTTTAGATTGTTTTTAATCGAACCTGTTATTTTTGTGATTATTGCATTTATCGTGGCATTATTAAGTAAGAAAGCATGGCTTGGATTTGCAACTATTTTATTATTGAACATTTTGGATAACATTTTCCAAATTCATTTAACTCAAGATGGGTTTAAGTTAATTGAAGGTCTTGGTTTTAACATTACTAACTTAATTTCGACTAAGATTATTACAACATGGATTCCTTTAAATGAATTTGGTATTTTGAAACCAATTTTAGCTCATTTAGGTGCTTTTGTTCACAATATTTTCCCTATGTTTTATGAGTTTTTATTTTTAGGGTTAATCTTTGTAACACCTATTGCTAAGAAAACACAAATTGCTTAATCGATTTTAAATTCTTTTAAAATTATAGTTATGGCAAATGGAAAGGAAGCTTATCAATTGATAAGCTTCCTTTCCATTTTCTATTTATTAAAGATTCTATTATTAATTTAAAAGGGTTAACTATTTTCTGACTCGTAAACCTTTTTATGACTTTGATATGTGGCTAAAATTCTTTTCATTTCTTTTCTATCTTTATCAGTTAAGGTTCTAATGACTTTAGCTGGACGACCAAATACTAAACTGTTTGGTGGAATTATTTTGTTCTGTGTGACTAGGCTTCCGGCCCCTACAAAACTACCTTCACCGATGACAGCGCCATCTAAAACAGTTGAATCCATACCAATCAGTGCATGATTTTCTATATGACAACCATGTAGCGTGACACGATGACCTACAGTTACATTGTCGCCAACAATTGTTGGCGCATTAGGACTTTGATGTATTATGCATAAATCCTGTATATTCGAATTTTTTCCAATATGAATGTATTCTAAATCTCCACGAAGGATTGCATTGAACAAAATAATTGCGGATGCATCAATCGTGACATTTCCAATAATAGTCGCGTTGGGTGCAATGTATGCACTGTTGTGAACTTTTGGATATTGATTTTCATAACGTATAAGCATAAAGTCCTCCTCGTATTGAATAAAATATAATTGAATTTAATAATTATATAAATATCATATCATATAATATTTGTTATAATATTTGTAAAGCGATCGTGATGAAAGGTGAATGAATATGTGGAAATGGGAGACAAATGTTGAGCCTAAAGGAATAGTAGTCATTGTACATGATATGATGGAATATCATGGTAACTATGCATATACAATTATGGAACTTAGAAAAAGAGGTTTCCATATTTTTATGGGGGATTTACCAGGGCACGGTGAAACGAGTAGAGCAAATAAAGGACATATCGAACATTTCGAACAATATAATGAGAAGTTATTTGAATGGTTGCTTATCGCAAGTAGGTATGAAGTGCCATGTTTTATTATTGGTCAAGGACTTGGTGGTCTAATTGTGTTAAATGCACTTGAAAAAACCGAAATGAAAGTGGAAGGGATTATGCTGATTAATCCATTACTCGAATTTAACCATGAATTATCAAGTCAAAAGAAATTGTTATCAACAAGCTTAGGAAGTCTTTCAAAAGAGGGGCGATTTGATCTTGGCATTAATAGTGACATGTTAACATCGGATAAAACGATGCAACAATCATTGAATTCGAATAAAGAAATGTATCGTGAAGTGACATATCATTGGTATAGAGAAGTACATGATACGATGAGAGAAACAATTGAGAAGTTAGATCAAATACAAGACCTACCTGTTGCGGTTTATTATAGTAAACACAATCAAGTCATTAATTCTAAAGAGGTTAGTGTATTAAAATCAGGATTAAATTCAACATTTCTTAATTATATCGGGTATGAAAAAAAAGCACATCATTTATTAATTGATGAGTATAAGGATTATGTGATTCAAGATATCGATTATTTTATGCATAGAGTATTAAATGAGATAGGATTTAATTATTAATCTGACGATATCATTGAACATCTTTAATTTACTAAAGTGACCACAATAATATATATCATCATAGACAAATACAAAAACTAGAAATATTAATTTTTATCGAAAAAGAAAGGTGTTTTATCTCTATGAAAATTGTACATCAAGTCAATTGTAATAATGCGCCCAAAAATAAAATGGTGACAAAAGTGACGGAAGCAATCTTGAAACGTGATCAAGATGTTGTGAACGAATATTATTTAAATCAATTCGATAGTTTGACATATCCTGAACTAAACAACATTGATGAAATCACCATTGTGAGTGCATTGAGCCATGGGAAATCGGCATCAAGTTTATGTGAATATTACAATCAAAATAAAAAGAAATATATTGGAATGTTTTTTGAATTTAATACGTTTAAAGCTCAAAAATTTAAAGAAATCATCATCATTCATAATGAATGATGATGATTTCTTTTTAAAAAAGAGAATTTAAACAATATATTAAATACGTATCAGATATAACCATTAATTATACTTTTTGAATCACAATGGTATACGGTGCGTTATCACTTCTATTTAAACCTTTGTAAGTATATACTTGAGTTTTGCTTTGTGGCCATTGTTTAAATTGTGTATTCAAGTATAGATGCTCGTCATAACCGGTTTCGTGTCCTGGGTATACGGTAATTAAAATAACACCTTTCTGGACTAATATGTTTAAGCCTTGCTCGATACTATTATACGTAGATTGATATAATGTAGTAATGTTTTTATTTGCTTTCGGCAAGTAACCAAGATTATATTGAATTAGTTTGACATTAGAGAGCGAAAGTTGGTCTATTTCATCATGACTTCTATGATGCAGTTGATAATGTTCAATATGATGATCATTTAATAAGTTTTTGGTCGATTCGATTGCTTGTAGTTGAATATCGAATCCGATTACTAATCCTTCTTTTCCAACGGTTTTTGCTAGGTGTAACGTATCGTGACCATTCCCAACCGTTGCATCAATTACAGTATCTCCTTGTGAGACAGTACTTTTAATAATGTGTTGGTTAAATGGTAGTATATTAAAGTTCAAGTTTTTTTCGGTCATATTTACTCCCTTGGCATGTATCACGTCGAATTAATTCATCATCAATGGCGTTCAACACTTCCCATTTATTGACACTCCACATCGGTCCAATCATTAAATCAATCGGTCCGTCTCCTGTAATACGATGGACAATCATTTCTTCAGGTAATATTTCTAGTTGATCGCACACGAGTTGAGTATAATCTTCTTGACTTAGAAACTCTAATTGTCCTTTCTCATATTGCTTCATCATTGGCGTCCCTTTTAATAAGTGCATTAAATGAATTTTAATCCCTTGTACATCCATATTAGCCACAGCTTTAGCTGTATCCATCATCATGTCATAATCTTCTCCGGGTAATCCGTTAATAATATGTGAACATACTTTAATTCCGTGTTTTCTTAGTTTATTTACTCCTTCATAGTATGTTTCCATATCATGAGCACGGTTGATCAATTCACTAGTCGTATCATGAATTGTTTGAAGGCCTAATTCAACCCACAAATATGTTCGTTCATTTAATTCTGCTAGGTATTCAACGACATCGTCAGGTAAACAATCGGGACGTGTACCAATAGAAAGTCCGACAACACCTGGTTGACTTAACGCAGCTTCATACTTTTCGCGAAGTACTTCAACTGGAGCATGAGTATTTGTGAATGCTTGGAAGTATGCGATATATTGGCCGTTTTGCCATTTTTCATGCATTCGATTTTTGATCTGTTCGAATTGTACTTCAATCGGATCGGTTCTACGACCTGCGAAATCACCACTCCCTGCAACAGAACAGAATGTGCAGCCACCGTAAGCCACAGTGCCATCTCGGTTTGGACAGTCGAATCCACCATCTAAAGAGACTTTGAATACTTTTTCGCCGAAATGTTGTTTTAGGTGATAGTTAAACGTATGGTATCTTTTATTGTCAAATGCGTATTTAAATTGAGCCAATTGAATCACTCGTTTCTATTATTTTTAGATAGTTTATTTATGATATTTAACTTTTAAAGCATAAATAGTAATATAATATTTTAACATACTTTACAATTGACTTAAATATGTGAGACACAAATTGCGATAGATAAAATGTAGTATGGTACCTTAAATTTATGCATATTTATATTATTATAAAAATTGAGTATATACATACAATTTTTGATAAATCATATTATATTAATAAGTTTTATTTAATTAATATTTCTTGTATGATTTGATTATTCATAGTGTAAAGGGGATTATTATGCCGACGAAATTGAAATACTTGATTGTTGCGATGGCATTAAATGTTATCGGTGCAAGTTTCTTATGGCCACTGAATACGATATATATGTCACAAGAACTAGGTAAATCATTATCCATTGCTGGGTTTGTTTTACTATTAAATTCATTGAGTGCGATGTGTGGTAATTTATTTGGAGGTAAGTTATTCGACCAAATCGGGGGCTATAAAACCATCATGACAGGTGGGTTAATTGCATTTAGTTCCCTTGTCGGGTTGAATATTCTTCATACTTGGCCATTTTATGCGATATGGCTTGTTTTATTAGGGTTTGGTTCTGGGATGATCTTTCCAGCAGTTTATGCATTTGCGGGTGCAATATGGCCAGAAGGTGGGCGCAGAACATTTAATGCGATATATGTTGCGCAAAATGTTGGTGTAGCTGTTGGGACAGCACTTGCAGGTGTTGTTGCTGATTTTAGTTTTGATTATATATTTATAGCGAATTTATTGATGTTCGTATTATTTGCAACGATTATATTTACTCAATTTAGGGGTGTTGAAGTAGATGCAAATGTAGATACATCTAGCCATAATGTAATGGAAGTGAAAAATAAGACAATTTTCTTTGCGTTTATGAGTGTATTGATTGTTTATTTCATTTGTTGGTTCGGTTACGTCCAATGGCAAACGACGATTGCTGATTTAACTCAACATTTAAGCATATCATTGAAACAATATAGTTTAATTTGGACGGTTAATGGATTGATGATTGTGTTTATGCAACCAGTTATTAAACCTGTCATCAAAATGTTAAAAGGTAAATATGTCGGACAGTTAATAGTCGGTGTGTTGCTATTCATGATTGCCTTTTACTTCACAAGTATGCAAACGGCATTTAGTGGATTCTTGATTGGTATGGTTATTATGACTTTTGGAGAAATGTTTATTTGGCCATTGTTACCAACAATTGCACAAGATATCGCTCCAAAAGGTAGAACTGGAGCATATCAAGGGTTAGTTAATTCTACCGCCACTGTCAGTCGCGCGTTCGGTCCGTTAGTCGGTGGATTTATCGTTGATGTTTATAATATGGACATACTCTTTAAATCTATCGTTGGATTAATTTTGTTTAGCTATGTTTTCATTGGTCTGTATTCAATCTTGATGAAACGATATCAAAGAAACACGTGAACCCTGTTGTTGCCTTTTTAAACGATTTATCATATAATTTCTATTAATAGGAGTAGTAACTTGAATATGTAATCAATAGAGACATAGTGGTCGGTGAAAACTATGACATGGACAAGTGAACTTACCTGATTAACGATTAAATAGTAGTTATTAATAATGATGAGATACATGATTGTATGTAATTTGGGTGGTACCGTGGTCTATAAATGATCGCCCCATAGCGCATTTGCGTTGTGGGGCGATTTTTCATTATTTAATTTATATTTAGTTGTGAATCAATATTACAAAGGAGTGGTTTAGATGGCTTATAATCATCAATCAGTTGAATCAAAGTGGCAAAAATATTGGGAAATCAATAAGACATTTAAAACAAATGAAAGAAAGAATGATAAAAAGTTTTATGCATTAGATATGTTTCCATATCCATCAGGTGCTGGTCTTCATGTTGGTCATCCTGAAGGATATACAGCAACAGATATTATTTCAAGAGTGAAGAGAATGCAAGGGTATGATGTGCTTCATCCAATGGGATTTGATGCATTTGGATTACCGGCTGAACAGTATGCATTAGATACTGGGAACGACCCTAAAGAGTTTACTGTGCACAATATTAATACGTTTAGACGTCAAATTAAGTCATTAGGATTTAGCTATGACTGGGACAGAGAAGTGGACACGACTGATCCAGAATATTACAAATGGACACAATGGATATTTATCCAATTGTATAATAAAGGGCTTGCCTACGTTGATGAAGTTGCGGTCAATTGGTGTCCTGCATTAGGTACTGTATTATCAAATGAAGAGGTCGTTGATGGTGTATCAGAACGTGGTGGGCATCCCGTTTATCGTAAACCGATGAAACAATGGATGCTAAAGATTACTGCTTATGCCGATCGACTGTTGGAAGATTTAGATGATCTAGACTGGCCTGAAAGCTTGAAAGATATGCAACGAAACTGGATTGGTAAATCGATCGGTGCTTCAATTCGATTCAATGTTGATGCTGTCGATGAACAGATTGAAGTATTTACGACACGACCAGATACTTTGTACGGTGTGAGTTATGTTGTGTTAGCACCTGAGCATGAATTAGTAAAACAATTAACGACTGATGATCATCGTGATGCAGTTGAACAATATATCGTTGATTCTTCTAAAAAGTCAGATCTAGAGCGAACAGACTTAGCAAAAGAGAAGTCAGGTGTTCCGACAGGTAGCTATGTGATCCATCCGTTAACAAATGAACGCATTCCAATTTGGATCGCTGATTATGTTTTGAACAGTTATGGAACTGGAGCCGTAATGGCAGTCCCAGCGCATGATTCACGTGATTATGAATTCAGCCAACAATATGACTTGCCAATCCGTGAAGTGATTGAGGGAGAAAGAGATGAACAAGGTATTGTAACGACCGATGGCGTATTGATTGAATCTGGTGAGTTTACCGGATTATCTTCTGAAGATGCGCGAGTGAAAATTATAGATTATTTACAAACAAATGATATTGGTGAAGCGAAAACGAATTACAAATTACGTGATTGGTTATTCAGTCGTCAGCGTTATTGGGGAGAGCCGATTCCAATTATTCACTGGGAAGATGGAACGATGTCAACGGTTGATGAAAGTGAACTGCCAGTATTATTACCAGAAACTGATGATATCAAACCATCTGGAACTGGTGAATCACCACTTGCTAATATTACCGACTGGTTGGAAGTTACGGATCCAAAAACCGGTATGAATGGTCGTCGTGAAACAAACACGATGCCACAATGGGCTGGAAGTTGTTGGTATTATTTAAGATATATCGACCCGAAAAATACTGAACAGCTAGCTGATCCTAAATTGTTAGAAGAATGGCTACCAGTGGATCTATACATTGGTGGAGCAGAACATGCTGTATTGCACTTATTGTATGCTAGATTTTGGCATAAAGTATTGTACGATATTGGTGTAGTACCAACGAAAGAACCATTCCAAAAATTATTTAATCAAGGCATGATTCTTGGTGAAGGTAATGAAAAGATGAGTAAGTCAAAAGGTAACGTCGTTAATCCTGATGATATTGTCGAAACACACGGTGCAGACACTTTACGAGTGTATGAAATGTTTATGGGGCCATTAGATGCATCGATTGCATGGAGTGAAAATGGATTAGATGGCTCAAGAAGATTTTTAGATCGAGTGTATCGACTATTCGTGAATGAAGATGGTACTTTATCTCAAAAAGTTCAAAATAAGACGAATGAATCTTTAGAAAAAGTGTATCATCAAACCGTACAAAAGGTGACTGAAGATATTGATAAACTAGGCTTCAATACAGCGATTTCGCAATTGATGGTGTTCGTCAATGAATGTTACAAACAAGATGTGATTCCAGTAGAATATGCAACAGGATTCATCAAACTGTTATCACCATTCGCACCACATATCGGTGAAGAAATTTATAATGTTATAGGACATGAAGAGAGTATCGCATACGCATCATGGCCAACATACGATGAATCTAAGCTTGTAGAAGATCATGTTGAAATTGTTGTACAAATTAAAGGGAAAGTGAAAGCAAAATTAAATATTCCTCAAGATGCGTCAAAAGACGAAATGGAACAACTCGCATTAGCTGACGAAAAAGTAAAAGAAGCCATTGGAGATAAAGAAATTATTAAAGTCATCGCAGTACCGAAGAAACTTGTAAACATTGTTACTAAAGGATAAAGATATATAGTTTTAGTTGTCAGATTTGGAGTAGAGGATGAAAGCTGGCGACTTAAAAATAGAGGATGCATCGTTCAAGATGCATCCTCTATTTTTAGCTATTTTAAAGTTGTACTGTATCCAGCAACATATCCAGTCACAAGTGCACTTGTAATATTATATCCACCTGTGTATCCATGAATATCAAGCAATTCACCAGAGAAATATAGATTGTTTTGAAGTTTTGATTCTAACGTTTTAGGGTTTATTTCTTTTAATTTTATACCGCCGCCGGTTACAAAAGCATCTTCTATTGATTTTGTACCGTTAACAGAGAATGAAAAATGTTTTAAAGTCTTAACGAGATGGATCTTATCTTCATTTTTCAGATGGTGTCCAGTTGTTTCTATATCGATATTTAATCGATCAATCAAGAGTTGGATAAATCGCTCTTGTAAAATGGACTTTAACGAATTAATGATCAGTTTATTTTTGTTTTCTGCAATAAGATTTGTAACTTCTTTCATAAGTTCTGTTTCATTTTTATTTGGGAATAAGTCAATTGCCATTTTAATTTGTTTTGTTTTTTGTTTTTTCTGTTGCTTATATACAAATTGTGAGCAACGAAGTGCTGCGGGTCCTGAAATACCAAAGTGTGTAAATAACATATCCATTTCATGAGTAATGACAGGTTTTCCTTTTTTATCTAAAACACTGAGTGCTATGCCTTTAAGACTGAGTCCTTTCAGTTCGTTAGACTGGATGAATGGTTCATCGCTTAAAATAGGGACTTCAGTTGGAAATAACTCTGTTATCGTATGGCCAAATTGAGCAGCGAATTTATACCCATCTCCTGTAGAACCTGTTTTTGGCACACTTTTACCACCTGTTGAAATAACCAAGTGTGTGCATTGGTATGATTGTTGTTTTGTTATAATATTATACAACTTTGTTTCTGAATCATATTCAATCGAGTTAACTGTTGTCTCTGTCTGAACAGACACGTTCAATTCAGATAACTTATTTAGAAATACATTTAATATGTCTTTTGATTTATCAGTGACAGGAAACATACGACCATGATCTTCTTCTTTTAGAGGTACACCGTTTGATTCAATAAATTCAATAATGGATTGATTATCAAATATAGAGAATGGACTATATAGGAATTTGCCGTTACCAGGTATATGTTTGATAATTTCTTCGTATGGAACATTATTCGTTACATTGCAACGCCCACCACCTGAAATAAGTAATTTTTTTCCGAGTTGTTTATTCTTTTCTATTAGGCAAGTTGAATTACCATTAGATGCACTTGCGATGGAAGCCATTAATCCGCTAGGGCCTCCTCCAATGATGATCGTATCAAAATGAGTTGTCATATGATCACTCCAATCGGTTCAAATTATTTGTTGTATGACTTTCTAGTGTATAATATTTATTGTAATATATTAATCATAATGACTTTAAGAAATATTATAATTTATAATAAATTGGAGTTAAAATATTAAACGTTAGGGATGGAATGGATGAAAGATCAAAGTAATATTATGAGAAGTACTACTTTTCTAACGGGTTCAACGTTTATATCGAAATTAATCGGTGTATTTTATTTAATCCCATTTTTTATGATTATTGGTGGAGAGGAAAACCTCTCATTATATGGATATGCTTATGTCCCTTATACAATTATGATTACGATAGCAAATGCGGGAATGCCAGGGGCGGTGAGTAAATATGTCGCCAAATATAATGCACTTGGTGCATATAAAGTCAGTGAAAAATTGTACAAATCCAGTCTTTTAATTATGTTAACTAGTGGTTTTGTCTTTTTTGTTATCATGTTTGCGGGCGCACCTTTCATAGCTGAATTAACAATTGCAGGTAAAGATAATGTCGGTTGGTCTAAAGAAGACGTTACTGAAGTTATTAGAGTCGTGAGTTTTGCGATAATATTAATTCCGTTTTTTGCGACATGGCGAGGGGTATTTCAAGGATTCGAGTCGTTTGGTCCAACAGCGTTATCGGTTGTTGTAGAACAATTAGGACGAGTATTATTCTTACTAACAGGTGCATATATCGTAATGGAAATGCTTGGTGGTTCTATTAAATTAGCAAACGAAGTGGCAACATTTGGAGCAACGATAGGTTGTTTATCAGGTTTAGTTGTTTTATGGATGTTTTGGCGAAAACGTTATCCTCATATTAAGAAACAGATTGATTCAGATGATACGCATATCGATGTGAATTATAAGAGAATGTATTTCGATATTATTAAAACAAGCATTCCATTCGTAGTCGTTTCGATCACTTATCCATTATTGATGATTATCGATCAATTTACGTTGAGCAAAGGGCTAAGTTTAGCAGATGTTCCAGAAATGTTACACGACAAATATTTTGCGATGCTAAATATGACAACGCATAAAATAGTCATGATTCCATCGAGTTTAGCCGCTGGATTTGCGGTGGCACTTTTACCTTACGTTGCAAAAACTTTTGCTAGAGGTGAACATCATGAAGTGAGTGAGCAAATTAAAGGTATGATTGGAACTGTTTTGTTCTTCACATTACCAGCAAGTGTCGGTATTTTTATTTTAGCGGCTCCATTATATACAAGTTTTTATCATTACGATATCGATGGTATTACTTTATTATACAACTATGCACCCGTCAGTATATTAGTGTCACTCTTTTCACTCATTGCGGCGATTTTGCAAAGTATTGATCGCCAATATTTATCAATGTGGATCGTTTTTGTCATGCTTGGCTTAAAAGCGTTACTCAATATTCCAATGGTGACATTGTTCGAAACTAAAGGAGCAGTTTATACGACGTTACTTGTGTTCGTAATCGGTATTATAATTTTCTTACTGTTTATTAAGAAATATACAGAGTTTAGAGTGAGAATGTTGACGAGAACGATTATTTTGAATGTGTTTTATACGCTATGTATGGCAGTGTCTGTGATGCTAGTTTATATGGCGCTGGCATTTACAGTGTTTGATATTTCCAATAGAATACACGCCGTATTAACATTGATCATTAGTGTCTTGGTCGGTATGTTCGTTTATGGATTTACGACACTTAGATCACACTTTGCTGACTTATTTATCCCTAAATTATCAGCCAAAATACGACACAAGTTTAAATTAGGGACATCATCATGAGGTTAGATAAATATTTAGTACATTGTGGAATAGGATCTAGAAAAGAAGTTCAGAAAATCATTAAGAAAGGCTATATTGAAATCAATGATAATCAAATAAAAAAGTCTAATATTTATGTATCTGAAGAAGATGTCATTACGATGGATGGAGAACGAATTGACTATATTGATCATGTTTATCTGATGTTAAACAAACCGGCAGGTGTTGTCACAGCTGTGGAAGATGCGGTGCACGACACTGTAATAAAATTTGTGCCAGAACAGTATCGTCATCGTTCAATCGTTCCGGTAGGACGGTTAGATAAAGATACAACCGGTCTGTTATTATTAACTGATGATGGCCAATTCAATCATCATTTGATGTCACCGAAACATCATGTCAAAAAAGTTTATGAAGTTACACTTGTTGAATCAGTAAGTGATATGGATATAGAACAAATAGAGTCAGGCATAGTATTGAAAGATGATACCCAGTGTCAACCGGCAGCCATTAAAATAATGGATGAAGATACAAAGGTCGTTCATATTGAGTTAACTGAAGGAAAGTATCATCAAGTGAAGAGAATGTTTGCGGCCGTAGGCAATAGAGTTTTACAATTAAAACGCATTCAACTCGGCTCATATGTATTAGATGAAGAATTAACAGAAGGTTCAATCATAGAAATTAGTAAAGATGATATACGATGATAGAATTTATACAGAATTCATAACTAATGTTTAATGAGCATATTGTTGGGTATATATTGAATATGTAACGAATAATAATTTAAATAGAGGTGTATATATTATGAAAAAAAGAAGTTTCTTAGGTTCATTATTAGTGTTAGGTGGAGCAGTTGCTGCTGCAGTTTATTCAAATAAACAATCACGTGATTTATTAACATCAGAATTTGAAAAAGCAAAGCAAGATCCAAAAGCTTATGCTGAAAACTTAAAAGAGACAGTTAATACGAAATCACAAGAAGTACAAAAATTAGCACAAGAAGAAATTAACAAAGCAAAAGAAGATCCTAAAGCATATCGTGAGAATGTTACTAAAGTCGCGCAAGAAAAGTCTGCTCAATATAGACAAAAAGCTCAAGAGAAATCGAACCAAGTGAAAGAACAAGCGAATTCTAAAGTAGAAGAAATTAAAAAGAAAAAAGATAATTCAGCACCATCAGATGCAGAGTTAGAAGCGAATGAGATGGATGCTGAGGGTGGAGCGTCTAATATCCACGTTGTAACAAATGAAAATATTGATAACGTAAAAGCTGAAGATGATACAGTTGTTGTAGAGGTAAATAAAGACAACAAATAATAGCAAATTTTAATTTTTCTCAATCATACTTACTTCATATTTTGAAGTAAGTAATTTTTTTGTGCTGTTTATTCTAATTTATT
The DNA here is from genome assembly GCF_003815035.1 of Abyssicoccus albus. Classification (NCBI taxonomy): domain Bacteria; kingdom Bacillati; phylum Bacillota; class Bacilli; order Caryophanales; family Abyssicoccaceae; genus Abyssicoccus; species Abyssicoccus albus. The sequence goes on from NZ_RKRK01000002.1 coordinate 297,974, forward strand.
GAATAGAATGCATTATCGTTTATGAATCGATATAATAAGATAATAAGCAATACAATAATGACTAGGAGGAAGCACTATGGATTTCAAAAAAATTGTGAGTCAATATGAACAGCAAATATATGACGATTTAGTAGGGCTAATCAATATTAAATCAATTCGTGAAGACGAATTGAAAAGTGAAACAACACCAGTTGGACCTGGTCCTAAGGAAGCATTAGACTACATGTATAAACTTGCTAAACGTGATGGTTATGATGTGGTAGATGTTGAGCATATTGCAGGTCATATTGATTTCTCAAGTGGTGATGAAACAATTGCGATGCTATGTCATGTAGATGTCGTGCCAGCGGGATCTGGTTGGGATACAGATCCATTTGAAGCGGTCATTAAAGAAGATAAAATTATAGGGCGCGGTACATTAGATGACAAAGGACCAACGATTGCAGCATATTATGCAGCAAAAATTTTAACGGATCTTAATATTGAAGTGAATAAAACATTTAGAATGATTATTGGTACAGATGAAGAAAGTGATTGGCAATGTACAGCAGCATATTTTAATCATCAACCTATGCCAGACCTCGGATTTGCACCCGATGCTGATTTCCCATTGATTCATGGAGAGAAAGGGATTTCAACATTTGATGTGATGTATTCTATGAATGATATAACAGATGAACATTCGGTGATTGATGATGTTACTGTGTTAGAAGTTACCAGTGGTGACCGTTACAACATGGTGCCCGATCAAACATCTGTTACATTACGAATTAAGGAACAAATGACACGTGTCATTCAGCAATTTGAAAACTACATTCGAGAAGAAGGCATAGAAGGGAAAGCGTTTGTCGATCAAGGTGATTTAATCCTTACAGTAAATGGTAAGTCAGCACATGGTTCAACACCTGAATTAGGTCATAATGCGATGTTTGATATGATTGAATTTTTAGATACGCTTTCTGTTGATGAAACGTTTAGACCATTTATGGAAATGTATAAACATGAATGGTTGAATAATTTAAATGGTGAATTAAATGATATGAATTACTCACATGAGGTGATGGGAGATGTATCGATTAATGCAGGCATTGTTAGATATGTTAGAGGTAAACAAGCACATGTAGGTGTCAATCTTAGATTCCCTACAGGTTATTCATTTGATCATCAAATTGAGCAATTAAGAAATCGCCTAGGACAAACGTTCAACATTAAATTAAATGAAGTGCAACAGCCTCATTATGTTGATCCAAATGACCCATTTGTTGAAACTTTATTGACGGCATATCAGAACCAGTCAGGAGATATGACACCACCGTTTACAATCGGTGGAGGGACATATGCAAGGACATTAGATAAAGGTGTCGCATTCGGTGCAATGTTTAATGATTCTGAAGATTTAATGCATCAGGCGAATGAATATATATCAAAAAAACAACTGCTTGATGCAACGGCGATTTATTTAGAAGCTCTTTATTTACTAAATGAAAAGTAATGTCAAGCATAAAAATTTAAAATTAAATTATAAATAAAATTTTAGTTAACTGATATGGAAAAAATAGAACTTATGTTCTTGATTTTTGTATTATAAAAGATTATATAATCGTTATACATCTGTTAATTTTGTTAAATAAGTGTTAAATATCGAACGTAATGTAAATTTTTATCCACTATATTGGTACTTGAAATATTGTGTTATAGCGTATAGAATTTTAAATAGAGATAACAAGAACGGATATAACACATCATATATTTTCACATGATATATAATTATTATTTCAACTTTTAAATATCAAACAATATGTGATGAAACTGAATGAAAAGAATAAAGATGTGGAACTCTATATATGATTCATAGAGTTCCTCTTTATTCCATAAAGTATTTATGTTGTGGCTTTTGATAAATAGGTATATTAATCTTATTTAACTTTTAAATTTAGTATTAACAAATAGATGTCAAAGAATTCGAGGTGAAATAGGCGTGGAACATTTTTATCAACTAGGGTGGACATTGGACTCTGCAGGTGGGCAGTCTGGTGAAGCATATAAAGCAGAGCAAAACGGTGAGCGTCTATTTCTTAAGCGTAATGCATCTCCATTCTTGGCAGCATTGAGTGCTGAAGGTATTGTGCCGAAACTTTTATGGACGAAGCGGATTGAAACTGGTGAAGTGGTCGCAGCTCAAGATTGGAAAAATGGTCGTTCCTTGACTGAAGAAGAAATGAAATCTAGTCGTGTTGCAGAAATATTGAATAAAATTCATCACTCTAATCATTTGCTCGTACTACTTAAAAAAATGAATGTAGATCCGATTACACCATCCATGTTGTTGAATGAGATTAATCAATCAATGTCAGCACAACTTTTATCAAATGAAACGATTATTGATGCTGTAGACTATTTGAATGAATTTGTTCCATCAAATGATGTAAAAGGATATACGTTGTGTCATGGTGATGTAAATCATAATAATTGGTTGCTCTCTGAACAGGACGAGTTATTTTTAATCGATTGGGAAGGTGCAATGATTGCAGATCCTTCAATTGATGTTGGGATGGTGCTGTATAATTATGTGCCGTATGACGAATGGAAATCATGGTTTGAGCAATATGATTTTAAACCTGAAGTGTCATTCCTGTTACGTATGAAATGGTATGCCATTTTACAAGGTGTAACGTTAATTATTTGGAACGCAAAAGAAAAGCGTTACCAACAAATGAATCAATGGATTCAATTTGTTGACGATGTATTAACGCATAATATAAACGAGGTTTTGTAAATGAGAATGAGAAATAAGCCATGGGCGATAGATTATTTAAATCAACATTCAGAGATTGTTGTCACAGAAGTGGATGATTTACAACAAGATGTATGGCAACAATTTATTCGTTCCAATGACATTAAACATATTGAAGTCGGTAGTGGGATGGGACGATTTATCACAACGCTTGCTAAACAAAATCCCTATATTCAATATATATCTGTTGAACTGGATAAGAATGTTATGGTGAGAGTATTAGATAAAGTTCTAGAGCAAAATTTAGATAATATTCGCCTTATTTGTTTGCCGATAGAAGAAATACATGATTATTTAGCAATTAATCCACTTGATCAATTATACCTTAACTTTTCTGATCCATGGCCGAAAAATCGCCATGAAAAAAGGCGTTTAACACATCATAATTACTTATCAATTTACGAAAAGTTTCTAAAAGATGACGCATTAATTCAATTCAAAACAGATAATCGAAAGTTGTTTGAGTATTCTCTCATATCAATGAGTCAATATGGTTATCAGTTTGTTGATATCAATTTACATGTACATGATAGAGAGCCTGATGATAATATTAGAACTGAATATGAAGAGAAATTTTCTTCTAAAGGTTCTAGAATATATATGCTAAAAGCAAAGCTTAATGAATAAGCTTTGCTTTTTCAATTATTTATAATGATTGATATAATTAATATAAATTAAACTGGAGGGATTATTATCGTTAACTTTAATGAACCAATAGACAGAACGGGTGTTCACGCTGCTCAAACAGATGGCATTAAAATGATGTTCACGCGTGATGATTTAGAGCCGTACTGGGTTGCAGATATGTTTGTTAAAACGCCTGACTTCGTTGTAAAAACAATGCACGACAGATTAGACCATTCAATGTTTGGTTACACGCTTTGGAAGCATGATGATTTTTATCAACCAATTCGCTATTGGTTTAAAGAGCGATTCAATACGACATTATTTAAAGAGAATCTTTTGTATGTTCCTACTGTATTATTTGCAATTACGGAAATCGTTAGGATGATGTCTAAAGAAGGTGATAGTGTTATATTACACACACCGAGTTATAATGCATTCTTAACGTTGTTAAAAGGGAACAATCGAAAAATTATTGAATCTCCACTCGTACTCAATGAACAAGGAACTTATGAGTTTGATATAGATGTCTTTGAGCAGAGAATCATACAAAACGATGTCAAAGTGTTTATTTTATGTAACCCACAAAACCCAACAGGAAAAGCGTTTAGTCGTGAGACGTTAGAGCAGTTAAAAGCAATATGTCATAAACATAATGTATATATTATTAGTGATGAAGTGCATATGGATTTTGTTAGGACAGAAAATGGACATGAGACAATGGCCAAAGATTTAATACATGAAGATCGAATTGCTGTTGTAACAGGGCTTGGAAAAACATTTAATTTAGCGAGTATTACGCACGGTGTTTTGATTTCAAAAGATAAATGGTTATTAAAAAAATTAGAATCAAATATTCATAAAGTTTATGGTCTATCGCCTGCTAATTCACTTGCATTATCGGCGATAGAAGCAGCTTACACTAAAGAAGGTATCGAATGGGTCAATGCTTTGAATGATCATTTAGAAAGTAATATGAAGTATATAAAACAATATATAGAAGATCATTTAAGTCATGAATTGTCTATGGAAATACCTGAAGCAACTTATTTAGCATGGATTAGTTTTGAGAAGAGTGGATATAATGAGAAGGAAGTACAAGATGCCTTACAAAATGTTGGACGAATAGCATTAAGTCCTGGTCATCATTATGAATTAAGTGAATCGGTTCACTTTAGATTGAACGCTGCATCACCACATGAACGGATTGAAGAAGCGATGACTAGAATTCATAAGGCGTTTAAATATTTAAAAAACAAAAAAAATCCATCATAGACTATTGTTCTGTGATGGATATTATTTCAAGTGTTGTTGCATTCACCTTAAATAAATAACGTTTAGAATCTGTTGAAATTTCACCAGTGTATATTTTTTGAGTGACTCCAAGATGGCTTTCTTTTTCTGTTTTATAAATAATATATGCATCAGTATATTCACTGAACTCTGCTTTGACTTTCTTTAAAGCTTTGAATGCGTGTAATTCATTTTGTTCTTGATCTATAAATGTTGCAACAGAACGTGTAAGAAGTAATGAAGCTAGAACGGTAGAACCGATGATAATCCATTTTTTATTCATTTTAAAAGCTCACCCTTTGCGAAGTTATTTTATTACTTAAAGGAGTATAATGATTAATTTAGAAGTTAATATAAAAGTTGGATTCTTTTGAACAACATTTTATAATTTACACTTGCTAATTGCCTTAAGTTAACTTTAACGGGTTACAATAAATAAATCAATGATCTGTTATGCTATACTCATAATAAGGATATTATTAGATTATAGAGAGTATATAATGACGATTAGGAGGAATAATACATATGTTAAATGAACAAACAATTAAAAGAATGAAAAAATTAACAGAAGCCCATGGTGCACCTGGTTTTGAAGATGATGTTAGAGAAATTATGAAAGATGAACTCAGTCAATTTAGTGATGAGATTGTATATGATGGGTTAGGTGGTATTTTTGCTGTGAAGAAATCATCTAACAAAAATGCAAAAAAAGTTATCATTGCTGCGCACATGGATGAAGTTGGCTTTATGGTAAGTCATATTCAAGATAATGGCTTATTAAAGTTCGTACCTTTAGGTGGATGGTCGACAGATGTTATTTTAGCTCAAAAGCTTGAAGTCAAAGCTTCAAGTGGAGATTACTATACTGGCGTTGTCGGTAGTGTACCAGTACATTTTAGAAAGCAAGAATCAAAAGGTGGAAAGCCAAAAGTTGAAGATATGTTATTAGATGTTGGTGCTTCGAGTAAAGAAGAAGTCGAAGGAATGGGTATTGAACTAGGAGACTCAATTGTACCTAAAGTTGAATTTGAACAGATTGGTCCAAAAGACAGTGCTAGATATTTAGCTAAGGCTTGGGATAATCGTTATGGATGCCTTGTTGCAATCGAGGTGTTAGAAGCATTGAAAGATGTCCAGCTTGATTTTGATTTATATGTTGGTGCTAACGTTCAAGAAGAGGTTGGACTAAGAGGTGCTAAAGCAAGTTCAAATATGATTAAGCCTGATATTGCATTTGTTGTTGATTGTTCTCCAGCAAATGATATGTTAGGTAAAGACGACGATATGGGTAAATTAAACAACGGAACTTTACTTAGAATAATGGATGGTACAATGATTTTAAGTCCACAAATGAAAACTTTACTCAAAACAACAGCTGATGATCATGACATTAAATATCAATATTATAGATCGCCAGGTGGAACAGATGCAGGCAGTATTCATTTATCAAATGAAGGGGTATTAAGTGCTGTTGTAGGCATTTGTTCAAGATATATTCATACCAGTTATTCAATTATAGACTCAAGAGATTACGAAGCAGCTAGATCACTATTGACTATACTAATAAAATCATTAGATGATAAAAAAATAGAATCTTTATACCATTCTTAAATGATTTATTGTCAAATGATGTACGTTAAAGATGTACGTTAAATTTGAATAAATTTATAAAAAATAATAACCTTACATTCTCATAGTTACGATTAGAATGTAAGGCTTATTTTATGTAAAATAGAAGCATATTTGAAATATTAAAATGTATTACAAACAATGTGTTAAAATGTTATCAATTACACGTTTTATGGTGATATTAATAAATTTGACAGAGCGTTAGAAAGTGAAGTGTAAGTATGAATGTATTTGAAATGAGAGATTTAATTAAAGAGCAACTTGACTTATCTAAAGTGAATACATCTTTTAATCTAGAAGATGATACACTTAGAATTGAAAGAAAAGATAATGAAAAAGGTTTATCGATTAAAATAGGTCAAGTCATCAATAAATATAAAGAAAATGGTGAACAAGCAGTTGAAGAAATTGTTTATTATATTAACTCTACAATAGAAGCTCACGGATTAGATGAGAGTCAATTCAATGGTGATGATATTTATCCAGTCATTCGTGCGACGAGCTTTCATCAAGAGACGACAAGTGGAAGTAGATTTATTACTACACCCCATACTGCAGAAACAATGATCTACTATGCGATTGATTTAGAAAATACGTATCGATTAATTGATGAAAGTTTAATTACGAAATTGAATATGACAGAAGAAGAAGTAAAAGAGCGTGCTCTATTTAATATTAAAAGAAAACCAACGCCAATGAATCAAGATGAAGTGAACGGAAACATTTATTATTTTGTAAATTCAAAAGATGGTTATGATGCATCAAGAATATTGAACAAACCATTCCTAGAAGAAATGAAATCGAAAATTGAAGGTGAAATGATGATTGCGACACCTCATCAAGATACGTTAATTATTGCAGATATTAGGAATTCAACCGGTTATGATGTGTTAGCACAAATGACAATGCATTTCTTCACGAATGGTATTGTTCCGATTACGTCGCTATCATTTAGCTATAAAGACGACGGTTCATTAGAGCCTGTATTTATTTTAGGTAAACAAGGTAAAAGTCGACATAAAAAAGAGTAAAAGGTGATGAATAGCACATATAAACATCAATGTAATTCAGATGAAAACCTAAATTTAATCAATACAACATAGTAAGCATTTTATTTAATATTTTATAATGATTTCAAAGCTTGAAACGAAGGTATAGTAAATTAAATATATATTTGAGAAGGTATGTTTGATTTTCAATAACAGTTAATAACAATCTTTAAACACATTCTAAATACACCAAAGAATAGGGGAATTAATGATGCAAGTATACTATAATGAAGTTGGCTTAGGAGATAAATTAATTATTCAATTAGCACAACCTAACGGTCCGATTGAAATTGAAGACAAAAACAAAGTGACAGTTATCAAGTCGAAAGAAGAACATGAAAATATTGTTGGACTCAATCTATTTGATGTAAAAGACCAACTCGATATAGGCCAATCAAATGGTATGATTCAATTAAATGAAAAGCAATTAAGTAAGATTAATGAGCTGTTAGAATCAGAAGGAATAAACGTTAACCTTAATCATTACAAACCATCTTTTGTGGTGGGGTATGTGCAATCGATAGAATCTCATCCAGATGCAGATAAACTATCAGTAACATCAATTGATGTTGGCGAAGAGGACCCATTACAAATTGTATGCGGTGCACCTAATGTTCAAGCAGGGAAGTATGTTGTTGTTGCAACTGTAGGATCAATGATGCCTAGTGGTATGGCAATTAAACCTTCAAAACTAAGAGGTGTTGAATCTAATGGAATGCTTTGTTCATTAAAAGAGCTAGGCTATGTGAATGCACCGAGGGAAAAGGGCATATATTTAATGGATGAAGGTCATATTGGCCATCCATTTTCATTTGAATTGATTAAAGAGTGATAAATGAGTATTGAATCAATGAGGAATATAAAGTAATGAGACATTAAATTTAAATATATTAATGCTCACTTTAATTTAAGGAGTTGAAAATATGTCACCAAGAAGACGCCGACCAAGAAGGTTTGAGAGTATTGAAAGTCATGACGTTGATCGGAAAATTTATGATCAGTACAATGAATCGACTCGTCAATATGTTAATCCTTATGATGATCAATATGAAAAAAATCATCGCGCTAATCGTTCTAATCAATATGAAACCGCTCATCATCAGCGACCAAAATATAAAGAACACAATGAGCAATATGAATCAATCAATGTGCCTAAATATTCAGTTACACTTAAAGCACATGATGTGCCTAGTGCAATTTTCGGACATCGTGAAGTGAATAAGTCATCAAAGCTATTTCATCATAATGCATTAAATTCACCTGGACCTAAAACGAAAACTGATGATGAAGAAAAATTACAAGCAGTTATTAATCGTGATGATGAAATTAAACAAAGCGATTCATATAAACCAAATATTGATGCTGCAAGTCTGAAAGGCCACTCTATAATTGTTGAAGAAATTAAAAATAATAGAAAACCTAAGTCTAACTTTGGATATTATGTTCATCAAGAAGAACGTCAAAAAGAAAAAGAACAGCAACAATTAGCAAAACAAGAAGAAGCAAAAATAGCGTTAAATCATTTAAAAGAAGTTAAGAATGATGAATCAACTTCACGAAGTGAAGTTGATAATTCAAAATTAGATTTAAAACATGAAGATCATGAAGGAAATAATGATTCACTAACTCTATCGAAAGAACTAAATGATAAACAAGTGACAGAGAGTGATCATGATTCAGTGAAAGAAATGTCATCTAAAGAAGAACGTTTTAATTGGAATAAAAGAACTAGTAGTGCTAAAACGCATAAACTCCATCAACAAAAGTGGAGCTTCGGGGATGATGAGACGGCAAGCACTAAACAGTACATGGATAAAGTTCTACAATCAAATGTGTATAAGCTTGTAAAATCAAAGCTCGGTGTTGCAATCGGTTATAATAAGAGTGGAACACACGTCATAAGCGAAATGAATAAAATGCCACATATATTAATGGTAGGTAGAAATTGTGAGTCGTATTTAAAGCAATTGGATATTATGATGTTATCTATGTTTTATCGTAACACTGTTAACCAATTAAAATTATCAATTCATAATTTGAATGAACAAGATATACTAAGTGCAAGTCATTTTGAGTCATATGAAGAATTGCCATATTTAGCGCATCCAATCAACACAAAAACAGATCGACTGTTTGAATTATTACATGATTTATCGAAGGAAATTAGTGAGCGTAAACGAATTTTCGGACAAATGTTTGTCAGCAATTTATATATGTATAATCAGAAAGTATCCCATGATCAGCAGTTACCTTCAATTATAGTAATGATCAACGGGTTTGATCAAATTAATTTGAATGCGTCACAATTTAATCAATTTGAGAAATTGATGAATACATTAACACTTCAAGGTAAAGCTTATGGTATTCATTTTGTTCTAATGACAAATAAACCTTCTAAAGAAATATTGACACATAATATACGTCAATATGTTAAAACGAGAATTGCGTTCAATGTTCGTGATGTAGAACATTCTATGTATACAATTGGTCGTCAGGGTGCTGAGATTTTGGAGGACGATCATAGTTTTTTATATGTAAGTCATGATGCGAATCACCCTAACATTTTACATCAATTTGAACTACCACAGTCCATTAAAGAAGAAGCCTTCAAAAAGTTGAAAATGAACTAAAGGAGCAAAAATATGACGAAGTATTATTTTATAGGAATAAAAGGATCAGGTATGAGTGCGTTGGCACAAATCTTGCATGATTTAGGTCATGAAGTAATCGGTAGTGATATCGATAAATATTTTTTTACAGAACAAGCCTTAATAGATAAAGGTATTAAGATTTATCCATTTAATAAAGATAATATTAAAGAAGGATATACAATTATATTGGGCAATGCATTTCCTGATCATCATGAAGAAGTGGTTGAAGCTAAAGCGTTAGGGCTTGAAATTATTAGATACCATGATTTCTTAGGAGATTTCATGAAACAATATACAACAGTCGCTGTGACCGGTTCTCATGGGAAGACGAGTACAACAGGGTTATTAGCTCATGCAATGAACGGTGATAAAGCAACGAGCTTTTTAATTGGTGATGGAACAGGGTTTGGCCAATTGAATAGTGAATATTTTACGTTTGAAGCGTGTGAATATAGAAGACATTTTTTAAGTTATTATCCTGATTATGCAATCATTACAAATGTAGATTTTGATCATCCAGATTATTTTGATGATATACATGATGTATTTTTGGCATTTCAACAAATGGCAGAGCAAGTCAATAAGGCATTAATTTGTTGTGGAGATGATGAACATTTACGTGATTTAAACGTAACAAAGCCAATTTACTATTATGGATTGAATGAAAATAATGATATTATCGCTACAAATATTACTCATAACGAATCATTAACTTCATTTGACATGAAAGTCAATGATGAATTAATCGGTAGATTTGATATACCATTACATGGTTCACATCAAATATTAAATGCGTTGAGTGTATTAACGATATGTTATTTAGAAGAAATGGATATGGAAAAAGTTCAAAAAGCATTACTCACTTATGGTGGTGTGAAAAGAAGGTTTACAGAGAAAAAGGTGAATCATCAAGTTTTAGTGGATGACTATGCACATCACCCGACCGAGATTAGAGCAACAATTGAAACAGCTCGAAAAAGATACCCTAATAAAGAGATTATTGCAATATTCCAACCTCATACGTATTCTAGAACGAAAGCATTACTTAATGAATTTGCAGAAAGTTTAAGTGAAGCTGATCATGTCTACTTATGCGATATATTTGCATCAGCAAGAGAAGCATCTGGTGATTTGACGATTGTTGATTTACAGAACATTATTGTCAATAGTCAAGTGTTGAAGTTAGAAGAGGTCGAAATATTAAATCAACATCACGAAGCAGTATTTTTATTTATGGGTGCTGGTGATGTGAATAAGTTTCAAAGTGAATTTGAACAAATTATAATCAATTAATTAGTTATTTATAATTTTATGATGGATTAAATGATATCAATAGTTTATAAATGTTTATATTACATAGACTATGGGTAGATTAATTAAGAAACCAATAGTTATAGGAGGAAACAAATTATGTGGGAAATTATGTTATATGCGGCAGCATTAATTGCAGCCATTGCTTTATTAATTATTTGTATCGTTGGGGCAGTTGTATTATTATCAGTGAAGAAAAACTTAGATCATGTTGCGAATACGCTTGATGGTGTTCAAGGTCAAATACAAGGCATTACTCGTGAATCTACAGATTTACTTCATAAAACAAACCGTTTAGTAGAAGATGTTCAAGGTAAATCACAAAAAGTTAATTCAGTATTTGATGCTGTCAATGGATTAGGATATTCAGTACAAAACTTAAACCATTCAGTAGATCGAGTAACTAACTCAGTTACACATAACGTATCTAAAAATGAAGATCAGATCTCACAAGTTGTACAATGGTCAAACGTTGCAATGGAAATTGCCGATAAATGGCAAAACCGTCGTAACCGTAACAATCATATGAATCAATTCAAATCAAATAATAATCAAACGAAAAATGATACAGCAGTGAATCCTGAATATACAACTGTTGATGATGTGAATGACGTAAATTCACCAGATATTGATCGTATTCATAAAGAAATTAACGATAAAGAAAAATAATATCGAAAATAAAACTTTTCGGGTAGGTGTTTTAAATGGAACAATATAATAGAGATGAGCATATTCGAGATATAGAATCGTATGAGGCTCAAATCAAATCTACAGCAGCACGTGACTTAACGATTGGTATTGTAATTGGTGGAGTGATCGGTTCAATAGCAGGTATACTCTTTGCACCGAAATCTGGACAAGAATTACAACAAGATATTAAGTCTTCAGTGACAAATATTTCAGATGAAGTCACTAATAAAAGTACTGAAATTAAAGATAAATCGAATCAATTTATTAATGATGTGAGTGCTCAACAAGAGCAAAAAGCTCGAGTGAAAGATCAAGTTAATAAACTTAAAGAAATGGATGATAAAACAATTTCTCAACATCAGCAAGCAACAAAAGAAATTGATCAGTCGAATAAGTTCATTGATCAAGCTGAGCAACCTTCAACGAATCAAGTTGATATGTCTAAATACAATAAATAATATTGAATGATTTAGTGAATTTAATCATTATTTAAAGGCCCAATGATATGAATTGGGCCTTTATTATGTTATATTTAAGTATACAAAATTTTGATTAAAATGAATGATGAGGTGGGTTTGTCTTGACACAGATTCAAAATATTCAACAATTACGACAACAAGTAGATTATATAGATGACGAACTATTACAGTTACTTAAAAAGCGTGGAAATATTGTTCAGCAAATCGCTCAAATAAAACAGAAAGAAAAGCTTCCGATACAAGATATTGAACGCGAGCAACAAAAGCTTACTAAATTAGTAAATCAGCACATTGAACCATACAGTAAAGAACAAATCGTTTCTTTATATAGATTAATATTAAATCAATCTATTGATTTACAGAACAGTATAAATGGGGCTTCTTCCGATACGAATAGTTTAAAAGTATACCGAACACATTCACAACATAATACTAAAGTAAGAGTTGGTGATGTTGTATTTGGTGAGGAACCAGTCTATATTTTTGGTCCGTGCGCAGTTGAAGATGAACAACAAATGGATACCGTGGCCAATGTGATGAGTCAAAAAGGATTAAAAATTATTAGAGGTGGTGCATATAAACCACGTACTTCACCATACGATTTTCAAGGATTAGGTGTTCGAGGTTTGGAGATTCTTAAATCTGTAGGAGAAAAATATAATTTAGCAACAATTAGTGAAGTGGTTGATGCAAGTCAAGTTGAAGTTGCGGCAAACTACTTAGATATGTTCCAAGTAGGGGCAAGAAATATGCAAAACTTCCAGTTGCTGAAAGCAATTGGAAGAACAAACAAACCTGTTTTACTTAAGAGAGGGTTAAGTGCGACGGTTGATGAATTTCTTCATGCAGCAGAATATATTTTAAATGAAGGTAATCCTAATGTTGTTTTATGTGAACGAGGCATTAGAACATATGAACGTGCGACAAGAAATACGTTAGATATTTCCTCTGTACCGATTATTAAGAGATTATCTCATTTACCAATTATTGTTGACATAACTCATTCAACAGGTCGTAAAGACATTATGCAAGAGATTGCAAAGGCGAGTATTGCAGTTGGTAGTCATGGATTAATGTGCGAAGTCCATCCGAATCCACCCATTGCATTAAGTGACAAGAATCAACAACTTAATATAGATGAATTTAAATCATTATATGATGTAATTTGTTAAAAAATTAACACATTTACAGTGTGATTTGAATTTAACTCTTAAATAAAAACTGGTACACTGAATGTAACCGTTATCAATAGGAGGACCAGAAGATGAGTGTAACAATTTATGATGTAGCTAAACATGCAAATGTAAGTATGGCTACTGTTTCTAGAGTTGTAAATGGTAACCCAAATGTAAAACCTGCAACTCGTGATAAAGTGAATAGAGCAATAGAGGAATTGAACTACAGACCAAATGCTGTTGCAAGAGGTTTAGCAAGTAAAAAGTCAACAACAATTGGTGTTGTTATTCCGGATATATCTAATATTTATTATGGTCAATTAACAAGTGGTATGGAAGATATCGCAAACATGTATAATTATCAGACATTATTTGCAACATCAGACTTTAATAAAGATAAAGAGATTGCCATTATGGAAAGTTTCATAAGTAAACAAGTCGATGGTATTATTTTCTTAGGTGGTATGATTTTTAATGAGACGAAAGCGTTGATTAAATCTTCAAATATTCCAGTCGTCGTCGCTGGGACATTGCCAGATAATGATGATATTCCAACGGTTAATATTGACTATCTCGATGCTTCATACCACGTCGTAGAAGAATTAATTCGTCGTGGTCATCGATCATTTTCGTTAATTATGGGAGATAGAGAAGTTAAAAGCAATCAATTGATGATAGAAGGCATACAAAAAGCTTTAAAAGATAATGCGGTTAATGATATAAACTTAATTATCGATCAATCATTTGGTTATGATGTTGCTTATTCGAAAGTCCATCAAGTTAATATAGAAGAAACTGATATCGTATTAACACAGACAGATGAACAAGCAGTTGCTGCATTGCAATATTTCACAGACCATAATATTAATGTCCCAGATGATATTCAAATTTTAAGCTTTATTGATTCTAAGTTACTCCACATGGTTAGACCAGATATTTCAGCAGTAGAGCAGCCGCTATATGATATTGGTGCAGTCGGTATGAGGTTGCTAACAAAGTTCATGCTAAATGAAACAATAGATGAGAAACATGTTAAATTACCTTATACTATACAATATCGCAAAACAACTAAATAAAGACCGATGAGTTATACTCATCGGTCTTTATTTTAATCGTCTTTTTATCTTTTGGTTGTTCGGTTTTTTATTCATTTCGTTCTTTTTCTAATTAGATGATTCTTTTGTTTCGAACTGACCAACTTGTTTATCTACATTTTTAGGATTGACTTCCTTTTTAAATTGTTTAATTCTATCTTCATCACCTTCATAAACTTTTATACCAAATCTACTTAATATACTTGCATCGTCATCATTAGACTTTTTACTCAATTTTGTATGTTCAGAGATATTTGCTTTGACTGATTTTTCATTTGGTAAACAATCCTTTTTCTCTGCCATTGAGAATGGACATATTTCTTTAGACTTAATTGTACTCGGCTTATTGAACTTCTCATTAATTCCTATCACTTTTGGATGGGTTTCAGTGAGTTTATTCACAACGTCTCTCCACATATTAAGTTGGTTATCAGCACCAAACGGCATCTCCTCCTGGTTAGGATAACCACTCCAAACGCCTAGTGTAATTTTAGGATTGTATGCCACAAACCAAATGTCTTTTGTATTCTGTGAAGTTCCTGTTTTACCAGCCCACTGAATGCTTTTAGATATTTTACCATTCAGTTTATAAGCAGATCCGTTAATTAAAACTTCTTTCATCATATCAGTCATTAAGTAAGATGTTGATTCAGAGTATACTTTTTTAGGGTCAGATTTATGTTGATAGACTATATCACCATTAGGACTTGTGATTGATTCAATCATGTAGCCATCGTTATGTTGACCTTTATTACCATACACACTGAAGGCGTTCACATTATCTTCTAGTGTCATATTATTAGGGCCTAGAGGTAATGAATGAGCGGTTTTAGCGGCTTTATCAACCGGGACTCCAGTTTTCTCTAAATATTGCCAAGGGTTATTGGATTTAATTGATTGATACAAACGTAATGCACTTAAGTTATATGAATTTTCTAATGCAGTTTTGGTTGTTAAAAAGCCAAATTCTTTATCAGCATCGTAGTTTGCTGGTGACCAATCAATACTTTCATATTTGAACTTCCTATCGAATAAATAAGTCTCTGGAACTATAAGTCCTGATTCGATAGCAGGTGCATAAACAACATGCGGTTTCATCGTTGAGCCGACCGGTCTAGATGTTTGTGTTGCAAAGTTATTTTGAGAATGTTCAAAATTTCGGCCACCGATAAATGATAGTATTTTACCTGAATTATTTTCTTTCATAATCATACTAATTTGATGCATATCACCATCTTTATTTTCCAAGTAATAATTATCATTTTTAGTGAATTGTTGCATTTCATCATATATTTCTTTATGAATTGTCGTTTTGATTTGATATCCATTATTTCTTAATGCATCGTTTGCTTTTATTGTATACTTATCATTGATTCCAGCAACTGAGCGTAAATCTTCAATCGGGATGTTATCTTCTCTTGCAAATTTTTCTTTCAAGATTTGAATTGCACGACGCTCAATTTCTTGTGTCAAATAAGGATATTTACTGTTTGGAATCGTAACTTCATTTGTTAAGTGATCAAATATTTTATATTGAACAGCTTTGTCATGTTCTTCTTTAGTAATGACACCTTCACTTAACATTCTACTCAAAACAAACTCTTGTCGTTGTTTACCATATTTTAAATATTTAGGGTCTTTTACTTCTCCGGTGTTGGTAAATGGAGTGTATGCATAAGGGTTTTTTGGAAGTCCTGCAATAAAGGCAGCTTCAGCAATATTGACCTCTTTAGCTGATTTATTGAACAATCCTTTCGCTGTTGCTTCTACACCAGCAACGTTTTGTCCGTTTGAATTTCGTCCGAAAGAAACGGCGTTTAAATAGGCTTCCAAGATTTCTTCTTTAGACATTATTTTTTCGACACGTTGTGCAATGAGTAGCTCTTTTGCTTTACGTGAAAAAGTAGTTTCATTTGTTAAGATTTGATTTTTAATGAGCTGTTGAGTAATTGTAGATCCACCCGTTGTGGCCTCGGATCCTACGGCTTGTTGTCCCAATGCTCGTAAGAAAGCTTTTGGAACGATACCGTTATGATCATAAAAGTTTTCATCTTCAGTTGTAATTAATGCTTTTACAATATTTGGAGATATCTCATTGTATTTTACAGGATTCCGAATCACATCGGATTTTAATGTTCCTAAATTTTCACCTGTCATAAAACTTACAGAAGTTGAACTTGTCATTTCAGTGAGATTAGTCTTTAATTGCTCCTTTTCCATTACATTCTCATCTTGTACTAAGCTCGCAAAATAACCGATGCCAATACCGGTTACAAAAATGACTAACAATGACGAAATAATCAATAAGAATAAAATAATATTCCATAATGTTTCGTATAAAGTAATAAATAGTAACTTCGGTGTCCACTTCGTCTTCTTGAAATCATTGGTTGTATTGTTTATAAATTTTTTTGTATGTTCTGTTTTATCTTTAGCTATATTTTTTGATTTTTCTATATAATTAGCTTTTCTTTGATGCTTTGGCATAGTCTGATACCTCCTAATGAACAATCTTCATTATATCACAAACAATGATTATCTTGATTTATTTCATTATATGATTTATTATATTGTTAATTCAATAATAAATTGTGATGGATAGCGAAGTAACATAATCTAGAGAGTTAGTGGTTGGTGGAAACTAACAAGATGTGAATTACACTATCTAGTAGCGAATCATAACAGTACTATGACTGTCTCATAGAAAAGTGATATGTGAGAACATATAAGTTTGGTGGTACCGTGCATTAAAGCACCCATTCATAATGAATGGGTGCATTTTTATTGGATTAATTAAGAAACTGTGCAAAATTATTAATACAATTACTAAGTATAAGGAGGATTTTCGTATGACATCTCATTTATTAGAAGATTTGAAGTGGAGAGGACTTGTATATCAGCAAACAGATGAGGCTGAGATTGAAAAATTACTAAATAAAGAGTCAGTAAAGATTTATTGTGGTGCTGATCCGACAGGCACTTCACTACATGTCGGTCATTTATTGCCATTTATGACGTTGAAACGATTCTTAAATGCAGGACATGAACCAATTGTTTTAGTAGGTGGAGGTACAGGAATTATCGGTGATCCATCTGGTCGTTCTACAGAGCGTACGTTACAATCATTAGAACAAGTCCAACAAAACGTTGAATCTTTGACGAAACAATTAAAAGCACTGTTCAAAGATGAAGCTACAGATACTTCTGAATCAACGATTCGTAACGTTAAATTTGTGAACAATTATGATTGGTTGAAAGATATCAGTTTAATTCAATTTTTAAGAGATTACGGTAAGCATGTTGGTGTAAACTACATGTTAGGAAAAGATTCTGTTCAGTCTCGATTAGAGACTGGTATATCATATACTGAATTCACTTATATGATTCTACAAGCGATTGACTTTGGTCATTTGAATCAACAATACAATTGTAAGATGCAAATTGGTGGGAGTGATCAGTGGGGTAATATAACTGCCGGTATTGATTTAATGAGAAGAATGTATGGCATACAAGATGCATATGGATTTACAATCCCACTTATTACAAAAGCTGATGGGTCTAAGTTTGGTAAATCAGCAGGCAATGCAATCTGGTTGGATCCTACTCTAACGAGTCCGTATGAGTTTTACCAATTTTTCTATAATACACAAGATGCTGATGTTATTAAATTCTTGAAGTACTTTACATTCTTATCTCGTGAAGAAATAGAAAACCTAGAGACATCCGTTCAAGAAGAACCACATTTACGTAAGGCGCAAACAGCACTTGCACAAAGTGTAACTGAAATTGTTCATGGTAAAGAGGCTGTTGATACAGCAAAACGTATTTCAAAAGCACTGTTCAGTGGGAATTTAAAGTCATTATCAACAGATGAGATTAAGTCTGGTTTTAATGATGTGCCTCACGTTGAGTTAAATCGTTCGACAACAAATATTGTTGAAGCACTTGTTGAAACTAAGATTTCGAGCTCTAAACGACAAGCAAGAGAAGATGTTGACAATGGAGCAATTTATGTTAATGGGGAACGCATTCAAGATTTGAAATATGCATTCACACAGGAAGATACGTATGATGATTCATTCATGATTATTCGACGTGGAAAGAAAAAATATTTCATGGTGAACTTAATGGATTAAATGAGCGTATATCAATATGAAATAGTGTGAATTTAAATATCATTTACAGCAAACAAAACAAGGATAATTTATTATCCTTGTTTTGTTTTATGATGTGATGTCATTAATTTATGGGACACTAGAATTATGATGATTGGAACCACTGTATAAATTAGTGAAATAAGTAATACATTTAAAGATTCACCTTTTATGATCGTGATTGAAATATCTAAGAGTAGTAATACAACAGGTATACATAATAATATATATTTAAATTGCTGACTGTTTTGTCGATTTTTCATTGTTTTTAGAAATAAGATATAAATCAAGATGGGTAATAAAATTAAATAGCACATGTAAAGTAAACCGATGAACATAAGTTGATTCTCCTTAAGTTTGTGATGCTTTATGTTATTTTAACATAAATTATAAAATAAAAATTTTTAACTGTATAAAATCTTAATTTAACATTGAAAATTGATTTTATATTTAATATATTTGTTTGAAAATTCTATTAATGGTTATATATATACTAATACCATTGAGGAGTTGGACTGATGTCAAGTAGTAATGAACGTCATGTAAATGAAACTGAAGTCAATCAAGAAAAGAAAAAAATCAAAATACCACATACATATGCCATTCTAATGGGTGTCATTACATTAGCAGCAATACTAACACACATTATACCAGCGGGTGTCTATGATAGAGTTGAAAAAGACGGCCAAACTTTAGTTGTTGATGGTAGTTATCATCGTGTTGACCAAAATCCATTTTGGTTCTTTGATATATTTACAGCAATTCCTAAAGGGATGGTTGAAGGTGGTTTAATCATATTTTATATCTTTTTAGTTGGCGGAGCATTTGGTATCATTCGTAAAACTGATGCGATTGAATCAGTGATCAACAAAGGAATGTTCTTGCTTAAAGGTAATGAAAAATTCATGATTGTAGGGATTATGTTTATCTTTAGTTTGTTAGGTGTAGCAACAGGAATGGCGGAAGAGGTCATTATATTCGTCCCTGTTGGTATAGTACTCGCAAAAGCAATGGGATACGATGCCATGGTGGGAACCGCTATGGTCACTATTGGAGCTGCAAGTGGATTTATTGGAGGTATGTTAAATCCATTTACCGTGATGATTGCTCAACAAATTGCTGAGATACAAATATTCTCTGGTTGGGGATACCGTACAATTGTATATATTATTATTTTATTTGTATCAATCATGTATGTAATGAATTATGCAAAAAAAGTTAAGAAAGATCCAAAGAAAAGTATAGTATATGAGGAAAATCAAAGTGGAGATTTAAACTTTACTGAAGATATTTCTAGTTTTGATAAGTTCCAAAAAAGACATTTAACGATATTGGCAATTTTTGCATTAGGAATTTTGTTCAATATTTATGGAATATTTGAACTAGATTGGTATTTAGAAGAACTTGCAGCAAACTTTTTCTTAATAGCTTTAATTTGTGGTCTTATTGGTGGTCTTGGTATTAATGGAACGTTTGAAGCGTTTATTGAAGGAATGAAGTTAATTGTTTTTGGAGCAATAATTGTTGGTTTTGCACACGCAGTGCTTGTTGTCTTACAGGAAGGTAAGATCATTGATACGGTGATTTATACGCTTGCTAATTCAGTAAAGCACTTACCAAGTGAAGTCAGTGTAGTAGGCATGTTTATATTGCAATCATTCATTAATTTTTTCATCCCGTCAGGATCAGGGCAAGCAGCAACAACAATGCCTATTATGGCTCCTCTATCTGATTTACTTGGTGTAAACCGACAAATAGCTGTTATGGCTTACCAATATGGTGATGCAATCAGTAACTCAATTATTCCTACATCTGCACCATTGATGGGGGTGTTAGCTGTAGCAGGTATTCCATATATTAAGTGGGTTAAGTTTATTTGGAAGCTTGTATTAATTTGGTCTGTCATAGCTGCATCTGCATTGGTCATTGCTGTAATATTAAATATACAATAATATAATTCAATATATAATGTATATTTAAAAATGAAAAAAGTTGAAACCTCAAAGGTTTCAACTTTTTTTAAATTTTTCATTCATTTAAATTACTTTATGATTTAATAAATGAGATGTGCGATAAGCGCAATAATCGGTAACGAGATTAACGTTCTTAATAAGAAGATAATGAATAAAGTACCGATATTCACTCTTATTTTTGATGCTAAAATAACACCACCCACTTCTGATAAATAAATCAATTGAGAAATACTCAATGCTCCGATGACAAACTTTGTCATTTCAGGTGCGTCAGTAATTAAAATTGCTGGTAAATACATATCAGTAAATCCAACGAGTACGGTTTCTGAAGCAAGTTGTGCCTCGGGAATCTGTAGAAATTCTAAAATTGGAACAAATGGCATTCCAATGATTGTAAAGAATGAAGTGTATTCTGCGATGATTGTTGCAATTGTACCAATGGCCATAACAACTGGTAGTACTCCGAACAACATATCGATCGCATTCTTCCCACCTTTCTTTATGAAACCTAATACACCAGGCGCGTCATATGCTTGCTTTAAAGCATTCTCATAACCGAATGTAATTGGAGTATATCCGTCAGGTATATTCTCTAAATCAACTGATTCATCATGCGCTTCAGTATACGTATCTTTAATTAATGATAAAGGTGGGATTCGAGGTAAAATTAAACCACATATGATCCCAGCCAATATTATGGCTAAGTAGAAGAAACCGAATACATGGTTGAGCTCTAATTCTTCCATAATTACAATCGCGAATGTAATGGATACAATTGAGAATGTTGTTGCAATCACAACCGATTCACGACGACTATAGAATCCTTGCTCATACTGTTGACTTGTCAACATAACTCCAACAGTTCCATCTCCAACCCAACTTGTTAAGATATCGACTGTACTACGTCCTGGTAATGTGAATAAAGGACGCATTATTTTTGTGAATAATGCACCAACGAATTCTAAAAATCCATATTCGAGTAATAGTGGTAAGAAAAATGCTGCTAGAAAGAATACCGTAACTAATACTGGAATTAATGAAGAAAATAATAATCCACCAGTGTTCTCTGAATAGATCATTTCAGGACCAATTTTGAAAAAGGTCATAATAGCGAATATTGCACCGATGACTCTGACAAGAAGCCAATAGACGGATATATTAAATACTTTTTTCATGATTGTAGATTCATCGTTTTCACGATATTTAATCGTATAGATGATAGATAATATCGCACTAATCACAATAATCGATAAAGTCATGATGGGTAAAACATTTTCCAACCAACTTCCTAATAACCCGGCAATCCATGCGATTGGAATAGTTAAACCATCGCCATCCCACCACACTGGGAATAAAAATAATATAATACCAATTAAACTTGCACTAACGAATTTAAAAACAGTCATTGGGTTTTTATAATTTGACACAATGTAACCCCCTTTAACTATCTGAATATTTATGAAACATATTCTCATTATACATAATAAATAGGATTCGTTAAAGAAGAGTTTAATTTTTTATACAAAATGTATGTGTGATAAACTTAAATTAATAGCTCGTATAAAATATGAAAGGCGATGAATCGTATGTATAAGCATATTCTATTAGCAGTAGATGGTTCAGAAAATAGTAACCGTGCTGCACTTGAAACACTTAAATTTGTAAGAAGTCAGACGAAGATTACGATCGTTGTCGTATACGAAGAAGATCAGCAACTTACTGAAGAAGATAAACAAAGCATTATCCAACCTGTTGCAGATGTATTTAATCAAGTTAATATGAAATACAATGTTTTAGAATTAATTGGTGAGCCAGGCCCGAGTATATTAGAAGAATCAGAAAAAGGGGATTATGATATCATTGTCATTGGCTCTAGAGGATTAAGTGGTGTGCAAGAGATGGTTTTAGGATCCGTATCACATAAAGTTGCAAAAAGGGCACATATTCCAGTACTAATTGTTAAATAAAATAAAAAGAGTAAGATTATAATTAAATAATCTTACTCTTTTCGTAATAACTAAGTTATTAACGAGAATAGTATTCTACAATTAACTGTTCGTTAATTTCTGCCGGTAATTCCTCACGTGTTGGTAAACGATCGAACGTACCTTCTAAAGCATCTTCATTAAATGTTAAATATTCAGGGATGAAGTTGTTTGCTTCAACTGATTCTTTAATGATTGAAAGATCTTGAGATTTTTCACGGATTGAAATTTTTTGACCAGGTTGTAAAGTGTATGATGGAATATCAACACGTGCACCATCAACCATTACATGACCATGGTTAACTAACTGACGTGCTTGACGACGAGTACGTGCTAAACCTAATTGGTATACAACAGCGTCTAATCTTGATGATAATAATGCCATGAAGTTAGAACCGTGTACCCCTTTCATTTTACTTGCTTTGTCAAAAATTGAACGGAATTGACGTTCGTTAATTCCATACATATAACGAAGTTTTTGCTTCTCTTGTAATTGTTGACCGTACTCACTTAATTTAATACGTTGAGTAGGACCGTGTTGTCCTGGTGCGTAAGGGCGTTTTTCTAATTCTTTACCTGTGCCGCTTAATGAAATACCTAAACGACGAGATTTTTTCCATGAAGATCCTCTGAATCGAGCCATAATAGACTCCTCCTTTTGTTTATAAAAATTTGTAATTGATAAACAATAGGGTTCATTGCTTACAAGTCTATATTATGTTTTTGCATCTTCGCCTTATAGCAATCGGTTACGCAATGCACCATCGTATGGGAATAATATAGTGGTTTGTAATAATGAACAGCTATCTTTGCTTATAATCACATAGAAAATATTATATAATATTAATTTGAAGAAGTCAATAAATGAGTAAGACTTTAAAATGTTCATTACATCGTGTATTATTAAATGGATTGATACATAGTTTTTAATATAGTGATCATTCTAATTTGTAGTATTTTTTATATTTATTTAATGTACTTATCGAAATAGTCCATTAATTTCATGTATAATAGTATATTATATGTATTAGAAAATAAGGAGTTGAAAGCATGATATATGTCATAATTGCTATACTCATTCTATTGTTAATTATCGTTGGCGCTATCGTCATGATTCGTAATAATAAACGTTCAAGAATACAGGCGATAGAAAGTCGTATTGATGAGTTAAAAGGAAGACCATTACAAGATGAATTAATTAAGATGAAGAAATTCAATTTAATTGGAGAATTAAAGAAGGATTACGAAGAATATCGTAAAACGTGGAAGACCATTCTCGAGGAAACGCTCGTATCTGCTTCAAATCTAGTTGAAGAGGCAACTCAACACACTCAAAACTTTAAGTTCAATGAAGCAGACTCAATGCTGGATGAAGCAGATCAATTGTTAGACCATGTTGAAGAAACCTATTCAGAATTAAGTGCAAGCATTCATCAATCTCTTGGGACATTGACAGAATCTCAAACATTAATTAATGATAGTGAGCAAATTTATAAATCTTCCAAAAGAGATGTATTAGCAAACCGCCATAAATATGGACAAGCTGCTGATAAACTTGAGCAAAGCATAGAAGAATATAAGCCTAAAATTGAACAGGTATCAACATTATTCAATAATGGAGATTATAAAAGTGCATTCCAAAATATTAATCAACATCATTCGGGATTAACATTATTACAAAGTAAAATGGAAGATATTCCGGTCATGATCAAAGAAGTTCAAAAAGAAATTCCAGCTCAACTTCAAGAGATTAAATACGGTTGTAAAGATTTAAGAATTGAAGGATATGATTTGGAACATATCAATGTCGATTATCGTACTGAGCAATTGAAGGCTGATGTCAACTTAATCGAACCGATGATTTCTCAAATGAAGTTGACTGAAGCAGACGAAGAAATCGAAAGAATAAAAGATGAGATAGATGACATATTAGAAATGATTGAATATGAGATTAAAGCTAAATCGAAAGTAGATCAAACGAATAAGTCAGTCATCGATGAATTGTTTGCAGTGAAAGATATGAATTATACGTTACAAACAGAGCAACAATATATCAAGTCTCAATATTTAGTGGATGAAAATCATGCACAAGATTTGAATAAATTTAGCAATGAAATTACACATTTGAACAACGTATATGATGAAATGGTTAATCACATGAATAAGTCACGTGTGAGATATACAAAGATTGAAGACGACTTAAACTTTATACAAGAACATGTGACAACAATTGATGAAAAGCAACAAACGATCTCAGAATATTTTATATCATTAAAAGAAGATGATGATGCATACCAAAATGCAATCACTGATATTCAGGTGATGAAGGATGAAGCATATCGTAAATTAACATTAGCTAATTTACCTGAACTACCGGAACGTTATATTATTATGAAGAGTGAGATTGATTATGACCTTAAAGATATTTATGAGTTGTATAGTAGTCGACCATTAAACATGAAGTTGTTAAGTACAAAAATGGAAAAGCTTCTTCACGAAACTCAGAAATTCGAACAAGAAATAGAAGATGTCATTTATAATGCAAAATATACAGAACGATTAGTGCAATTTGGTAATAGATATCGTCGTGATCATGAATCATTAGATGATTTATTAAATGAAGCGGAACGTCTATTCGACCATAGCCGGTTCAAACGTGCGAGTGAAGTTGCAGAAGAAGCCATTGAACGTTATGAACCAGGTGCTACTCAATCAATCCGTCAACAAATGCAATCAGAGTATAGGTAAAACTGAACAGAGAAAAGACCTCTCATACAGTGTATGAGAGGGTTTTGTTTGTTAAACATGGGAGTGTGTTAAATTTTGATATATTTAGATGCTTGTGCTACGACAAAACCGTATGAAGAAGTATTAAGAAGTTTTATGACAGTTAACGAACAATACTACGCCAATCCGAACAGCCCACACAAATTTGCATCGACCGTACAGACTTTAATAGAGGCTTCAGAGGAACAGTTTACGTCACACTTTCAAACAGAACACGCTTATATTTACACATCAGGTGCAACGGAAAGCAATAACATAGCGTTGTTAGGTGTTGCTCGAAGAAAAAAACAATTTGGTCAAACAATTGTTGCATCACCGATTGAGCACCCATCAATACTGAACCCGTTAAAGCAATTAGAGAAAGAAGGATTCAACATATTGTGGATGAATGTTGATCAATATGGTTGTGTAGACATTGATTCATTTTCCAATTTAATGAGTACTGATGTTATATTAGTGACATGTATGGCAATTAATAATATTGTCGGCAGTATACAACCGATTAAAGCGTTAGGTGAAATGTTACAACATTATCCTAAAGCACACTTTCATGTCGATATGACACAAGCGGTTGGAAAAATGGATTTGAATATGTTTGAGTTGTCAAAGGTCGATTCATTTAGCTTTAGTGCTCATAAATTTCATGGGATTAAAGGCATTGGTGGATTAGCAATCATGAACGACAATCAACTTCAACCAATACAATATGGTGGGCAACAACAGACAACAATTAAAAGTGGAACAATCAATGTGCCTGCAATCGTATCTATGGCCAAAGCGTTAAATGAATCTTCAAAATTGAAGATTAACCGTTATAATGAATTTATACAACAAAAAGACGGTATTCATCGATATATTCAAAAAAATATGCCGAAAATTAAATTGAATAGTGATATAGAGCATACTGTCCCACATGTAATCAATTTATCATTTAAAGGTGTTACGGGTGAAGTCATTGTCAATGCATTAAATGAATATGATATTTATGTTTCAACGACTTCAGCATGTCACTCTAAACATCAGTCATTGAATGAAACGTTAAGTCATATGAATATGAGCGTCGAAGAAATCAAAGGGTCCATTAGGATAAGTTTTGATGATATCTTGTCAAATGAAACATTAGACGAATTGCTCAAAGCATTGAGAGAAATATATAAATCAGTAGAGGAAGTGATGAATTAATGAATACTAGTGATCATGAAAAAGAACCAAAGACATCACAACAGGAAATTAAATCGAATCGCATACTTGTCAGATACGGTGAGTTAACTTTAAAGCAAGGCAATCGTAAAGAGTTTGTAAGGCAATTGAAGAAAAACGTTCAATACGCCTTATCATCATTTAATGATATATATATACAAGCAACAAGAGATCGAATGTATATTAAGTTTGAAGTGCTTTCAAGTGAAGATATCGAAAATATGATTAATCGCTTAAGTGGTATCCCCGGAATACAAAGCGTGTCACCTTGTTTAAAAATTGAGTTGGAAGAAGAAAATACATTAACTTCTCATATTCAAGCAATTGCAAAATCAATAGATCAACCGAATACAACGTTTAAAGTGAGTGTCAAAAGAGCATTAAAATCATACACGATGGATACATTTGAGATGCAATCACATTATGGTGGTGTTGCGTTAAATGCGACAGAACATTTAACGGTTAATGTAAAATCACCCGATGAAACGATATATATAGAAGTTCGTAAAGACGGATTTTTTGTATACCAAAGAATTATTCAAGGCGCTGGAGGGCTTCCTGTTGGTTCTGCGGGTAAAACATTACTCATGTTATCGGGTGGTATTGATTCCCCAGTGGCTGGTATTGAAGTCATGAGAAGAGGTGTTACAACGGAAGCAATTCATTTCTTTTCACCACCATTTACGAGTGAAGATTCTAAACAAAAGGTGATCGACCTATGTCATGAATTATCGAAGATTACAGGTGAATACACAATGTATATTGTCTATTTTACAAATATTCAAAAGGCAATTTTAAAGGAGATTCCAGATAATATATCGATGACTATTACGCGAAGAATGATGCTTAGATTGGCAGAACAATTAAGTGATCAAATTGGTGCGAAAGCTATTGTAAACGGTGAGAACTTAGGACAAGTTGCTTCTCAAACGTTGGATTCAATGTATGTGATTAATGATGTTACATCGATGCCAATTTTACGACCTTTACTGACGATGGATAAAGATGAGATTATAGAACGAGCTAAAAAACATAATACATTTGATATCTCAACAAGACCATTTGAAGATTGTTGTACTGTATTTGCACCGAAATCACCAAAGACAAAACCGAAATTGGAAGCTGTTCAAAAGTTTGAAGAAAAATTAAATATTGAACAATTGATTGTGGAATCCTTTAATAAAACTGAAGTTGTTTCAATCAAAGCAGGTACGGTCAATGTGTCTCAATTAAATGAACAAAAAGATGAATCATCAATTGATGAAAATGTGGGGGGTTTAAAAAACAAGAAAAATTCATTTGAGGAGCTGTTCTAATTAATGACGATTGACTGGATTGACGTAAGTATATTAATTGTTTTTGGCTTTTTAGCAGCGTTTATTGATTCAGTTGTTGGCGGTGGTGGATTGATTTCGATTCCTGCACTCATTGCAACAGGTTTACCACCAACAACAGTACTCGGTACGAATAAACTAGCGAGTAGCTTCGGTGCTCTAATGAGTGCGATTAACTTCTTACGTGCAAAGCAGGTAGATTTTAAGTATGTGATGAAGTTATTTCCCTTTGCTTGCATTGCAAGTCCAATCGGAGTGTTAGTGGCGTATCAATTACCCGCTGACATACTCAAACCACTCATGTTAATTGTATTGAGTGTTGTGGCTATATACACACTATTTAAGAAAGATTTCGAACAAACTAAAGTGAAGCCTAATAGAATGATGGTCTATATATTAACTGTCATATTAGTTTTCATTGCGTTTTATGATGGACTATTTGGTGGTGGAACAGGTACATTTTTGATTTTCACATTGCTCATGTTAGGTCAAAGCTTTTTAAGAGCAGCAGGGAATGCAAAAGTTTTAAACTTTGCGAGTAATATTAGTGCGTTAGTCTTCTTTATCATTCTTGGTGAAGTGAATTTTATCTATGGTTTGATTATGGCCGCATCAATGGTCGTAGGGTCATATGTTGGAAGTCGTCTTGCAATATTAAAAGGAAGCTCATATGTCCGCATATTGTTTATTATTGTGACTTTTAGTTTAATTATTAAAGGCGCTTACGATTATTTTGTTGTTTAAATTGTCTTATCATCGTAGAAATTTAATCGTATATTATTCAAAAGAATTTTATATCATCTAAAATACCGCACGGATAAAAATCCAGTGCGGTTTCATTGTTAAATTCAAATGGTTTATTATTTTAGTTAATGATTTAATGTTTTAATTAATTGTTAAACCTTAAATCATAAAATAAATTATATTATAAGAAGTTACGCTGCAATTTTTGGAAAAATGAATTATCATTTAACCGCAAGGTTTGTATAGATTTAGAAGAAAGCTTTGCTTTAATTTGATCAATATTGCGAACACTTAACGCTTCATTATCAAGACCGATAATTGGATAGAATTTCTCACCTTTATTCATTTTAAGCGTTAGTACACGGTCTTCATTGAATAACATCGGAGAACCTATGGTTCTAAAGTTGTTATTATTAACACTTGCGAGTTCTGTTAATTGAAATGCTCTAAGTTTAGGGTCAATGACAGCACCTTGTAAAGATTTAGAGTAACCTGTTGAACCAGTAGGTGTAGATATAATTAATCCATCTCCATTGAATCTTTCAAAGTATAAATCATCGATTACAATATTCATCTTAATTGTTTTAATGATACTAGAGCGTATTGACAATTCATTTAAGCAATAATAGACCATCTCATCATTAATTTTAACTTCAAGTACTGGATACTTGCGTACATCAAAAGAAGGTGCCATAATTGCAGACTTAAATGTTAATAAGTCATTAATGTTGAAGTCGACATACAAATATTTATCATTTGAAGTACTAATCCCTATGTATATCGCATTGGAATTAAAAGATGTTTTTCGAGCAGCTTGAAGAAATGCACCATCTCCACCAATACTAATGATTAAATCAGCATTTTGTGATTTCGAAGTGACGGTATAACCTACTTCTTCAACGATTGATTTGACTTGTTGTCTGTGGCTATCCATAAGTTCATCATTGGACGAAAAGATAAATACAGTGTGCTCTGTTTCAGTCATAAATAAATCCTCCTCAAAACAATGTGATTGATTATAAATCGAATATATAAAGCAGTAACAAATGAAATCTAAATCCTCGACAAATAAGTTAATACGAATGTATAAACATTCGATGATATTATATTTTTAGTATACTATAATTATGTAAGTTATAAAATTATATACAATAATACAAACATAAATACAAACATAATAATAAACTTAATTTATTAATGTGATGTTTAAATTTAAAAGACAACTATTTTTATAAATTTTAATTAAGGAAGGGCGTCATAATATGGTGAATGAATCATCTGAAATTGAAAAGTTATTTACAGAAATCGTTGAAATGACAGAGAAGACGAAGGAAGAGAATGGACTTTCTATTATTGAGAATTTAAGTTTAACATTGGAACAATTGTATCGACATCAACTTGAGCGTCTTAAATCAATAGATCTGTCGACAAAACGTAAAGCGTTTCAATTTGCATACTTGAAACTCATTAAAGATGAACAAATACAAGCGAATCATCAATTAACACCAGACTCAATAGGGCTTATTATGGGATATTTAATCGAGCAATTAATGAAAAATCAATCGTTGAAATTGCTTGAATTAGGCAGTGGAACAGGTCACTTAACGGCAACAATAGAGCAACAATTAACCGCTACAAATACTGAAGTTGCTTATCAACTTGTAGAAGTAGACCCTGCATTATCAACGTTAAGTGTCCATCTTTCAAACTATTTACAAGTACCATTTGACGTCTTTATGCAAGACGCTTTAGAAGATCTTCGAATTCATACGACGCCGAATGCAATCATAAGTGATATGCCTATTGGATATTATCCGAATGATGCGGTCAGCGACACGTATGACTTAGCGTTTGAAGAAGGGATGAGCTACAGTCATATTTTATTTATAGAGCAAGCCATTCGAACAGTTGAAGATGGTGGTTATTTATTATTTACATTACCTTCAAATTTAATCGTTGAACAAAAACCACTGTTAAATTATATTCACCAGTTCACGTATGTACAAAGTATTCTTCAATTACCTAAAACATGGTTTAAAGATGATGCATCTAGAAAGAGTATTCTTATTTTACAAAAGAAAAGTGAACACGTTAAGAAGCCTGGGGAAGTGTTGTTGGGTGAAGTACCGGATGTAAATAATCCACAACAAGTGCAACGATTCTTAAATGATATTAATGAATGGATTAAGCGTCATAAAAATATATAAATCATAAAATATATAAAACATAAAAAATATAGATGAATGTATTGTTGATGAAATCGGTTTATTTTAATTAAATATATAAATTATAATAAATAAATGATTTGTTATAAATAATATTAAGTAACTGATTTGAATTGTTAATGCTGCTTAAAAATCAATTGAAATTGATTTGAAAGTTATTGAATTTGAACTTTTTATGAATTGATTATTATTTGTCTCAAAAAATTGGAGACATTACCTTATTAAACTTGTTCAATTTGACAAAACGCGTTAAAATGGCAAATGAAAAGATGTATAAACAACATAAAGTATATGAGTTAACTTGTTAACATGTTATGTAGTTGAAGAATATGTTTTTTAACGATATACACACTATTTTAAAGGAGATTATTATGAAAAAAATTATTGCAATCAACTCAGGATCATCAAGCTTTAAATTTCAACTTTTCGAAATGCCATCTGAAAAAGTGATTACGAAAGGTTTAGTAGAAAGAATTGGAATGGACAATGGAATCTTCACAATTGTCGTAAATGGTCAAAAACATAAAGAAATTTTAGAAATCCCTTCTCATAAAGAAGCGATTGAAATGATGTTAGAGAAATTTAAGGAATATAATATTATTGATTCAATTGATGAAATTGATGGATCAGGACACCGTGTCGTTCATGGTGGAGAACTTTTCCCAGAATCAGCGCTCGTTGACCAAAAAGTGATTGATGATATTGATAGCTTGAAAGAGTTAGCACCGTTACACAATCCAGCAAACTTAACAGGGATTATTGCATTCCAACAGTTAATGCCGAATAAACCACATGTTGCTGTATTTGATACTTCATTCCACCAATCTATGCCAGAGAGTTCTTATTTGTATAGTTTGCCGTATGATTATTATAAAGACTATGGTATTCGTAAATATGGATTCCACGGAACAAGTCATAAGTACGTGACACATAGAGCAGCAACATTATTAGAACGACCAGTAGAACAGTTAAGGTTGATTACATGTCACTTAGGAAATGGTGCAAGTATCGCAGCGGTTAAAGGTGGCAAATCGATTGATACATCTATGGGATTCACACCACTTGCAGGGGTAACAATGGGTACAAGAACAGGAAACCTAGACCCAGCATTGATTCCATATTTAATGGAGAAGACAGGTAAGACAGCTGAAGAGGTTATTGATGTCTTCAATAATGAGTCAGGATTACTTGGAGTATCTGGGTTCTCAAGTGACTTACGTGATATCGAAGAAGAAGCTGAGAAATCAAATCCAAGAGCAGAACTAGCGTTAGAAGTTTTTGCGAACCGTATTCATAAGTACATTGGAAGTTACGCGACAAGAATGAATGGTTTAGATGCGATTATTTTTACAGCAGGTATCGGTGAGAACTCTGATGTAGTTCGCGCTAAAGTATTGCAAGGACTTGAATTTATGGGTGTGTATTTTGATGAAAAATTGAACAATGTTCGTGGTGAGGAACAATTTTTAAATCATCCACATTCACCGGTTAAAGTTATCGTTATTCCAACGAATGAAGAGGTTATGATTGCAAGAGATGTTATGAAATATGGTATTGAGGCATAAGAGAAAAGAATGATTAATTTACGTTATAAGTTATAAATACACAAAAGCAACTTCACTTAGTGAAGTTGCTTTTTATTTAACATGATGAAATTTTACCTAAAAATTTAATTGGTATAAGTGTAAGAGATTAAATCGCATGTTCTTTAATAAATTCATCAGTCGCTACTTCAACTTCGAAGTCATCCGGTAAGGTCTCAGTACGTATTACGAGTACATCTACTTTAGCATTTCTTACAATCGCTTCAGAAACAGAACCGATAATAAATCTTTCCATCGCATTTAATCCTGTAGCACCACACATAATTAAATCTGCTCCCACTTTATTCGCAATTTCTTTAGAAATTAACGCTTTAGGTGAACCGAATTCAACGTGCGTTTCAATACTATTCACGCCTCTTTCAGTAGCTAATTTGTCATATCCTTCTAATAATTTCTCTGCAAATGCCGTTGCACGTTTACTGATTGAACGATCATATGCTTCAATACTTGCAAATGAGCGAGTATCGATCACGTTTGTGATGTGCAATGTTGCATCATTTCTTTTGGCTACTTCTACTGCTTTTGTAAATGCCCATTCTGCTTCTTTTGACCCGTCCACTGCGATTAAGATGTTCTTATAACTTAACATTTATGAGCCCTCCTTATATCTTTGTTCATATATATTATAACATATTTAAGGTAAAATAGTAAGCGTTTACATTACGTTTGATGTTGGATGATATATTTTCATATTGCGCTAATTTTTTAGTGTTAATCGTCAATATTAATTCTAGATTTGTTTTGATGAAATCCCTTTCATGAAATGTTAGAATGATTTTGTGAGAATAAAAATTTTTTATTTTAAGGAGGATTATTATGATTATAGGGGTACCTAAAGAAATCAAAAATAATGAAAACCGCGTGGCGTTAACACCTGGTGGTGTTCATGCTTTAATTGAAGCGGGTCATTCAGTAAAAGTAGAGACAAATGCGGGGATCGGTTCATATTTTAATGATGAAGATTATACTGCTGTAGGTGCTACAATCGCATCATCTCAAGAAGAAGCTTGGGATTCGGATATGGTTATGAAAGTTAAAGAACCGTTGAAAGAAGAGTATGGTTTCTTTAAAGAAGGATTAATTTTATTTACATATTTACATTTAGCTGCTGAGAAGGTGTTGACTGAAGCACTTGTTCAGAATAAAGTAACAGCGATTGCATATGAAACAGTTCAACTTCCAGATCGCTCATTACCATTATTAACCCCTATGAGTGAAGTCGCAGGTCGTATGTCAGCACAAATCGGTGCTCAATTTCTACAACGTACTCACGGTGGTAAAGGAATTTTATTAGGTGGAGCACCTGGTGTGACGAAAGGTAAAGTTACAGTAATTGGTGGAGGTGTTGCGGGTACAGAAGCAACTCGAATTGCACTTGGATTTGAAGCAGATGTGACAGTCATTGATTTAAATCCAGCAAGATTACGTCAATTACAAGATATATTTGGCGCACGTATTCAAACACTTATGTCTACACCATTGAATATTGCCGAAGCTGTTAAGAATAGTGACTTAGTCATCGGAGCTGTATTAATTCCGGGAGCTAAAGCGCCTAAACTTGTTACCGAAGAGATGATTAAGGAGATGGACGCAGGTGGTGTTGTGATTGATATCGCAATCGATCAAGGTGGTATCTTTGAAACAACTGATAAGATTACAACGCATGATGATCCAACATATGTAAAACATGATATCGTTCACTATGCAGTTGCAAATATGCCAGGTGCAGTGCCCAGAACATCTACGATTGCTTTAAATAATGCGACAATTCCATTTGCATTACAAATTGCAAATAAAGGGTATAAAAAGGCATGTTTAGAAAATGAATCATTGCTTAAAGGAATCAACGTACTTGACGGAAAAGTAACGTTTGAAGCGGTTGCTAAAGATCAAGGTTTAGAATATCACGACGCTCTATCATTATTAAAATAAATGTAAAAATTAAATTGTAAAATTTTTAGATTTTATTTTTAAATGAAATGAATTTAGTAGTAAATCGTTTTTAAATATAATTAATCTATATGTGAATCAATTTCATAATTGCTCCTTTTAAAAATTCAAAGACGAACAGAATTCGGATATTGAATTTTTAAAAGCAGAAATCATGCGATATTTTGAGCATTCAGTTGTGCATTGATACGGTCGGCGGCGAGTTTGGATGCATTATAAATCAGAGCGACTGTATCAAAATGGACTTTCGCCCGTTGACCTGTGCGATATCTGACGTTATTAAGCTGGAAATATTCTTTGAGATACGCATTGACCCGTTCAACAGAGGTGCGGCGTTTAAAAATCGTTTTCCATGCTTTGGAGCCTCTGGCCGGGGTGGTGTACCGCCTGAGATCTTTGGTGATTTTGATCTTCCATACCTTTTGACAGACACCTTCATTCACTAGTGGACAGTCTTTACATTCTTTCGGCTGTGTATATTTTAAGGTCTCATACTGTGTGTCAAAGCTGTCATAACGATAGGCATGTTCACGCACACAGGTCGGTGCAAAATGCTGATTGAAACCATCGGGTTCAGGCTCATTCCGTCGATTGTAGGCAATCACAGACTGCTGACCCATCTGATGGACTTGGGTGTAAATCGGTGTATAGTCATAACCGGCATCCATGGTCTGGTAGCGCAGATTTGGTAATGACAATCGTTCCTCTAAGCCTTTGAGTAACGGGATGGCGGCTTTCCCGTCGTTTAACTGCCCTCCGGAAAAAAGGGACTGTAAAATATACTGACTGGCTGCACCGACCGCCAAATGCGCTTTGTAGCCATACCAGAACACATTTTTGCCTTCTGAATTTTTCTTGATGCCCCATTTTGGATCTTGGGGCACATCATCACGTAAGTCTCCCAAAGGGGCATCGAGTTGGGCAGCGATGGGTTTTTCATACAGCGGCAGGTTGGCAGCTTTTTCAGCTTCCGCTTTCAGCCATTGGTCCCGTTCATCTTTCGATTTACGCCCGCGTTTCTTAGGGGCTGGCTTCGGTTTGGTTGCCTTCTCAGTGGGTGCCTGATCTCGCGCTTCCACGTGTGTCGCATCGATGGCGACCGTACCATCTGAGATAAATCCTTCATCGGTCGCTTGACGAATGACAGATGCCTGGGCCTGTTCCAAAATATCGGTGTCACTCAATTTCGTCGTCAAACGAGAAAATGTGGCTTCGGACGGGACCGGGTCATCGACACGGAATCCACAATCCATTCTAAACGCAATATCATTTTTCAACCGGCGCACCAGGTCTTTGATGGTCGGGATGCGTTCGACAAAACGGATCAAATACGCCGTAATCGTGGCCGGATGGTTCACGGATTCCGGTGCACCAAACCGGGATTGCTTCATCACGGCATGATAAATCATATCCAAATCAATGCCGGCAATGATGGCGGCATACTTTTGGGTGGGTGCCATGTCATATAATTCTTGAATGCTAAAAAAGCTTTCTTGTCGTATAATGGTCATAAGGAGCACTCCTTCAGTCTTTTTATGGTTCTTTAGACAATGACCATTATACAGGATTTGGGGAGGTGCTCCCTTTTTTATATTTTGTACCCCTTGCGGCACAAGGGCTGAGAATTATGAAATTGATTCAAGTATAAGTTTTATTTATACAAATGAGGTGAGAATTATGGACATCAAACAATTACGCTACTTTGACGCAATCGTAAAGCACGGGAAAATAAGCTGGGCAGCCAACGCATTCTACTTTGTGGAAAATCGGATTAAACAGCCGTTTATCGACTTTTCCATATTTTCCAATAAAGCATATATCGGAACTGTCATCGCAAACTTTCTGATGAATACGACAGTCGGTTCCATTGCGCTGTTCAACATCTACACGCAGTCTGAACTTGATTTGACACCGTTCGAGGCCGGTCTGATCACACTGCCATATGTCGTGTTGATACTGTTTACAATCCGTGTCGGCGAGAAGAGCATTGAGAAATACGGCCCCAAACGTGCGATTGTCATTTCACCTGTAATACTTGCAGTGGGTGTCTTGCTGTTATCATTGACTTTCCTCGGGGACACAGCATACATCATCAGCTCTCTGATCGGATTCGCATTATTCGGCATCGGAATCGGT
Organism: Abyssicoccus albus; assembly: GCF_003815035.1. Taxonomy (NCBI): domain Bacteria; kingdom Bacillati; phylum Bacillota; class Bacilli; order Caryophanales; family Abyssicoccaceae; genus Abyssicoccus; species Abyssicoccus albus. The sequence goes on from NZ_RKRK01000002.1 coordinate 334,855, forward strand.
TTTTTTGCGACACCGGCGCTGGATACCGCAGTGTCTACAACACCGCCTGAAAAAGTCGGCGTGGCATCTGCGATATTCAAGATGGCATCCACATTGGGTGCGGCGTTCGGTCTTGCAATCATCATTTCATTGTACACGGCACTAGACGGTCCGATGTCGATTGCGGGAGCCGCGATGGTTGCGTTCGGTCTGAACGTCCTTGCCATCATCGTCGCCTTCCTATGTGCGAAGTTCGTCATACCGGACCGCGCGATGGAGTAAACGTATATATCAAAATCCTTCTTTAACCGGAAGGATTTTTTATTGTCGGAAATAAAAGAACATGTTATACTACCTACCGATAGGTAACTAAATTGAAAGAGGAAAAAAATTATGACTGAACAACACACTTCAATATTTAAAAATAAAACATACATGCTGCTGCTCCTTGCCGGGATATTCGCGGTGACGGGATTCAGCATGTTCCTGACCACGACGTCCTGGTACGTCATCAGAACACTCGGCATGCCGGAGATGCTCGGGCTGGTACTGATTGTGGTCACTGTACCCAGGCTTGTGATGATGATCTACGGCGGCGTGCTTGCAGATAATTATAAAAAATCGACGATCATGTTCGGTACGAACATTACCCAGGCAGTGCTGCTTGCGCTCATTACGATATTCATATTCACCGATATCATGACGCTCGGCTGGTTCCTGGTACTCGCAGGGCTGTTCGGTATGCTCGATGCATTTTTCGGACCGGCGAGTACATCGATGATTCCGAAAATTGTCGAACGAAGACAGCTGCAGAAGGCGAATGCCTATTTCCAGGGCGTGGATCAGATTTCATTTCTACTCGGACCCATGCTTGCAGGCGTGATCATGGAATTCGGTTCCGTGACGATGAGTTTTATGGTCGGCTTCATACTGGTCATCCTGTCTGCGGTCTTCGTTTTCCCGCCGCTCATCAAGGAAGGGCCGGTTGAAAATACGGTCAAACAGACGCCGCTGCAGAATTTCACAGAAGGCTTCAACTACGTCAGGAAATCCAACTTTCTGATCATCGGCATCATCGTGCTCGTGACACTGAACTTTTTCGTCTTCGGCACACTGCACATTGCGGTACCGTTTTTAACGGACCTGTACGGTGGGACGCCGATCAATTTAAGTATCATGGAAATGAGTCTGAGTCTCGGCATGCTGATTGGAACAGTCGTGCTCGGCAGCTATTACATTAAAAGAAAAGGGGCAGTGGCGATATACGGACTGCTTGTTACGCTGATCATCTATATCGTCTTCAGCTTTGTAGAAAGTCTGTCAGTGCTCCCGGTACTGCTGTTCTTCATCGGACTCGCGATGTCGTTCGTCTTCATCCCGTTCTTCACCGCAACACAGGAGATAACAGAAAACAGAATGATGGGCCGGGTCATGAGCCTGATATTTTTAGCTATGAACGGCTTCGATCCGATCGCCTATGCCATTGTCGGCATACTGACATCCATCGGCATTTCCATTCAGCTTGTACTGCTCGGCTTCGGAATTATCGGACTGATCATCACTTTGACCGTCCTGATCAAAGCAAAAGAATTCAGAAAACTGGAGACGTAAGGAGAGAACGTATTGAGTACGAAAGAGAAAATATTAAATGTGAGTAAATTACAGTTTGCAGCGTACGGATATGAAGCGACGACGATGTCCATGATTGCAGAAGAAGTCGGCATCAAGAAGCCGTCCCTGTACTCCCACTACTCCAGCAAGGCAGCCATCTTCAAAGACGTGCTGGACGCAGAGTTTGATGAGTACCTGTCATTTGTCAAAGAGATTTTAAACAATAAAAACCAGTCCGCCGTCGAGAAGCTCTCTGCACTTTACGTCGCACATCTGCCAGGGGCGGGGGAAGATGACGCGGACAATGACTTTTATTACCGTTTCGTAAAACATCAGCCGGCCGGACTGGAAGAATACACTTTAGGCAAGTACAGGGAATCGGAAAAGAAGCAGTTTGAAATTTTTAACGATGTGGTAAATGACGGGAAGGCGGAAGGGGAGATAGACTCTTCGCTATCCAGCCTGCAGATCTATGAAACATACTTCCTGATCATAGACGGCATCGACTCGATGAGGGGGTTATACGACCTTGAATATATCCGGAAAAGCAGTGAAAATGTCTGGCAAGTTTTCTACCGGGGAATAAAACCTTAAATCAGTTATAATGGGGTCAACATGTCATTAGGAGGCGCAAGATGAATTCGATTACGTTAATGGATGCATATGCGATAGAGAATTTAAGAAGTTACGGTTACAGTAACGATGAAATTCTATCGAAAGTGAAAGAGAAAGACATTGAAGAATTTAAAAAAGTGAAAGAAAACCTGGATTTCAGTCTGCTGATCGATATGGATGAGTCCGTCGGGCTTCAGACGTTGCTTGAAGACGGATACAAAGTTAAGTTTTTAACTTTCAACGGACTGAAAAACTTGATCAAACTGAAATTCGGTAAAATTGCCGAAGAAGACTATCAGGTGGATGAATTTACATTATCCGGTCTGAAGCTGGATGACAGTCATGCGTTAGATCTGGGTAATGCATTGTCATCAAACTGGCAAATGATTGAGGAAGATGACGGTTATAAAGTACAACCTGTAAAGTAATTAATTTCTGGGAGGTTTATTTCATGAAAGCAGTATATCATCAGGGTGAACAGAGTTTAAAAGGCGTGAAATATGGCGAGGTTGAAATTGACGAATTAAAAGATACAGATGTAAAAGTGAAGTTGAAGACGGCAGGTCTGAATCACAGGGATTTATTCATCCCGGGCCGTCACAATGAAAATGACTCATCACTCGTGCTCGGCTCAGACGGTGCGGGCGTTGTTGAAGAAGTCGGCAGCGGTGTGGACAATGTCAAAGTGGGCGACGAAGTCATCATCAACCCGGCGCTCGGCTGGAAAGAAAATGACGTGGCACCGCCGGAAGGCTTTGAAATTGTCGGATTCCCGTTCAATGGTACTTTTTCTGAATATATTGTACTGCCGGGAGAAAATGTTCTGCCGAAACCGGGACATTTGAACTGGCAAGAAGCGGGTGTGCTGGCATTGTCAGCGATGACAGCCTACCGCGCTTTATTTACAAGAGCGAAAGTGAAGGAAGGCATGACCGTATTGATCCCCGGCGCGACCGGCGGCGCAGGTACATTCCTGCTGCAGTTTGCGAAAGCTGCGGGCGCTGAAGTGTTTGTAACTTCGCGAGATGATTCAAAAATGGATACTTTACATGAGCTCGGTGCAGATAAAGTAATGCACAGCGAATCTGACTGGGACGGAGTGGAAGAAGGACTGGACGGTGAGAAGGTCGATGTTGTTATCGAGAGTGTCGGTGCAGCAACATTTAACAAGTCCGTCGACCAGCTGAAACGCGGCGGCACACTCGTTGCATTCGGCGCATCTGCTGGAGACACGGTTGACTTCAATCTGCGAAAATTCTTCTACGGCCAGTACAACCTGTTAGGATCAACGATGGCGAGTACAGAAGAGCTTGAGGAAATGCTCAAATTTATCGAGAAGCATAATATCAAGCCGGTCATGGATGAAAGCTATCCACTCGATAAATTCGAAGCGGCATTCGACAGACTCGACAAAGCGGACATGATGGGTAAAATCGTCTTTACAATATAGAATTTATTTTGGAGCAGGAGCCGGGTTCCCTTTGATGGGGGATGAGGGCTCCTGTTTTTTGTTATTTGGATGTTTGCCGTTTAGATAAGATGAAAAACTGCTGCATCTAAACGGAAACATGGTCGAAACGTTTAGATAGAATAAAAATCCAACCCATCTAAACACCAGGAGACTTCAAACGTTCAGTTAGCATCATAATCTCTGCCATCTAAACGCCAGGAGACTTCAAACGTTTAGTCAGCATCATAATCTCTGCCATCTAAACGCCTACAGTCATTCTCCGTTTAATTAACATGAAAAATCATCCTATCTAAACGCAATCTGCTCACCTGACTCACAATATCATCCCAAGTGAGCAGGCAGGAACAAAATCTGCTCACCTGGCACAGAAAATCATCTTAAGTAAGCAGTCCACAACAAAAACTGCTCACTCAGCTTGGAATTTAAAGCCGAATGAGCAGCATTATATTATTTCTCACGAATTTCCAATGAATATTTCAACTGGGATAATATCAGTATGACGCCGATTAAAATTATGGAGAATATTTGTGATTCGCCGGTAATTATCGAGTAGAAGATTAAAATCACTATCCCCATAAATAATCCCACCTGAACGAAATTATGGGTTTTATATAATCCGTTCAGCATGATGTGGCGTTCGCCTTCGTCACTTGATGCAAGCAATTTTTCAGCATATTTCTTATCTCCCACTTTAGGTAAATCTCTATCCGGATATAATTGTTCTATAAGGCTTGCCTGTGTAATTGTCAAGTACAGCACAACCAGATATGTGACACCTGAAATAAGAATTAACATAAAATGATATTCAATGATCATAAATATGGCAAGGGACATTACCGACATCATCATCGCCATCGTATTGACGACTTGTAAATCATTGTACTTGTTGTAGCGGTAAATGTCGTAGGCATCCATGTCCATGTATTTCGTATAGTCACCCGAAACTGTTTTGAGCTGTCTGTATAAATATATGCTGACAACTGCCAGTACGATTGAAACAGTTAACAAAATCATACCGATCCAGTAGTAGATGCTGTCCATATTGATATCGCTTGTTCCTGTAGCTATGATGCTGAGCATCAACCCCGCAATCGCCCCGAGGAATAAATACATCAGTAATCTTAATATCCGTTTCATTTTATAGCTCCTCCTCTTCGAAAATAAAAATCTCTTCAATCGGTTCGTCGAAAATTTTCGCTAAGCGTTTTGCTATCAGTAAAGATGGGATATAATCCTCACGTTCGATCAGGCTGATCGTCTGTCTGGAAACTTTCGCAAGTTTTGCGAGCTCTGTCTGGTTGAGCCGCTCTCTTGCACGGAGTTCCCTTAACCTAGTTTTCATGATAATCATCCTTTGCAGGTTCAATTTTTTTCAGTCCAAGAATGAACGCCACAATGGAACCAATCCACAGCAGTGGCGCATCTGCAACGAGGGGAATGATGATCAGGGCGGCTGCCATGTCATATAATTCTTGAATGCTAAAAAAGCTTTCTTGTCGTATAATGGTCATAAGGAGCACTCCTTCAGTCTTTTTATGGTTCTTTAGACAATGACCATTATACAGGATTTGGGGAGGTGCTCCCTTTTTTATATTTTGTACCCCTTGCGGCACAAGGGCTGAGAATTATGAAATTGATTCATGTAATATTAAATAAAAGCAGTAATACAGGATTTAGTCCCTGCATTACTGCTTTCGTTAAATTATTATTTTAAAGATTAAGATTAGAACTTTTCTTTTGGATATTTTGTTAGATACTCATAGCCGTCTTGTGTGACCTGTATATCATCTTCGATTCTTACGCCAACATCATTAGGGATATAAATCCCAGGTTCAATCGTAATGACCATACCTTCTTGTAGTGTGTCGTTGTTATGTTCAGTGACAAATGGGGCTTCATGAACATCTAGTCCAATGCCATGACCAAGTCGATGTGGAAAGTATTTCCCGTATCCTGCGTCTGTGATGTGTTGTCTAGCGGTTTGATCTAGTTCACTAAGCTTAACACCTGGTTTAATTTTTTCAATTGCTTTTTGTTGTGCTTCCAACACAATGTTGTAAATCTTTTTAGCATGATTAGTCACGTTACCGAATTGAACTGTACGCGTAATATCTGATGCGTAACCTTTATGTATAACACCAAGGTCAAATAATACAAGTTCATTCTCTTGCAATGTTCTATCATTCGGTTCGCCGTGTGGGCTTGCTGCATGATCTCCAAATAATACCATCGTATCAAAGCTCATACGTTTAATTCCTTTTTGCTTCATTGCTTTTTCAATGATTGAGATGACCTCTACTTCAGATATCCCGACCTTAAGTGAATCGACACCAATTTGAATAGCTTCGTCAGCAATTTGAGCAGACTCACGCATAATCATAAGCTCATCGTCTCTTTTAATTTGACGATTTTCGATTAGTAGTTGATCTAATGCTTTGAACGAAGTTACACCATGAGCTTCTAATTCTTCCATACGTGCCATAGTAGTATATCCTTTATCGACATAAATCGATTGTGGAAGTTCGAAAGGTAATAACTTATATGGATTATCTGTATCATTGTAGCCGATATGTTCGCCATTAAATGGTGAATTTGATATATCTATATGCTCCATGTTTGGTGCAACTAAGTATTCCTGACCGTCATTTGATAACACATATGCAAATAGACGTTCATGAGGATTAGCAAGATATCCTGTCATATAATATATGTTAATAGGATCTTGAATCCACATTAATGGAGTTTCGTCGGTTAAATATTTTTTAAATATATCTTTCATAGTCATTTGTAACGCCTCGCTTTTAATTATTTTAAGTTTGGGTATATAAAATATATAATTAAATATGTATCAATAAAAATCATTAATATCACAATACCATAACTTGAGGAGGAATAAAAAATGAAAGTTTCATATCATGGTCATTCTATTGTCTATATAGAACATAATGATCAAAAAGTCATTATTGATCCATTTATTAATGGTAATGAATTGACAGATTTAAAGGCAGATGAATTGGAAGTAGATATTATTATATTGACGCATGGTCATAACGATCACGTTGGTGATACGGCTTTAATTGCTAAAAATAATAAAGCAACGGTTGTCGCGCCAGTTGAGCTAGCGCAATACTTAGAGTCAGTCGGAGTAGAAAATACTATCGGAATGAATATTGGAGGAGAGAAAGCATTTGACTTTGGACGTGTTAAATTTGTACAAGCATTCCATAGTTCAAGTTATACTGACGACGAAGGTGTAATTCATTACACTGGAATGCCGACTGGGTTAATATTAATAGTTGAAGATGAAGTAATTTATCATTTGGGAGATACTTCGCTATTTAGTGATATAAAATTTATTAGTGAATATCATCAAGTGACAACAGCATTTGTTCCCGTCGGTGATCACTTTACGATGGGAATTGAAGATGCAGCATATGCGGTCAATGAATGGATTAAGCCAAAGCGTGTTATACCAATTCATTTCGATACGTTTCCACCAATTAAAGTTGATATTGGTGAATTTAGTAAACTTGTCACTAGTGAAGAGGTTGAAGTTCAAATATTGAAACCGGGTGAACAAGTTAGTTTTAAGTAAGAGTGGCTAACGATTATTAATATCAATAAATTCGTATATGTGATATTTAAATCGTAATTATAAAGAATAAAGTATATCGTCATGAGTATATTTTAAATTTAAAATATCCCTATAATATTCGATAGAATTATCCAATATTATAGGGATATTTACTTGTTTTGTTTTTATTTTTATTTTTGTCTTTTTAATTTTAATTTTAAATTTTTTAATTCTCTTTTTAATTACTTATTTCTTTTTATACTTTTTTGTTTCCATTTTACGATATGCTTCTTCCTCAATTGGAAGATTATTTTTGAAATACTTTCTACGTATATTAAATTGATATACGATAAATGCTCCATATATAATCAATATAGCGCAAATAATGTATACGGCAATGCCTTTAAATAAAGAGAGCTGAACGATCGCAAAGGTAATCATTAAAGCCCCTAAACACATATGATAAATACTACGATAATAGGCTTTTAATACATCACGTCTTGTTCTGACTTGTTTAACTTTGTACAAAATAGTAAAAAATAACGCAATAAACATCAGTGTGATTATAAATGCTGCAAATACTGGTGTTACTTCCATAGTTATAAGCCTCCAAAAAACATTTAAAAATTTATATAGATCATAAAATACATTATGATTAAATAGTAGATAATAGATGTAACCTATAAATCATATCTAATATAATTAATATGAATAAACTTAAATATATTGCACTAATTCAAGTTAATTGATATTGGATTTATTTATTAACAATTTAATGATAATAATATAGTATATATTTCTAATCACTATTTTTTATATATAGAATTAATACAAATAATAAAAAATATTATAACATAATATAACATAAAATTAATAATAGAATGAGGACGGTATAATTTATGAATGGATTGAAGAATGAAATACTTAATAAAATTGTTAAAAATGATTCGATTGTGATTGCTAGACATGTCAGGCCTGATCCAGATGCAGTTGGTTCTCAACTTGGATTAAAGACAATGATATTGAACCAATTTCCTAGCAAAAAAGTTTTTACAGTCGGAGAGGATGTAGATTCATTATCATTTATCGGAAAGATGGATTCGGTCGATGAAGCTACTTTGAAAGAAAGTCTTCATATTATTTTAGATACTTCAAATTATGACCGAATTGACCACCCCAATAAAGAGCTAATTGGGGAGTCGATTAAGATTGACCATCATCCAATTGTCGAACAATATGGTGAATTAAATTATGTAGATACAAAATGTTCTAGTACATGTGAAGTTTTAATGACTTTATTCGATTATTGGGATTTTAATCATTTCGATTACTCAAAAACATTAGCGAAGTATTTATATATTGGTATGGTCGGTGATACGGGGCGATTTATGTATAATAATACGACATCACAGACATTAAATTTTGCAGGAAAGTTGTTAGAATCAGGACTGGATCATCAACAATTATTAAATGAGATGTATGAAAAACCATTTGGACAATTGAAGTTACAAAGTTTCTTTATTGAAAACATTAAATTGTATCGCAATCATATTGCCTATGTTCAATTAACAGAGGAACAGATGAAGTCACATCAGTTTGATCCTAAAGAATCAAGTCAATACGTGAATATTATGAGTGGTATTGAAGGTGTTAAAATTTGGGTGCTCTTTACTGAATTGCGTGATGAAGGCATCATTCGTGTGAATATTCGTTCGAAAGATGTAGTCATTAACACTGTAGCTGAAGCGTTTAATGGCGGAGGTCATCCTCAAGCAAGTGGTGCGACTATATATAATTTTGAAGAGGTAAATCACGTATTAAATCAACTCAATGATGCTTTAGAGGAGCATTCTTAAGAGTAAATGTTTTAAAGTTAGGTGTTTATTACCATGTCTCATTTTTAATAGATTGCTGAAAGGAGTCATGACATGTTCATATTAGATGTTAGAAGCCACTTTGAATTATTGAAATCAACATTATCGATTGATGAAATTGTAGAATATGCGAAAGAGAACGGATATACAAGTGTTGCCATTGCGGATGAATACTCATTTCATTACGCGTTGAAACTGAGAAATCGTTGTATAGATCATGATATAAAACCAATTTACGGCATCACGATTTGGATTTCAGATGGCATCGATGATTTTGAATGTCAACTCTATGCTAAGTCTAATAAAGGTTTTCGTTATTTGATGTACTTAACAAGTCGTGTGAATACTGAACAATTACAAGTTGTCCCAATTGAATGGCTTCAAAAAATTGCAGATGAAATTGTTATTGTCGCTCGTCTTGCGACAGAATCTTGTAGTGAAATGTTACAACAAATCGATAGTGATTATATTTATATAGATCAACTTTCAAAAACAGATGCATTTGAGAAAATCTATGTGGAAACTTGTAGGTATTTAGATGATGCTGATCAAAATGCACTAAAAGCATTAGCAGCAATGGATGAACATATGAGCTATCACGATGTAGTCGTAAAGTATCCACATACTTCTTTGCATCATATGCATAAAATAATTCAAGCTCACGATGTGGATCATGGACAATTGATTAATATGACAGAGAAAATTGAACAGTTATGTAAAGTAGATTTATCGTTCGATGAGAAACACTTGCCTAGCTTCAAATTCCACCCTTATGAGACAAGTGATGAAGCATTAAATGTTTTACTAAAACATTATATTAATAAAATGCCATTTTGGAATGAAGACTATGAACAACGGTTACAATATGAGCTAGAAGTCATTCGTGAGATGGGCTTTAGTGATTATTTCTTAATTGTTCATGATATTATCGCACATTGTAGGAAGAATCATATTTATGTTGGACCTGGTCGTGGTTCCAGTGCAGGTTCATTAGTATGTTACACCCTTGGAATTACTCAAGTTGATCCACTGGAACATCAGTTGTTATTCGAGCGTTTTTTAAACAAAGAACGTGTCACAATGCCTGATATTGATATCGACTTTGAAGATCGTTATCGACAAAAAGTGGTAAATTATATCGTTGAGCGATATGGAGAACAACACGTTGCGAACATTGTCACGTATACCCATTTAACGTTAAAAGGGATATCGAGAGAAATCGCTAGAATTCTAAAGCTATCTAAACAAGATGTCGATATGATTGTAAAATGGATCAATAAGGACGAAGTGAATAAAGTCAGTGATTTGTTACAGAAGGAATCATTTGTTCAGTGGATGAATGAGCATGAATTGATACATCAATGGTTTACGATCGCACAATCACTAGAAGGGATTCCCAAAAATACTGGGACTCATGCGGCCGGTGTCGTTGTCACAGGTGAAAAAATTATTAAATTCACACCACTACTAATACAAAATGATGCGTTAACAACCGGATGGGATATGAATGAAGTAGAGCAAGCAGGACTGCTAAAAATTGATATACTGGGGCTAAAAAATTTGACGATGCTCCATCGTATAGTTGATAAAGTGAATCAATATGATCATTCATTTAAATTAAATCAAATGAATATGGAAGATTCAAAAGTGTATGAACTCATTGCGGATGCAAAAACGATGGGGGTATTCCAACTTGAATCAGACGGGATGAGAGCGGCATTAAAACAGGTTAAGCCAAAGCAATTTAGTGATGTCGTAGCTGTCATTGCATTGTTTAGGCCAGGACCGATGGAACAAATTACTACGTTCTCGGAGCGATTACATCATGCTTCAAAAGTTGAATATCTGCATAATGATCTAAAGCTAATCCTGGAGGAGACTCAAGGCATTATTGTTTATCAAGAACAAATTATGCAAATTGCTAATAAAATCGCAGCATTCAATTATGCTGAAGCGGACTTATTAAGACGAGCAATGAGTAAGAAGAATAAAACCTTACTTCAAAGTTATCAAAAGACGTTCGTTCGACAGGCTGTAGCCAATGGTTATGATGAATCATTGGCAATCGAAATATATCATTTGATTGAAAAGTTCGCAAACTATGGCTTTAACAAAAGTCATTCTGTCGCATATAGTAAAATAATTTATCAACTTGCTTATTTGAAAGTTCATCATCCACATGCTTTTTATACAGAAGCGTTAAATTTAGCCACAAACGACACAAATAAAACGATGATTTTGCTACAAGAAGCAAAATCATTAGGATTAAAAATTTATGGACCATCTGTGAGTTATTCCACATATTATTATTCAACTGTAAAAGATGGTATTCGTATGCCACTTAAAGTCATTAAGCATGTCGGACCTAATGTAGCGAAGGATATCATTAAAGAATGTCAACAAGGTGGTACATATCGTGATTTATTTGATTTTACAAGTCGATTGAAAGCATCTAAAATATCAAGAAGTGTATATGAATCATTAATTTATGCAGGTGCAATGGATGAATTTGGTGTCGATCGAGCAACTTTATTAAGGTCATTAGATCATGCGATGAGTATTGGCTCTGAAGTCAATGAAAACTCCTATTTTAATCAAGTATTTACACCCAAAAAAGATTATATTAAAGGCTCGAATATGGATGATGCAACAAAATTGAATAAGGAAATTGAAGTATTAGGCATTTATGTATCGAGTCATCCTGTAGAACTCTATGACGATTTCAGGAGAGAAAGAGGCATTCCGTTGATTACCGAGGTAGAAATAAACACAGTAAGTGAATTCATTGTTTATGTCGAGCAGTGCAAAGTCATCACAACAAAGCACAACCGTGAAATGGCCTTTCTTGAGTTATATGACGGTGTAACGACGATTGATGGTGTGGTTTTTCCAGATCAATATTTCAACATAAAACAATATTTGGATGAACAAATTATGATTATTTATGGTAAAAAGCAAGAGCGCAATGGACGTGAACAAATAGTCGTTCAAGATATTAAGTCATTACCTACATCACAGTAAAACTTTATCGAAGATTAAAGGTATGATATATTATTCATAGTGGTCAGACCAGTGGAGAGGTAGTGAATAGTGTGCAAACAGAAGAACAACGCGGTTTTATGTACATCATTAAATCATTGCAACAATTAATACATGATGAATCTCTCAATGCAGGAGACAAACTACCATCTGAAAGATATTTAGCAACGACATTAAATGTCGGTCGAAGTAGTATTCGAGAAGCGTTGAGAGCGTTAGAACTTATAGGAGTTATTGAAGTTCGACGCGGTGAAGGGACATATTTATGTCACATAGAAGATCATCAGTTGTTTGAAATTATTGCACAATTTCTTATTCATAGTGATGAACAACGGACCAATATATTAGAAATTCAAGAAGTGTTTAGACGTTATATCGCTCAAGAGATGAACATTAAAGAAGGAGATTTGGACGTAGCGAAAGAAACATTGTTCAACTATGATAACGATCTTATGATTCGAATATATTCATTGCTCGATCAGTATATAGAGACGTTTGATAAAGGGGAAAATGAGCATGGTGATGATTAAACAATTATTTAAAAGAAATAAAAAGAGAAAATATGTCTCAATAGAACAAAAAAAAGAGATAGATGTGCCAGAAGGGATTATGATTAAATGTGATTCATGTAAAAAAATTATGTATTCAAAAGAGGTTATTAAGAATAATCACGTTTGTTATAATTGCGACTATCATATGATGATGACCGCACATGATAGAATTGAAAGTGTTATTGATAAAGGGACATTCGAAGAATTATTTGAACATATTACTTCGGTCAATCCTTTGAACTTCCCAAAATATGAAGAAAAAATAAATAAAGATCAAAAAAAGACGAATTTAAAAGAGGCATGCATTACAGGTGTTGGGGAAATAAATGGATCAAAAACGGCCATTGGTGTGATGGATGCGCACTTCATAATGGGAAGTATGGGCAGTGCTGTCGGTGAAAAAATTACTCGAATTATTGAGCATGCAACAGCTAACCAACTTCCTTTTATATTGTTTACAGCTAGTGGTGGCGCACGTATGCAAGAAGGAATTTTATCGTTAATGCAAATGGCTAAGACGAGTGTTGCTTTAAAAAAACATGATGAAGCAGGCTTGTTATATATCGCATATTTAACACATCCAACAACAGGGGGTGTATCTGCTTCTTTCGCCTCAGTAGGAGATATAAATATTTCTGAACCAGGTGCGTTAATTGGATTTGCAGGCCGAAGAATTATTGAACAAACGATAGGTGAAGATCTACCTGATGATTTCCAAACGGCTGAGTTTCTATTAGAACACGGGATGCTCGATATGGTGGTGCATCGTAAAGATATGAAGAAAACGTTGGGTCAAATTTTAGAATTGCATACAACGAATGATCAAGGTGGTGAGATGAGATGTTAGAGTTTGAACAACCGTTGAAAAAAATGACGGATGAGATTAAAAGATTACAAGAGGAAGACAGACAAAGCGAACTAATTGATCATTCAAAAGAAATTGCAAAACTTCAATATATGTATGAAATGAAAGCGAAAGAGATTTACTCGAACTTACAACCATGGCATCGTGTACAGCTTGCTAGAGTTCTAGAGCGGCCAACGATTAAAGACTATATTCCGCAAATTTTTGAACACTTTATTGCCCTAGAGGGAGACAGACGATTCGGTGCAGATTATGCAATGTACGGCGGTATTGCAAAAATAAACAATCAAGCTGTCACGGTGATTGGACAGCTTCGTGGAAAAAACACGAAAGATAACTTACATCATAATTTTGGCATGGCACATCCAGAAGGATATCGTAAAGCGTTACGCTTAATGAAGCAAGCGAATAAATTCAATAGACCAATCATTACATTCGTTGATACTAAAGGAGCATTCCCAGGTAAAGCTGCTGAAGAACGGGGTCAAAGCGAAGCAATTGCAACAAATTTAGTAGAGATGGCTGGTCTTAATGTCCCAATCATAACGATTGTAATCGGTGAAGGCGGTAGTGGAGGCGCTTTAGGTATCGCTGTAAGCAATGAAGTCTATATGTTAGAGAATTCTACATATTCAGTGATTTCACCTGAAGGTGCTGCGGCACTGCTATGGAAGGATGCCAAAAAAGCAAACTTAGCAGCTGAAAAAATGGCGATTACAGCGCAAGATGTTAAATCTTTGAATGTCATCGATGGCATCATAGAAGAACCACAAGGTGGTGCACATTGTGATATTGAAGCAACAGCTCAATCAATTAAAGAAGTAATTGTTCAATTTATGAAACGTTATGAGGGGCGATCTGCTGAAGAGATTAAATCAGATCGGTATTATAAATTTAGACAAATTGGTGAATTTACAGAATAATTTTAAATTTAAGCGCATACATTGCAAAGTACCATTCTCTATTAGTGGAATGGTACTTATTTTTGTGATAATTTTAAAGTGTAATGAAAATTTAATGTTATTGAAAATATGAAAGAGTGATATGATGAAAAAGATTGCAGTATTAACAAGTGGAGGAGATTCCCCAGGTATGAATGCCGCGGTTCGTGCAGTCACTAGAAAAGCAATTTATCATGGGATTGAAGTCTATGGTGTATATAACGGATACCAGGGATTATTGCAAGATAAAATAGAGAAACTAGAGCTTGGTAGTGTTGGTGATACAATCCAGCGTGGAGGAACATTTTTAAGATCTGCTAGGTGTCCTGAATTTAAAGATAAAGAAGTCCGAAAGCAAGCGATCGAAAACCTATACAAAAGAGGAATTGAAGCATTGGTCGTAATCGGTGGAGATGGTAGTTATCGTGGCGCACAACGATTAAATGAAGAAGGAATTAAAACGATTGCTGTACCGGGAACAATCGATAATGATATTAATGGTACCGACTTTACGATTGGCTTTGATACGGCATTGAACACGATTATTGATACGGTCGATAAGATTAGAGATACTGCATCGAGCCATGAGAGAACATTTATTATTGAAGTAATGGGAAGAGATGCTGGAGATTTAGCACTTTGGGCTGGACTTGCAGGTGGTGCAGAAACGATTCTAATCCCTGAAGAGAAAGTTCAAATAGAACACATTGCTGAGCGTATCCAAAAAGGAATCGAACGTGGGAAAAAGCATTCGGTTATTATCGTTGCAGAAGGTGTCATGAGTGCCAATGAGTGTAGCCAAGAATTAAAGAAATATATCAATGTCGATACGCGAGAATCAGTTCTTGGGCATATGCAACGTGGTGGTGCACCAACAGGTGTTGATCGAGTTCTTGCGTCAAGACTTGGAGCATATGCTGTTGAGTTGTTGATGAATAATGAATCAGGGTACGCAGTCGGAATTAAATCAAATCACTTATCTAAAACAACGTTCGACGAGGTATTTAAAGAAGCTCACCAAATTGATCACAAGTTATATCAATTATCTGAAGAATTATCGATTTAATCAAAGTGTATTAATATATTTATTTTAATAAAATTTTGGAGGGAAAAATATGCGTAAAACGAAAATAGTGTGTACGATTGGGCCAGCATCAGAATCAAAGGAAAAATTACACGCTTTAATGGAAGCTGGTATGAATATTGCTCGACTTAATTTTTCACATGGTGATTATGAAGAGCATCAAGCAAGAATTGAAAATATTAGAGAAGTATCAAAATCATTAAATAAAACAGTTGGTATTTTACTTGATACAAAAGGACCTGAAATAAGAACACATAATATGAAAGATGATGCGATTGAATTAACGAAAGGTTCTAAACTTGCAGTATCAATGAAAGAAGTTTTAGGGGATACTGATAAAATTTCAGTGACTTATGCAGATTTAATTCATGACGTATCGGAAGGTTCTAAAATACTATTGGATGATGGGTTAATTGGTTTGACTGTAGAATCTGTTGATCAAGATCACCAATTGATTCATACAGTCGTCAATAATAATGGAACGTTGAAAAATAAAAAAGGTGTAAATGTTCCAGGAGTATCAGTTAATTTACCGGGGATTACTGAAAAAGATGCAAGTGACATCCGCTTTGGTATCGAACAAGGTGTTGACTTTATTGCAGCAAGTTTTATTAGAAGACCCAGTGATGTACTTGAGATTAGAGAATTGCTTGAAGAAACAGACGCTACACACATTCAAATAATCCCTAAAATCGAAAATGAAGAAGGAATCTTGAATATTGATTCAATTTTAGAAGTATCTGATGGATTAATGATCGCTCGTGGTGACATGGGTGTGGAAATTCCACCTGAAAAAGTACCGATGGTCCAAAAAGACTTAGTTAGAAAGTGTAATATTTTAGGGAAACCTGTCATCACGGCGACTCAAATGCTTGATTCAATGCAACGTAACCCTAGATGTACGAGAGCAGAAGCAAGCGATGTTGCTAACGCGATTTATGATGGCACAGATGCAGTCATGCTGAGTGGTGAAACAGCCGCCGGGGATTATCCAGTAGAATCAGTTCAAACGATGCATAATATTGCTTATCAAGCAGAAGAAGCACAAGATTACAAAAAACTATTAAGTGAAAGAACAAAAGATTTACAAACAAACTTAGTGACAGCAATAGGTGTATCTGTTGCACATACTGCGTTAAACTTAAATTGTACAACGATTGTTGCAGCAACAGAGAGAGGCCATACACCTAGAATTATATCTAAGTATCGTCCGCATGCACATATTGTTGCAGTCACACCGTATGATCATATCGCTAGACAGCTTGCATTAGTATGGGGTGTTGTACCAGTTGTTAAAAAAGGTAAAAACGATACCGATGAATTATTGAGAAAATCTGTAATCGCAGCACAAGAAACAGGACTCGTGAAGACAGGTGATTTAATCATTATCACTGCAGGTGTACCGACAGGACAAGCAGGAACGACGAACTTGATGAAAGTACATCTTGTTGGTGAGACACTGATTAAAGCTCAAGGGATTGGACGAGCTTCAACGGTAGGACATGCAATCAAAGTAAAAGATGTAGCATCGTTAGAAAATCAAAATTTATCTGATAAAATTATTGTTGCACAAAGCACGCATAAAGACATGGTGCCTTACCTTGAACAATGTAAAGGAATAGTCGTTGAAGAAGGTGGATTGACAAGTCATGCCGCGATTGTCGGATTAAACTTATCGAAACCAACAATTGTCGGTGCAAATGATATCATGAATCTTATTGAAGATGGTCAATTGATTACGATTGACGCAGAGCAAGGAACAGTCTTTGAAGGACACGCGAATGTATTGTAATAATTAATATAGAAAAGCTCGAACGAAATAAATCGTTCGAGCTTTTCTGTTATTAAAAGTGTATTGTTTTAATCATAACGTTATGGTCTAAATCGGTTTGACCTGATAATGACTGTCCCTTTTTGCCTCATTTTATGCATTACATATCCTTTAATCGTTGATATAACGTAATGTTGAACTTTAGGTATTAATAGAATAATACCAATAATATCTCCGATAAATCCTGGCAACACTACAAGTGCGCCGACAATAATTAATAATATTGATTTAAATATAGAATACTCAGGCGTGACACCACGTTCCAAGGATGACTTAACTTGTTGCCAATTTAATTTTGAATACCGTTTGACGATATAGCCACCAATTAAGCTCGTTAACATCACCCCTAAAAATGTATATACAAAACCTATGGCATCACTAATATATATTAATGTAAATATCTCTATGATGAATATCATGATAAAGAATAATAATAACTTCCTCATATTCTCACTCCGCTCTTTAAAATCATGTGGACATATTATACCAAAAATAGACATTAAAAGCACAAGATTTAATATTCATGAAATCAGTTTAAAAGATTAATATGTCTGAAAAAACTGAAATTTATATCTTTAAGGGTAAGTATGTAAAACAAATACATTCACAAAAGGTTAATTTTTATATATAATAGTAATTGATACATCATGTTAAATTTAAAATATTTCAATTATTTTGACATGATGATTAAATTGCGAAGGAGTTTTGATTATGTCTGAACAAAAAAAGGGTTTAGAAGGTGTTATTGCTTCTGAAACTAGAATTAGCTCTATAGTAGGTGATCAATTAACATACGCAGGATATAAAATTGATGACTTGGCTGAAAACGCTTTATTTGAAGAAGTGATTTTCTTATTATGGAATTTCAGGTTGCCAAATCAAGATGAGTTGACTGATTTACAACAACAATTAACAGAGCATATGTCATTAAATCCAAGAATGTATAGTCATTTTGAAGATTATGCAACGGATAAAATACATCCTATGGCTGGACTTCGTACTTCATTATCTTACTTAGCTCATTTCGATGAGAAATCTGAAGATATGTCTGATGAAGTTAATATGAAGAAAGCAATCAGAATTCAAGCGAAAATTGCCTCTTTAGTTGCGGCGTTCAGTCGCGTGCGTCAAGGTAAAGAAGTATTGAAGCCTAAAGCTGAATATTCATATGCTAAAAACTTCTTATATATGTTATTTGGTGAGGAACCAACTGATGTTCAAGTTGAAGGATTTAATAAAGCATTAGTATTGCATGCGGATCATGAATTAAACGCTTCAACATTTACAGCACGAGTTTGTGTAGCAACTTTAAGTGATATGTACTCAGGTGTTACTGCAGCTGCGGGTGCATTAAAAGGTCCTTTACACGGTGGCGCAAATGAACAAGTAATCAAAATGATTACTGAAATTGGTTCATTAGATAAAGTTGATGAATACATTTATAACAAATTAGAGAACAAAGAAAAAATTATGGGTATGGGACATCGTGTATACAAAAGTGGTGACCCACGTGCTAAATTTTTAAAAGAAATGAGTCGTAAATTAACTGAAGAAAACGGTAAAAAAGAATTCTTTGAAATTTCATTACGTATTGCTGAAATCGTTGAAAAAGAAAAAGGATTACTTCCGAATGTCGATTTCTTTAGTGCGACAGTATATGATACGATGGGTATTGAGCATGATTTGTTCACGCCGATATTTGCGATTAGTCGTACGTCAGGATGGATTGCACATATTTTAGAACAGTATTCAGATAATAGACTGATTAGACCTCGTGCTGAGTATATTGGTGAAACAGATCGTAAATATACACCGATAGAAGAAAGATAAATTAAATTTTTTAGATGAATATCTTCAAATTTATTTATGTATATTAAATTGATTACTCGTTATAAATTAGTAATTATAAAAAATTCTAGGAGGACTATATTATGGCAGATAAAATTACAACACAAAATGGTGAATTACAAGTTTCAAATAATCCAATCATTCCTTTCATTGAAGGTGATGGAATTGGTCCAGATATCTGGAAAGCTGCAAGTAAAGTTTTAGATGCAGCAGTTGAAAAAGCGTACAATGGAGAAAAGAAAATCGAATGGAAAGAAGTTTATGCGGGTCAAAAAGCTTTCGATAAAACTGGTGAATGGTTACCTGAAGAGACATTAAATACAATTCGTGAATATTTAATTGCGATTAAAGGTCCATTAACAACACCAATTGGCGGAGGTATTCGCTCATTAAACGTTGCATTACGTCAAGAATTAGACTTATTTACATGTTTACGTCCCGTTCGTTATTTTGAAGGTGTACCGTCTCCTGTTAAACGTCCAGAAGATACAGATATGGTTATTTTCCGTGAAAATACTGAAGATATTTATGCAGGCATTGAATTTAAAGAAGGAACGCCTGAAGTGAAGAAAGTGATTGATTTCTTACAAAACGAAATGGGTCAAACGAATATTAGATTCCCTGAGACTTCAGGTATTGGAATTAAGCCAGTTTCTAAAGAAGGAACTGAAAGATTAGTTCGTGCAGCGATTCAATATGCAATTGACAACAACCGTAAAAATGTAACGTTAGTACACAAAGGTAACATTATGAAATTTACTGAAGGTTCATTTAAGGCTTGGGGTTATGAGCTTGCTGAGCGTGAGTTTGGAGATAAAGTATTTACTTGGAAAGAGTACGATAGAATTGTCGAAGAAGATGGAAAAGATGCAGCGAATAAAGCACAAGATGATGCTGTTGCAGCCGGCAAACTAATCGTTAAAGATTCAATCGCTGATATTTTCTTACAACAAATACTAACTCGTCCTGCTGAGTTTGATGTTGTTGCAACGATGAATTTAAATGGTGATTATATTTCTGATGCATTAGCTGCTCAAGTGGGTGGTATTGGGATTGCACCAGGCGCTAATATTAACTATGAAACGGGTCATGCTATTTTTGAAGCGACACATGGCACGGCGCCGAAATATGCAGGCATGGACAAAGTTAACCCATCATCAGTATTATTAAGTGGTGTATTAATGTTAGAACATCTAAAATGGCAAGAAGCAGCAGATTTAGTAACGAAAGCTGTTGAGAAAACAATTGCGTCTAAAGTCGTAACATATGACTTTGCCCGTTTAATGGACGGTGCGACTGAAGTGAAATGTTCTGAATTTGCAGATGAATTGATCAAAAATATGTAATATTAAAATGCGAATTTGAAAGCTCTAACGTTTTTGTTAGAGCTTTATTTTTATTCTTTATGATTATAGTTTTTCAATAGTAGAAATTTTGGTATGATAGACTTACTAGTGAAATTATAGGATGGTGTTCAATAGATGAATCATAAGATTTTAGTTGTCGATGACGAAGAGAGTATTTCAACATTACTTAAATATAATTTAATACAAGCAGGTTACGAAGTGGTAACAGCATTTGATGGTGAAGAAGCTTTAAATGTTGTGAAACAGGAGAATCCATCACTCATTGTGTTAGATATTATGCTCCCGAAAATTGATGGAGTAGAAGTATGTAGAACAATTCGTGAACAACGTAATCAAGTACCAATTTTAATGTTAACGGCGAAAGATGATGAGTTTGATAAAGTATTAGGATTAGAACTTGGTGCCGACGATTATATGACGAAACCATTCTCTCCTAGAGAAGTTGTAGCGCGTGTTAAAGCAATATTAAGACGTGTTACATTTAATTCGACTTCAGATCAAGAAGTCAATGATGCCAAAGAAATTACAGTAGCGAATTTGAAAATATACCCGGATTTCTTTGAAGTATATAGAGAAGGACATTTATTAGATTTAACACCTAAAGAATTTGAGTTATTACTTTATTTAATTGAACGTCAAGGTCGTGTCATTACAAGAGAGAATATGTTGAATTCAGTATGGAACTATGAATTTGCTGGAGATTCTAGAATTGTCGACGTCCATATTTCACACTTGAGAGAGAAAATTGAAGAAAATCCTAAAAAACCACAAATCATCAAAACAGTTCGTGGTTTAGGATATAAAATGGAGATTCCGAGATGATCACATTTCGTAATAACTTATTGATACTACTTACAACAATTCTTGTTGTAAGTTTTATTTTACTTGGACTGGTACTTGGTAATACGATGAGTGATGCTTTAATCAAAAGTTCAAAAAAAACGCTTAAGTCTGAGATGATGGCAACGAACGAAATCATTATCCATAATAAAAATGATAAAGAAAAACTAAAAGAAAAACTTCAAACATTACATAGTGATCTAAACATGACTGTTCAAGTCATGAGTGGCAGTACAGTCATATATGAATCGTTATCTAAAGATAATATGAAAAAACATCAAAATACAATTAAGGAGTATGAAAAACGAGCTGAAGATAAACCGTATGACTATCATTATTACATTAGTGTAAAAGATAATATGCAACTTATGGCTTATAAAGGTGAACAAGATCAGATTATTACATTGTATAAACCGTTCACTACTCCTTTTGAATTTATGAAACAAATGTGGCTTTATTTATGTCTAATCTTAATCATTGTGCTACCGATTATATATATTTTCGTTCGATATATAAATAGAAGGTATGTGAAACCAATTAAAGAAGTATCTTCTGCAAGTAAGATGCTGAGTGAAGGGAATTATAAAGTGAGGGTTGCTGAAAGCAATGTTGTTGAGACAAATGAACTATACTCTACAATTAATGAACTTGCGAGAACACTTCAAACATTAAATAATGAACAAAAAATACAACGTAATCGATTAGAGACGACTTTGAGTAATATTCCATTAGCTATTTTGATGATTAACAAATATGATGAAGTTGTCATTGCGAACGATACGTACTTGAACTTATTTAATAAAGATCAAACGATCATAAAGAAAAGATATCAAGATGTTATTGACAATACACTCGTGATGAATATGGTAACGCAAGCAATGAACAATGAAGTGACCGTCTACCGGAATGTCCCGATTCAAATGGGCGTTTATACAAAACATTTTGAAATCACAGCGGTACCAGTATTAAGTCCAAACAAGAAAAAAATCCAAGGTGTTGTTCTCGTTGAACATGACATTACGCAACTTATCCATCTTGAACAAATGAGGCGAGATTTTGTTGCGAATGTCAGTCATGAACTTAAAACACCAATTACTTCTATCAAAGGTTTTACAGAAACATTACTCGATGGTGCCAAAGATGATCCATTGCTATTACAAGACTTTCTAACAATTATAGAAAAGGAAAGTCATCGTATACAAAGTTTAGTCGAAGAACTATTAGAATTATCCAAAATTGAACAATCATCCAATGTTGATCTAAGTCATGTTGATGTCGTAGATACGTTAGAGCAAGTCATTGAAATGTTATCACTGACTGCATTAGAAAAAAATATTAATATCGAACTCACATCACCATCTTCAATGACTGTGATTGCAGAAGCATCTAAATTGAAACAAGTATTTATCAATATTATTTCAAATGCAATCAATTATACTGAGGTTGATCCACAGGACAAAAATAAAGATATATATATTACTGTTGAACCATCTGAGGGTGATGTTTATATTCATATAAAGGATCATGGTATCGGTATTCCAGAAAGTGATCAAAGTCGTATTTTTGAACGGTTCTATCGAGTTGATAAAGCACGAAGTAGACAATCAGGAGGCACTGGTTTGGGCCTTGCGATTGTTAAGCACATTGTGGAAGTGTTTGGTGGAGAAATTACTTTTGTATCTAAGCCGAATGAAGGATCTACGTTTACAGTTAAATTATTAGGAGGTCAACAACATGTCGAATAAGTTATTATTAGTAGATGGTAACAGTCTTTTATTTAGATCATTTCATGGGATAGCGTTATTAACAAATTCTAAAGGAATGTATACGAATGCTATTTTTGGATTTACGCGTGTTTTAAACAAACTGATTGAAAAGCAGCAACCGACACATATACTGGTTGCATTTGATGCGGGTAAGACGACATTTAGACATAGTACATACGAAGCGTATAAAGGCGGTCGTTCAAAGACTCCTTCTGAATTAAAAGAACAATTTGTGCCAATGAGGAATTTGTTAGATGCGTATAAGATTAAATGGTATGAACTACCGAACTATGAAGCGGATGATATCATTGGGACTTTATCGTCTGAAGCAGACCGTCAAGGGATTGAGACGATCATTTTGACAGGCGATCGTGATTTAACTCAACTCGTGTCTGAACATGTCACTGTATTTTATACAACGAATAAAAAAGGACAAGACTTTGAGGAATATACGATTCCTTTCATGCAAGAGAAATATGAACTAACACCTAAACAAATTATTGATATGAAAGGACTCATGGGAGATAAAAGTGATAACATCCCAGGTGTCCCAAAAATAGGTGAAAAGACAGCGATTAAGCTTCTTAAAGAATATGAATCTGTTGAAAATTTGTATGAACACATCGATGAATTAAAACAGAGTAAGATGAAAGATAATTTAATAGAGTACAAAGAAGATGCATTAATGAGTAAAGCTCTTGCGACAATTGAAACAAATGCACCGATTGATGTATCGATTAAAGATGCGGTATGGGATAAAGATTTCGACCGTTCAGCATTGGTTGAAATGTATAAAACGTTAGAATTTAAATCATTGTTAAAGGATGAAACGTTTTCAACGAGTCCATTAACTGCAGCAGCTGAAGACAAAGGTTATGAAGATTCGTATAATACAAATGTCAATTCGTTAAATTTTGATAAATTAAAAGAAGATTCTCCATTATATATTTATATAGAACATATTGAAGATCGATATATTCACAAGTCACCTCTTGCAATTGCATTAAGCGATGGTGAACAAGTCGTAATTACAAAATTTGAGCATATTCGTCAGCATGATGAATTATGTTCACTATTAAAAGATGAATCCATTGAAAAGTATGTTTATGATGCGAAAAAAGTTTATGTGATGTTCGAACAACATGATGTTACGGTGAAAAATATTACGATGGATGCAATGCTCGGTGGTTTTTTACTTGACCCTTCTGTTAAAGTTGAAGGGATGTCTCAGCTACTACATCAATTACAGTTAGTCACAATACCGAGTGAGGATGAGTTTTACGGTAAAGGAAAATCTCGTACAGTGCCTGATCAGGACGTATTAAATCAATACATTTCGCAAAAAATAAATGCATTAATGGAATGTATCCCGACAGTCGTCGATAAACTCAATGAACAGCAACAATTAGAGTTATTAAAAGAGTTAGAACTTCCTTTATCGAAAGTTCTAGCTAGTATGGAAGTCCGTGGAATACATGTTGATGTCAATACGCTACATTCAATGCAATCTGAAATACAGCATAGAATTGATGATATTAAGGATGAAATATATAGTTTAGCTGGCGAGGAATTTAATATTAATTCAGTGAAAGAATTAGGCGTAATCTTATTTGAGAAATTAGAACTCCCAGTGATCAAAAAAACAAAGACTGGCTATTCAACAGCAGCTGATGTATTGACAAAATTAGAAGATAAGCACGACATTGTTAAACATATATTGAATTATCGAATATTATCTAAACTTCAATCGACATATGTTGAAGGTCTTCAAAACGAAATATATGAAGATGGTAAGATTCATACTCGATTTAATCAAACGTTAGCACAAACTGGACGGTTATCTAGTTTAGATCCTAACCTACAAAACATACCAATCCGATTAGAAGAAGGACGCTTAATTCGAAAAGCATTTAAGCCTTTTAATGACGATTATGTTCTTGTTGCCTTGGATTATTCACAAATTGAATTAAGGGTGCTGGCACATATTACACAAGATGAACATTTGATTGAAACATTTAATAATGGAGGAGATATTCACACTGAAACAGCACGAAAAGTATTTAATTTAGCGGATGATACAGAAGTGGATAGTAATTTAAGAAGGCAAGCAAAGGCTGTTAACTTTGGAATCGTATACGGTATTAGTGATTATGGTTTGAGTGAAAACTTAAACATTCCTAGAAAGCAAGCAAAAACATTCATCGATAATTATTTGAAAGTATATCCAAATATACAAAAGTATATGGATCAAGTGATTCTAGATGCGAAGCGCAATGGATATGTGGAAACATTATTAAATAGACGCCGTTATATTCCTGAAATTAACAGTCGAAATTTCCATCAGCGTAGCTTTGCAGAGCGAACTGCGATGAACACACCGATACAAGGAACTGCTGCAGACATTATTAAAATGGCAATGGTTAAATATGATGCACAAGATTTTGAAGACAGATATAGTGCGTACTTATTGTTACAAATACATGATGAACTTATATTCGAAGTGCATCGTGACGATGTTGAAGCGTTTTATCAAGATGTAAAGCAGCTCATGGAGAATGCCTATCCTTTAGATGTCCCTCTGCTTGTAGATGGTTCATACGGGGAATCATGGTATGACACGAAATAAAGGAGTTAAATAAATGCCAGAATTACCAGAAGTGCAACTCGTCGTCGATGATTTGAAAACGATCGAAGGGTATACGATTGAATCAATCTCATTATCAGATCGAATTAAATTGAGTCATCGTCAAGGGAAGATGGCAGTCGTTAAACATGAAAATCTTCAACAGTTTGAACAATCATTAATCGGACAAAAAATTAATACGATTGAGCGACGTGGAAAATATATTGTGATGCAACTGACGAACCCTATTAATGATAAAGTAGTTATTGCGCATTTAGGGATGAGTGGTCGTTTTGAAATAAATACAAATCGAGTATCATCAATTCCTCATACGCATACAACATTTGAATTAAATTATGAGACGAAAACAGTGTACTTACATTATATTGACCCGAGACGATTCGGTGAGTTAAGAGTGCTAGATCATATCAATGAGTTCAAACCATTTCAACAGATGGCACCAGAGCCGTTTGGCATTGAAGGGGAAGCGTATTTTATTGATCGATTTAAGCAATTTAAACTCAATCGATCAACGATTTCAATCAAGCAGTTTATAATGGATGCAGAAAATGTTGTCGGTTGTGGAAATATTTATGCAAATGAAGCATTGTTCATTTGCCGTATACATCCACTTCGAAAAGTACATGTGTTGACTGAACGTAAAATGCGTGAACTTTATAAAGAAATCGTAAAACTATTTATTAAAAGTATCGAACGAGGAGGCTCATCGATTCATAGTTATGTCCACATGGATGGTGAAATCGGTTCAATGCAAGATGAATTTTTAATTTATCAAAAAAAGTTATGTCCTATATGTCAGAAAAAAGTGACGTCACGTCGTATTAATCAGCGAAATTCATTTTATTGTACAAATTGTCAGAAGTAAGGAGAATGAGTATGTTAATAGGATTGACTGGTGGTATTGCTACAGGTAAATCAACAGCCGCTAAACTGTTTGAACAGCATGGAATACCCGTTGTAGATGCTGATGTTGTGAGTAGACAAATGGTAGAGAAAGGCTCAGAGGGTTTACGAAAAATTGTTAATCATTTTGGTAAAACAATTTTAAATGAAGATGGGACATTAAATAGAAAAAAACTAGGTGAATTGATTTTTAATGACTCCTCATTGAGACAACAATTAAATCATATACTTCATCCATTAATTCGAGAAGAGATGAATAGGCAGACAACGCATCTATTGAAGACGAATCAACACGTCATTCAAGATATTCCATTATTGTTTGAAAACAAACTAGAACAACATTTTGACCTAGTCATTGTTGTTTATATTGATCAACAAGAACAGATTAAACGATTACAGCAAAGAGATGATATCTCTTATGAGGCGGCCTTATCTAAAGTAAAGTCTCAAGCACCTATAGAAGATAAGAAAGCATTAGCAGGTATTGTATTAAAAAATCATGGAACGATTGATGCGCTTGAAGAACAAGTAAAAGAAACAATCCAAAATCATTTCTAAAACGAATCTAAAAAAATACTAGAAAACGCTTTCAGATAAAAATATTTATGTTATAATATATTAGAAATTATTGATATTGGGGGATATTTTTATGACGAAGATTGCGATTAATGGTTTAGGACGTATTGGTAGAATGGTGTTAAGAGCTGCTGCATTGAGAAATGAATTAGATATTGTAGCGATTAATGCGAGTTATCCAGTAGAGACGTTAGTACACTTAATTAAATATGACACAACGCATGGAAAGTTTGATGGAGAAGTGTCTGTTGAATCAGAGGATACAATTAATGTGAATGGCCAATCAATCAAAATCACAAACGATCGTGTACCAGCAAACTTACCTTGGAAGTCTATGGGTATTGATTTAGTTATTGAAGCAACTGGTAAATTTAATTATCCTGAGAAAGCACAAGGTCATATCGATGCGGGTGCGAAGAAAGTATTACTTACAGCGCCTGGTAAAGGTGGCGTTCATACGATTGTTATGGGTGTCAATGATGATCAATTAGACGTTAAAACACATGATGTAATTAGTAATGCAAGTTGTACGACAAACTGTTTAGCGCCTGTAGCAAAAGTATTAAATGATAAATTTGGTATAGAGAATGGTTTAATGACAACGGTACATGCATTTACGAATGATCAAAAAAATATCGACAATCCGCATAAAGATTTACGTAGAGCACGTTCATGTTCAGAAAGTATTATTCCAACATCTACAGGAGCGGCGAAAGCATTATCACTTGTTATCCCTGAATTAGAAGGTAAGTTACACGGAATGGCATTGCGTGTACCAACGACGAATGTATCGCTAGTAGATTTAGTTGTTGACTTGAAGAAAGATGTAACGGTTGAAGAAGTGAATAATGCATTTATTGAAGCAAGTAAAAATGAATTAAAAGGAATATTAGCAACATCAGATGAGCCATTAGTATCTAAAGATTTTAATACAAATCCAAATTCAGCAGTTATTGATACGTTAACGACAATGGTGATGGATGATAATAAAGTAAAAGTGCTTGCATGGTATGATAATGAGTGGGGTTATTCTAACCGTGTCGTTGATTTAGCATTAAAGATTGGGAAAGAGATTTAATTAATTTTTAAGAGATTCAATTAAATGATGTGATTTAAAATATAAATTCAAGAAGTGTAGATTGGAGTTTTCTAATCTACACTTCTTTCTCTTTTCACACGTTCATATTTTCTTTAATATACGAATTGATTATACTTTTGCTATAATGGGGATAATATAAAAGTTGTGTGGTGATCAAAATGAAATGTCCAGCCTGTAGTCATCAAAATATAAGAGTCATCGAAACAAGACAGTCAGATGATGGTACTGCGATTAGAAGACGACGTGAATGCGATAAATGTAAATATCGTTTCACATCTTTTGAGCGAATTGAAATGGCGCCGTTAATGGTAGTTAAGAAGAATGGAAATCGAGAGATGTTTAGCCAAGATAAGTTATTAAATGGATTGATTAGAGCGTGTGAAAAGCGTCCGATTGAGTATAATACATTACTCAATCTAACGAAGGAAGTAGAACAACAAATTCGCGAACGAAATGAACATGAGATTCCTTCCGAAGAAGTCGGAGAGATGGTGATGAAAAGATTGATGGATATTGATGATGTAGCTTATGTAAGATTTGCAAGTGTATATAAAGAATTTAAAGATATCAATCAATTGATTGATTCGATTTCTCAACTCATTCCAAATCCAAAAGAAGGACGATGAACTGATGCATTTTACTGAAATGAATCCACACGATGAATTCAATGTATCAATTTCATATTATCCATCAATCATGACACATGATATTTTACATGCATTGTATGTACCCATCGTTGGGTATGATTCTGTTGCACTGTATGAATATATGATGAGATTTCAATCTAGACCAAGTCAATTTCAAAACCATTATATCTTTATGAAAGAATTGAATATGCCGCTGAGAGTATTCGAACAAACACGGCATAAACTAGAAGCAATCGGTCTAATAAAGACATTTGTTAATACGATTGATGAATTGAACATTTTTGAATACGAATTAGTTAAACCGATGTCACCAAATGAATATTTTAATGATCCGATGATGAATGTATTTTTGTATAAAACGGTTGAGAAAGATCGTTACTTAGAATTAAGGCAACAATTTGTAAAATCACATACGATTCATTCTGATTTTAAAGAAGTGACTAAGCGCTATGAAGAAGTGTTTGACCATAAACTAAATCATCAAATGGATGAATCGGTGAATGATCCCTCGACTGTTCAGTTCGTTAAAGATAATGAATCTGGAGGGATACCGAGTGAACCGTCATTTGATTTTGAATTATTCCAAACCTTATTAAGAAATAATTATATAGACTTAGATTCATTTACGACAGAAACAAAGCAATTAATTGAGCAACTATCCAACTTGTATTCCATTAGTCCGAATCATATGAAAGGCATATTGTTGGATTCTTTAAATGGTGATAAATCAATTAATCACAAATTGTTAGCGCAACGCGCAAGAAATTTTTATCAAATTGAACATAATGGTCAGCTACCAAACATTAAGTTGAAAGATCAGCAACAAGATTTATCTAATCAAGCACACCAAATCGATGAACGAGCTCAAAATGAATCTCAATCATCTAAAGCTCAATGGTTTGAGTTGCAAGATAAAACACCACCCATTGAACGTTTCTATATGGTTAGTGGGGGGAAAGTGACAGAAGAAGATAAAAAGTTAATCGAACGGATTACTCAAGAAACCGAATTGCCATACGGTGTTGCCAATATATTAATCGAATATGTGTATCAATTAAAAGATAAGACGTTACCACAAAAATTTACGATTCAAATTGCAGCGCAGTGGGCTAGAGAAGGTTTGAAAAATGCCCAACAAGCAATGGATTATGCGAAGTCATATCAGCAAAGACAAAAGCAAAAACAATTTGATCAGCAAAATCGATTTAAAACAAAAGGTGTCACGCCAGAATGGTTAGAACGTGAGCGTCAACATAATCAACAGACAAAAGGTAATTTTTCATCGACTGACAATGGACATAAAAATGACCAATCAAGTGGTTCGTCAGAACATGAACAAGATGAAGAAACGAAACAAAGTATCGAAGCGTTCCAGAAGATTTTAAAACAATATAAAGAAGGAGGTAAAAAATGAGGTCGATTAATGATATCACCGGTAAAATACCTAACTTACAAGCTCAAGTTCAAAAAGTGAAAGAAGAAACATTCAACCATCCTGAAGTCATTCAATTGATTAAGGACAATCCTTCAATTCCAAATGAATTATGGGAACAAAATATACCGGTACTTCAAGAATATATCCATCAGTCCAAGCAATGTGAACGTTGTAATTGTCTTGATGAATGCATAAATTATACTAAAGGGATGGCGCCAGTCCTTCATTTAGAAGAACACGATATTACAATTTCATATAAACCTTGTGATAGCCAATTAGCAGCAAGAGAACAACAAAAACTATCAAGTTTAATTCAAAGTCATCATATTTCAAAAGATATTTTAAGTGCAAACTTTGACAGTCTTCAATTTAATTCAAAAAAGAAGGCAGCAATCGCAGCTAAAGCGGTTCAAATTGCGATGGGCTTAGAGCATGGTGAAACACCGAAAGGGTTATATATTCATGGCCCATTTGGAAGAGGGAAGTCATACATTCTTGGTGCAACTGCCAATGAATTAAAGTCCAAGCATATTCCATCTGTTCTCGTGTATTGGCCAGAATTCATTAGAGAACTTAAAGCAAGTATTAAAAAAGGGACGACCGAAGATAAAGTCCAAGCGATGAAAAACGCAAGAGTCTTGATGATTGATGATTTAGGCGCTGAAGACTTAAGTGAGTGGACTCGTGATGAGATACTCGGTGCAATTTTACATTATAGAATGATTAACGAAATGCCTACATTTATATCATCCAATTTAACAATTGATGAGTTAAGACAATACTTATCAACGGTGAAATCGAAAGTCGACACATTAAAAGCGGATCGGATTATAGAGAGAATATTGACATTAATGGAACCAGTCGAAATCGATGGTGATAATTTGCGCAATAAAAGTTTATGATGGTTACAATGGTTAGTGTGTTAATTATTTTAAATGGCATCCAAATCTATTGCATCATCAAATTTTCATGGTATACTTAATTTAATCGAATATACGGACAACTTTGACAATGGATTGTATAGATTATTGATAATCTAAGAGAGTAGCTATTTGCTGGGAATGCTATATATAATCGTGTGATTGACTACCGTATATCTATTATATATATGATGAATGAGATAATATGCAGAAAGTATATTAACTAGGGTGGTACCGCGAAGAACATTCGCCCCTTTTTGGGGAGAGTGTTCTTTTTTATTTATTATATAATTATATTAATGGAGGGATAACGATGAGTGAAATAAAAATTAAGTTCCCAGATGGTAACGAGAAGGTATTTGAACAAGGTGTTACAACTGAAGAGATTGCTGCATCTATTTCATCAAGTCTCAAAAAGCAAGCATTAGCAGGTAAGTTTAACGGGCAATTGGTTGATTTAACACGTCCGCTAAATCAAGATGGCGCGATTGAAATTATTACGAAGAAGAGTGACGAAGCGCTTGAAATTTTACGCCATTCTACAGCGCATTTAATGGCACAGGCGCTTAAACGTTTATATCCTGACGTATTATTCGGTGTTGGTCCAGCCATAGAAGAAGGATTCTATTACGATGTAGATACTGAATCGACAATCAATGATGAAGACTTAGCTAAGATAGAGAAAGAAATGAAGAAAATTATTTCTGAAAATCATAAGATTGAAAGACAAGTTCTTTCTGTTGATGAAGCTAAATCATTGTTTGAACATGATCCATATAAATTGGAATTAATTGATGCAATTGGTGATGAAGAAGAAGTGACTGTCTATCGCCAAGGTGAATTCGTTGACTTATGTCGTGGGATCCATGTGCCTTCAACGTCTAAGTTAAAGTCATTTAAGTTGCTTTCGGTGGCTGGAGCTTATTGGCGTGGTGATAGTAACAATAAGATGTTACAACGTATTTATGGTACTGCATTTTTCAATGACGATGATCTTAAAGCACACCTTCAATTGTTAGAAGAGCGTAAAGAACGTGATCACCGTAGAATCGGTAAAGATATGGATTTATTTACAAATTCACAATTAATCGGTTCAGGGTTGCCATTATGGCTTCCAAATGGCGCGACAATCCGTCGTGAAATAGAGCGTTATATCGTTGATAAAGAAATAAGCATGGGGTACGATCATGTGTATACACCAGTACTCGGTAGTCGTGGACTATATGAAACAAGTGGACATTGGGCACACTATTCGGATGATATCTTCCCACCAATGGAATTAGATAATGAAACATTTGTGCTAAGACCGATGAACTGTCCACACCACATGATGATTTATAAGAATAAGAGACATTCATATAGAGAATTACCGATTCGTATCGCAGAACTTGGTACAATGCATCGATATGAAGCAAGCGGTGCGGTTAGTGGATTGCAACGTGTTCGTGGAATGACGTTAAATGATGCTCATATCTTTGTAAGACCTGATCAAATTAAAGAAGAATTTATGAATACTGTTCAATTGGTCATTGATGTTTATAAGGATTTCAATATAACAGATTATAACTTCAGATTAAGTTATAGAGATCCATCTGATAAAGAGAAATATTTTGATGATGATGAAATGTGGGAAAAAGCACAACAAATGTTAAAAGATGCAGTCGATGAAATGGAATTAGATTACGTTGAAGCAGAAGGGGAAGCAGCATTCTATGGTCCAAAGCTTGATGTCCAAGTGAAAACAGCACTCGGTAAAGAAGAAACATTATCGACTGTTCAATTAGACTTCTTACTTCCAGAACGATTCGATTTAACGTATATAGACTCTAATAATGAAGAAGTTAGACCTGTCGTTATTCATCGTGGCGTTGTATCAACAATGGAACGATTCGTGGCATTCTTAACAGAAGAATATAAAGGCGCTTTCCCGACATGGTTAGCACCAGAACAAGTCAGAATTATTCCAGTTTCAATTGAGCATCACTTCGATTATAGTAAACAGTTGATGGATGAATTGAAGTCACAAGGGATTCGAGTGACAATCGACGATCGTAATGAAAAGATGGGTTACAAAATAAGAGAAGCTCAAATGAGTAAAGTACCATATCAGCTTGTTATCGGGGATAAAGAAGTTGAAGAAATGCAAGTTAACGTGCGTAAATATGGTGAAGAAGCACAAAACACTGTAGAGAGAGATGACTTTATTTGGAACTTAGTCGATGAGATCAGACTCAAAAAATAATTTGACTCACTAATATATACGTGGTATAGTTAATAACGTTGAATAAAAGAACAAGAAGAGGCGCCCGCTTCTCACCTTACGACGCATTAAGCAGTTATAAGGTTTATACGTGAAGTATTATGAGTGAACGGGTGTATATGTATGCCCGTTCACTTTTGTTTTGCCTAAATCTTTCTTTTATTAAACTTAAATTTAGGAGGTGTTACCCATAGCTAAAGACACAACAATAATTAACGACAAGATCAGATCAAATGAAGTACGATTAATCGCACAAGATGGGGATCAACTTGGTGTTAAAAGTACAAAAGAAGCATTAGAGATGGCTGAG
Organism: Abyssicoccus albus; assembly: GCF_003815035.1. NCBI lineage: Bacteria > Bacillati > Bacillota > Bacilli > Caryophanales > Abyssicoccaceae > Abyssicoccus > Abyssicoccus albus. The sequence continues at coordinate 368,905 of NZ_RKRK01000002.1, forward strand.
CGTGTCAATTTAGACTTAGTATTAGTTGCACCTAAAGCAAAACCGCCTGTTGCGCGTATTATGGATTATGGTAAATACAAATACGAACAACAAAAGAAAGAGAAAGAAGCTCGTAAAAAGCAAAAAGTGATTAATGTTAAAGAAATTCGCTTAAGCCCAACGATCGAAGAGCATGACTTCAATACGAAGTTAAATCATGCACGTAAGTTCTTATCGAAAGAAGACAAAGTAAAAGTGTCTATTCGTTTTAGAGGACGTGCGATTACGCATAAAGAAATCGGACAAAAGGTATTAGAAGATTTCGCTAAAGAATGTCAAGATGTTGCAACGGTTGAACAAAAACCGAAAATGGAAGGACGTTCAATGTTCTTAATGTTAGCACCAATTCAAGAGAAGTAATTCAATTATTTAGGAGGAAATTATTATGCCAAAGATGAAAACTCACCGTGGATCAGCAAAACGTTTTAAACGTACATCATCAGGTAAATTAAAACGTTCTAGAGCATTCACATCTCACTTATTCGCCAACAAATCAACGAAACAAAAACGTAAGCTTAGAAAAGCTTCATTAGTGTCTAAAAGCGATATGAAACGTATCAAACAAATGTTAACTTACGTAAAATAAATAGTAGATATTTAAGGAGGAATTATTATGCCACGAGTAAAAGGTGGAACAGTTACAAGACGTCGTCGTAAACGTACGTTGAAACTTGCTAAAGGTTATTTCGGTTCAAAGAGTAAATTATACAAAGTAGCTAAACAACAGGTTATTAAATCAGGTCAATATGCATACCGTGACCGTCGTCAAAAGAAACGTGAATTCCGTAAATTATGGATTACACGTATTAATGCGGCAGCTCGTCAAGAAGGGTTAAGCTATTCTAAATTAATGAATGGTTTAAAACTTGCGGGTATTGATATTAACCGTAAAATGTTATCAGAAATTGCGATTTCTGACCAAAAAGCATTTGCTGAAATTGCGCAACAAGCAAAAGACGCATTAGCTAAATAGTCGTATTTAATTTTTAACTTCTATGTTTATTATAAACATAGAAGTTTTTTTTATTTAACAGAAAATACATACATTTCAGGTTGTGATTTATTTGGTGCCGGTCAAGTTTTATGAATCACATTAAAATCAAAGGTATTGAAGTATATAACGGTATCAATAAAGTCTACAAAAAAATTTGGCTGATGATGACACAATATTGTGGTTGCAATGGTATAACGAAAGGCACGATTGTAAATGGCATTAACAATTAAGGATTGAAGAGGGTTAAAGAAGTCACTGAGCAAGAACATTAGAAGAGCTTGAGTCACTCTCTAGAGTAAATATTCAGAAGAAAAGCTTATATTTGATAAGAATGACGTAAACGTTCACATTATTGTTTAATTGTATTGTATGGTATAATTAAAATAATCTGATTATTAGGAGGAATACATATGGATAAAGAATTACAATTATTAAAAGACTTAACAGATGCTCATGGTGTCAGTGGTTATGAGCATGATGTAAAGAAAGTACTTCAGAGCTATTTAGAACCTAATAGTGATGAACTGATTCATGATAAATTAGGTGGTATATTCGGTAAGAAAAATGCTACAAATGGTTCTAAAACAATTCTGATTGGTGGTCACTTAGATGAAGTAGGATTCATGGTGACAGATATTACAAAAGAAGGTTTCTTAAAGTTTACACCAATAGGTGGTTGGTGGAGTCAAGTGATGTTGAGTCAACGTATGAATGTTATTACAGAACAAGGTGTATTAACAGGTATCATCGGAAGTAAACCACCTCATGTATTGACACCTGAAGACCGTAAAAAAACGGTTGAAATCAAAGATATGTTTATCGATATCGGTGTAAAAGATAAAGAAGAAGCTGAATCATTTGGAGTTCAAATTGGTGATCAAATTACACCATATATGGAATTCACTGAAATGGCGAATAAAAATTATTTACTTGCTAAAGCGTGGGACAACCGTTTTGGATGTGCTGTAGCATCTCAAGTATTAGCAGAATTAAACGGTGAAGATGTCAATGTAAACGTAGCAAGTGGTGCGACTGTTCAAGAAGAAGTTGGTCTACGAGGCGCTAAAACAGCCGCTGCAAAAGTAAAGCCAGATTTAGCAATTGCAGTAGACGTAGGACTTGCGTTGGATACGCCTGATATGCCGAAAAACGAAGGTGAAGGTAATTTAGGAGATGGACCGTTGTTGTTATTATTAGATGCGACAAATATCGGACACGTTGGGTTTAGAAAGCACGTTCAGAAAGTGATTAAAGATAAAGGTTTACCAGTACAACTTGCAATGGTAACTAAAGGCGGAACGGATTCAGGATCATTCCATGTTGCGAATGAAGGTGTACCGTCGTTATCTATAGGCGTACCGTTAAGATATATGCACTCTAATGCATCAATTATGCATCGTGAAGATTTCCAAAATACGGTGAAATTAATTGTTGAAATTGTGAAGTCATTAGATGACGAAGCGGTTGATTCAATTATTTATGGGAAGTAATTGAATCAATAAAATTTAAATCATTAAACGATAATGTTTAATTCATAGTACAAATATCCACCAGAATAATTTCATTCGGTGGATATTTTCTAATTTAAATCATTATAATCAATCAATAATTTATATATTATTTTCAAATAAATAATATAACTAATCACTTATATTAAAGGATTACAATTTGAAGGATGTTGCCTCTATGAGAAAAACATTATTGCTATTATCTATATTAAACTTAATTTATTTATATATTTGTTTGAATTATAGCCATATACATAATTACTTTTTATTATCAACCTTTATTCCTTTATTTTTTAATTTACTATTTTTAATGCTAGGAGCCTACACATTATCAATTGAATCAGACAAAAAAAGTGATAAGATTATAAGTATTTTAATTTTAATTGTAAATATAGTTCCAATCATTTTAATGAGCTCAGTTTTTCTATTTCTATAAATGATATATAAATTGAACTATATAATTTGAACATATTATTTTAAAGGATGATTAATTAATGAATATCAATATCGGTGTGATGGCTGGGACACCAATCGATACGAAATTTGGTGTTGAAATCGTAAAACCGTATGCAAGACATATTGTCTCTCTTCCTGTTTCTCAAAATCCAGAGGAACAAACACGGTTCCAAACGATGGATTCAGTGTTAAGGGAGGAAAAAATTAAAGAAATGATTCACAATACGATGCCGATGGATTGTTTAGTCGTATATTGTAATTCACTCTCTAGTGTTATTGACTTTGAATCATTATCGAAAGTATTTAATATCCCAATCATAACACCACTAGATTTCTACACTGAAATCTCATCACAATATCAAAGATTTGGCGTATTCAGTGCAAATGCCCAAGGTAGTGCGGGTGTGGAGAAGTATTTGTTAGTAAACAATCGCGATGCAAAAATTTTTTCAGTTGCTAATTTGAATTGGGTTAATGCGATAGAAGAAGGTGTAACAGCTGAAAAGATATACAATGAATTTGGATTGAAAGAAAGTATTCAATTATTAGAAACAATTGGAGCTCAAAGTATTGTATTAGGATGTACTCACTTCCCATATTTTAAATCGTATATTGAGCAACAGACTGAATTAATCGTGTTAAGTCCGGATGATTATATTAAAAATAAATTGATACATATAAAATAGTTTAGTCGCATGAATGCCCATTATAAATATAGTACAATGATATAAAGTATAAGGAAGTTTACTCTTCTAATCAAAAGTATGGAGTGTACACAATGGATTTAATTCAATCAAGTCAAAATCAAAAAATTAAAGATGTAGTTAAACTTCATCAGCGTAAACATCGCTACAAAGAGCGTAAGTTTCTCATCGAAGGGGATCATTTAATCAGTGAAGCGATTGCTGCAAATATTCATATTGATTCGATATTTATTGACGAAAACATTCACGTTGAAGCGTCTTATTTAGACGAGTTAAATAAGTATTGCAATCACTGTTACTCTATTTCTAAAGAAGTGGCATCTGCCTTAAGTACAACAGAAACGACTCAAGGAATCTTTGCCGTTTGTGAGATGCAAGAGTCTAACGATGCAATTGATTTAAAAGGGTTAAATAAAATTATTTATTTAGACAGAATTCAAGATCCTGGGAACCTTGGAACGATTATAAGAACTGCAGATGCGTGTGGGTTAGATGCAGTTGTATTGAGTGAGGGGACAGTTGATGTATATAACGATAAGGTTATACGCTCTACACAAGGAAGTTTATTTCATATTCCAATCTTGATTGAATCATTTGAGTCTGTTTGTGAACATTTTGAAGGACATATATATGGTACAGCGTTGGATGATGATGCATTAGACTATCGACAAGTCGAACCTCGGCAATCGTTCATGCTCATTGTCGGTAATGAAGGACGTGGTGTTCATCCTGATATTCTATGTTCAACTGATGATAATGTTTATATTCCTATACGTGGTGAAGTTGAGAGTTTAAATGTAAGTATAGCGAGTGGCATTTTGATGTATCATTTAAGCCGATTTGATGGATAATATAATTCTGTGATGTAGATTGAATAATTCATATTTCGTGATATAATGAAGTTAATAATGTGACTAGTCATCGTATTTGTATTGTGAGTATGATTTGTTACGACGACAATTAAATATCTAGATTTAAGAAGAGAATATATTGAAAGATTAAGCAATAGGAAGCTGAAACCTTGACTGAAAGTTTTAGCCTTAATAAATATATTTGTTCACCTTATTATGTATCTAGACGAGTTGCGATCGTGATTTGCAATTTAAGTGTATATTAATTAAGTATTAAGTATTTGATCATTAATATAAATTTGGGTGGTACCACGGAAACTTCTTTCGTCCCAGTTGGGATGAAGGGAGTTTTTTGTTTTATTGAGTAATTTGAAAGCATGAAAATGAAATTAAATTTAATGATAATAATAGGAGTGATCATATGTCATTGTTGGATGAATTAAAAGATTTACAGCAAGAAGCGACTGAATTAATCGCACAAAGTGAAACGTCTAAAGATTTACAAGATGTAAAAGTGAAATTCCTTGGAAAGAAAGGGCCTATTTCGCAATTAATGAAGCAGATGAAAGATTTACCAAATGAAGAGAAGCCACAGTTCGGTAAGGAAGTGAATATTGCGCGTCAAAATATTCAGTCACAAATTGATGATCGTCAAGTTGAGATAGAAGAGAAGGAATTAAATGCTCAATTAGCAGCTGAAACAATAGATATTACAATGCCCGCAAATATACCGACTCAAGGTAATGTTCATCCGCTCACAAAAATTGTGAATGAAATTGAAGATGTATTTATTGGGTTAGGTTATAGCATTGTTGAAGGTCGTGAAGTTGAGAGCGATTATTATAACTTTGAGGCGTTGAACTTACCAAAAACACATCCTGCACGTGATATGCAAGATAGTTTTTATATCAGTGAGGAAATTTTACTTAGAACCCATACATCTCCAGTCCAAGCTAGAACGATGGAGCGATATGGTGGACAAGGTCCGGTAAAAATTATTTGTCCGGGAAAAGTATATCGACGAGATGCTGATGATGCGACACATTCACATCAATTTAACCAAATTGAAGGATTAGTGATTGATAAAAATATTACAATGGCAGACTTGAAAGGAACGCTTCAATATTTTGCAAAGCGTATTTTCGGTGAAGAGCGTGAGATTAGATTACGCCCAAGTTATTTCCCATTTACTGAACCGAGTGTAGAGGTAGACATCTCTTGTTTTAAATGTGGTGGCATAGGTTGTAACGTATGTAAAGGCATAGGTTGGATTGAAATTCTAGGTGCAGGATTAGTGCATCCTAACGTATTAGAAATGGGTGGTTTCGACCCAGAAGTGTATAGTGGATTTGCATTCGGTATGGGTCCAGACCGTATTGCGATGTTGAAATATGGCATTGAAGACATTAGACATTTATACACGAATGATTTAAGGTTTAATACGCAATTTAGCACATTAGAAGATGATGGGAGTGAATCATAATGAAAATCAGTCAAGAATGGTTAAATGAATATATTGACGTAGAACAGATTGATATTGACGAACTTAGCGAATCTATCACACGTGCAGGTATTGAAGTGGATGACATGATTTCATATAATCAAGAAATTACTAAACTTGTCGTTGGTTATGTTGAATCTATAGAGAAACATCCAGAAGCAGATAAATTAAATATTTGCCAAGTGAACGTTGGTGAAGAGACTGTACAAATTGTATGCGGTGCACCGAATATAGACAAAGGACAATATGTCATTGTGAGTCGTGTTGGAGGACGTTTGCCTGGTGGTATGAAAATTAAGAGAGCAAAATTACGTGGTCAAGTGTCTGAAGGTATGATCTGTTCTTTACAAGAGATTGGGATTCCATCAAACGTTGTGCCTAAACAATACGAAGAAGGGATTTATATCTTTAAAGAAGAAGTTACACCAGGGACAGATGCATTAACTGCATTACACTTAAATGATCATGTGATGGAATTTGATTTAACTCCGAATAGAAGTGATGCACTCAGCGTAATCGGTACGGCATATGAAGTCGCTACATTATATGATCAACATGTGCAGTTACCTGACGATTCATTTGATGAGTCTTCAGATAACAATGAGTTAACAATCGAAATTGAAGATACTAAGCTTTCTCCATACTATTCAGCACGAATCGTTCGTAATATTGAAGTGAAAGATAGTCCATTATGGATGCAATCACGATTAATGAAAGCGGGCATTAGACCGATCAATAATATCGTTGATATTTCTAATTATGTAATGCTTGAATACGGTCAACCATTGCATATGTTCGACTTAGATAAAGTAGCTTCGAATCGAATTTTAGTTCGACAGGCGAAAGAAAATGAAGAAATTACAACATTAGATGGACAACTCCGTACGCTAAGATTAGAAGACATTGTCATTACAGATGGTCAAAAGCCGATTGCTTTAGCAGGTGTAATGGGTGGACTTGATACAGAAGTCTCAGAAACAACTAAAAACATAATCATCGAATCGGCTAAATTTGACCCGACACAAGTACGTAAGACGAGTAATCATTTTAATTTAAGATCTGATTCTAGTCTTCGATTCGAAAAAGATAGTGCAGAGCAATATATCGTGAAAGCATTAAACCGTGCAGCACATTTGGCGACACAACTTGCAAATGGGGAAGTATCAAAAGGTATTCGAGATGCTGGCGAATTAAATATGAATCCAACAGAGGTGGTTGTTTCTTCTCAATATATTAATGACAGACTTGGTCTTGAATTGTCTACGGATGAAATCATCCATACATTAAGTAAATTAGGCTTTGATATTCATGCGAATGGTGACAAAATCACAGTATTTGTTCCAACAAGACGTAATGATATTACGATGAAAGCAGATATTTTAGAAGAAGTGGCAAGAATTTATGGATATGATGCACTCCCAGCGACATTACCAGATACTGTTTCTTCTTCAGGCGGAGGTTTATCAAGTCGTCAGAAGAAAATTAGACAGATTAAATCATCATTACAAGGTATCGGATACGTCGAGACGATTAACTATGCATTAACGGACGAAGCACACTTACAACAATTCAATGGAGAATCACAACGCCAAGTGAAACTTCTCATGCCAATGAGTCAAGAACGAAGTGTGTTAAGACAAAGTCTAATCCCACATTTAATTCAAAATGTTCAACATAATAATGCACGTCAAATGCAAGATGTGAAATTATATGAATGCGGCACTGTATTCTTTTCACAAGGCAATTCAGATACATTACCAGTAGAAGTAGAATATTTATCAATGATACTGACTGGAGTCAATCACAGTGAACATTTCAGTAGAACGCGCCAAGCGGTAAACTTCTATGACGCTAAAGGCGCAACAGAGACCATTGCGAAGTTGTTTAACGTGGAATTTAAGTATATCAGATCAACAGTTGACGGAATGCATCCAGGTCAAAGTGCAGATGTGTATTATGGTGAACAATATCTAGGTTTCGTCGGAAGATTACACCCAACAGTTGAGAAAAAATATGATTTGAAAGAAACATATGTAGCGGAATTGAACTTAACGAAATTATTGGAAATTGTCATTGGTTCAGTGAAATATGAACCACTAGCTAAATTTCCTTCAGTACGAAGAGATTTGGCGATTGAAATGAATCGAGATGAAGAAATTCAAAATGTATTGGATAAGATTGAACAAGCGAAGACGAAGTATTTAAAAGATGTGTTAATTTTTGATGTGTATCAAGGAGAACATATTGATGAAACGCTGCAATCAGTATCCATTGCATTGACATTTATTAATAAGGAAGAAACTTTAACAGAAGAAGCGATTCAACATGATTATCAATCGATTATCGATCAGTTGAATGAAGCGGGTTATAAGTTAAGAGGTTAGAAATAAAAACAGAAAACCAATATTTGGTTTTCTGTTTTTTTATTAAGACTTCAGAATGAGTTGTGAGTGTTAAAACTGTAGTTTGAAGAAGGAGTAAGGCTACAGTTTTATTAGTGAAGTATTAATTGTTAAATAGAGTATGGTTGTATTGAAATGATGATTTTCAGTAAACAGAGATTTATAATAAGAACAAGAAGTATGATTGTTTTCAATATTTTATTTAAAGAGATTTTAATTATAAAAAATCTAGCAAAATATTCATTGATTTTGCTAGATTTAATTTGATTTATTCTGTATATTGAACCAATTGATACGTACCACCATCACCATAATTGTTAGGTTTTTCATCTCCACGTTTAGCTAAAATAAATATCGTATAAAGTAATAACAAGAAAGCTACAGCGACAGATACAAGTCCAATAATAAAAATAAGACCAAATAACATTGAACCCGTTGATGCTGCAAGTAATACAATCATAATTACCATAATGACAGCAACTGTTGTAGCAACTAAACCACTAAAATAGTTCAAGACGGCTAATAGCATAGTATGGTTTGTATCATGTAGTCTTCTTGTCATCAATGTAAATGATGGGATAATAATTGCCAATGCAAAGATAGAACTAATTGTTCCTGCTGAAATAATACCTAATAGCGTAGTGAGTACAAAATTGATCCAATAAGGATGCCAAAATTCTCTACGTGATGCTCTTCCATGAATATTAAGGGCATTTGTCCAAAAAGCTTTGTAACAATCAATAGCTGTTAGTGGTGGCTGTTGCATTAATATCCTTCTTGAAATAACAATTTACAACATTATTATACAACAATAGATATTAATTACAAATAACAAAAGATTATTTATTCCTCTTTTTCTTCCCAATCAAATTCAACGCTTTCTGACGATTTTTAAAGTCTTTCTTAGTCACTTTGTCTAACACATCTACACCATATTTTTCAATCCATCGTGCTGCGATGATATCTACTTTTGGTGCTGCGCCTTTAGGGACTTCCATATGATATTGAGCTTTCAAATCATCCATCGCTTGGACGAATCGACTCCGTGCTATAATACTTGCTGCTGCGATTGCGATAGCTTTCGATTCGCCTTTCGTTTCAAAGTGAGTAATTTCTGGATAAATTAATGATTGATTATACCTCGTATACGTTTCCTTTTTTGCAAATTGATCGATGACGATACAGTCTACTGTTGTAGGGTCGATTTTGTTTGTTAGTGATTCAATCGCCGCTTGATGATATTTCGCTTTCATCTTAACTTGTGACCAATTTTTTTCTTTTAACGTATTGTACTTTGGATTATCGATTGTATAGAGTGTATACGGTACAATCTGTATGATTTGTTGTGCAATGTTTTTTATTTCATAATCCTTTAATGCTTTAGAGTCTTTCACACCAATGGTTTTAAGTAGTTGAACTTTGTCTTTCGGTACGTAGGCAGCACATACCGTCATTGGGCCGAAATAATCTCCGCTACCTGCTTCATCACTACCAATTGTATTGTATTGATCATACTGTATATGCTGTTTAATAGTGGGTGAGTCTTTTTGATCTGCTTTGGTTTGTGCATATATCGTAGGGAAGATGGATTTCGGGAATAATTTATTGATAACGTGTTGTGCATTTTGACCTTGAATCATAAATTTATTTGAAGTATAGAGTGTCAAAGTACAGCCGTTAATTTTCGTTTGGAAGTGTGTATGTGGTGGTGTCGTTGTTGTCACACCAAGTTGATTAATCAGTGCTTTGATTTCGTTTACTTCTGATGTTGTTAATTTGAATACGTGTGTCATAGATGTTCCTTTCAAACAGTTGTAATTGTAGTTGTATGCTTTATAATAGAAATGATAACATAAACATATGATGTCCATCATATTCAGTGATGTAGAAGAAGGGGGATGTGTCATGGTTGATAAGCGAAAAATAAAAGTCACTATAAATGATCAACAATATATAATTGTATCAGATGATGAACCACAACATGTGAGACATGTGGCTCAAATCGTCGATGATCGATTCCGTGACATTTCTAACAAAACGACTGGATTAGACACAAATAAGAAGGCCATATTAACAGCGATAAATATCGCAAATGATTACGTAAAGTTGCAAGAACAATATGACGCATTGGTTGAATCACAAGGCGATGGCAATGCATAAAGGACGAGACAGATGGTAGATATTATATTATTATTTATTTTAATTATAGCGATTTTAGTAGGATATAGACGGGGGTTAATGCTTCAAACATTACATTTAATTACAGCAATCGCGTCACTCTTTATCGCGGCGAACTTATATACAAAGTTGAGTGAGAAATTGACAATGTTTGTCCCTTATCCAAGTAATTTTGAAGGTGTTCCAGATGATATGATTGAAGGTCTGGCGAATGAGGCGGCATTTTATAATATCGTTGCTTTTTTATTTATTTTTATAGTGAGTAAATTGATTTTACAAGTGATTGCTTCATTTTTTGATTTTTTTGCACAAATTGATGTCACAGGGAGAATTGGACGAATTATTGGGTGCGTATTAGCGGTCATTGAGTTTCATATTATTGTTGTATGCTGGCTTTATTTATTAATATTAATGCCGATCCCGATGGTACAAGATAAAATAGCAGGTTCATTTGTTGCTCAGATGATGATTACGAAGTCACCGATAATTACACAGATGTTATATCATTGGTTAGAACATAATGTGTTTGAGTTCATATCAATAATTTTCTAAAATGAACATTCTCATTGATGTGAGAATGTTTTTATTTATTTTAGTATCCATATTGTTTTAAAATAAAGGAGTTTTAATATATGCAAATCACAATTAAAGACTTGATTAAATTATTAAATGAAATTGCGACTTATATGGAATTGAATCAAGTGAATCCATTTAAAATTAGAGCATTTAATAATGCAAGTAACGCTTTAGAACGTTTAGAGACGCCGATTGATGAAGTAGAAGACTTCACTGCGATTAAAGGGATTGGCATGGGAGTAAATGATGTCATCATAGACTACATGGAAAATGGTGAGAGCCAGGTGTTGGCGGAATTGAAAGATTCAACACCGGATGGATTAGTGGAGATGATGGATATTGAAGGACTTGGGGCAAAATCGATTGCGAAATTCCATGAACAATTAAACATTGATACGATAGAGGGATTAAAGAAAGCTTGTGAATCTGGAGAAGTGAGTGCATTAAAAGGGTTTGGTCCGAAAAAAGAACAAAAAATTCTTGAGAGTATTAAAGCACTAAATAATATGCCAAGTCGCTTTCCGATACATTATATGATTAAGCTAAATGATTATATTGAATCAGTGCTAAAAGACATTCAAGGAATTCAACGATACAGTGTTGCGGGCAGTTTTCGACGTGGTGCTGAATCAAGTAAAGATTTAGACTATGTCGTGAGTGTGAATAAGGAAGATATTGAATCCGTTCAACGTGCATTAAAGTCTGGTTTCAAAGATTATGTTGAAGTCGTGAGTGGGCAGACGAAACTAACGATGAAAATAAAGTATGAACGATATGTTGTGTCTGTTGACTTCAGATTTGTAGATGATGAGGCATTTATTACAACGTTACATCATTTCACAGGGTCGAAACATCATAATGTCGAGATGCGAAGAATTGCCAAAAGTCGAAATGAATCGATTAGTGAATATGGTGTCACATTGGCGGATGGAAAGGTCAAGACATTTGATAGTGAGCGTGAATTCTTTGAACACTTTAGTTTACCTTATATTCATCCAGCAATGCGTGAATCAGGTCATGAGGTGAATCAATCTGTAGACATTGATGCGATGATTCGAATGGAAGATATTCGTAGTGACTTGCACATGCATACGACAAGTAGTGATGGTGCCCATACATTAGTCCAAATGATTGAAGCGGCTAGAGCCTTAGAATATGAATATATTTGTATTACTGATCACTCGAAGTATTTAACGGTTGCAAATGGATTGAATGCAGAGCGATTGTTAGCACAGAATGAAGAAATCAAATCATTAAATGAACAATATGATGATATCGATATTTATAGTGGTATTGAAATGGATATTTTACCTGATGGTACACTGGATTTTGATGATGATGTGCTGTCACAATTAGATTTTGTCATAGCAAGCATTCACTCTAATTTCAATCAATCAGAAGAGGAAATTATGAAAAGAATAGAGTCAGCGATGAATAATCAATACGTTGATTTAATCGCACATCCGACTGGAAGAATTCTGCATAAGCGTAAAGGCTATGATGTGAATATGGAACAGTTAATTCAATTAGCGTCGGATACGAATACGGCACTTGAAATTAATGCGAATCCGATGCGACTCGATTTAAGTGTTGACCACTTAGCACTGACGAAAGATCACGACGTTTTCATTGCAATCAACACAGACGCTCACCATATTGATCATTTGAACTTTATGAAATATGGCGTGCATCATGCGATGAAGGCTTTCGTTCGAAAAGAGAAAGTGATTAATCATATGTCGAAAGAAGCGTTTAAAACATTTATTAAAACGCCGAAAAGTGATAGACATAAGCGATTGAAAGGGTGAATAGAGTATTGAATAAGGAAACGTTGAAAACATTAGAATTTCATAAAATCGTTCAATCAATTGATCAATATACATCGAGTGAACTCGGTCAATCATTACTTCAACAAATGAAACCATCAACTGACCCGACAGAAATTGAAGAGAAGATTAGTGAGTTAAACGAGTTTGTTGAATTGATGAGATTGAATTATAGCTTTCATATACAAGGGATATATAAGATTAAACCATATGTTCAAAGAGCTTATATCGGAAGTATGTTAAGTCCTAATGAACTGAATGAGATTAAAAGTCATGCTCTTGTTGCAAAACGTATGCATAAACAATTGCAACAAATGATTAAAGATGACGTGGATATTCCAATCATTGCATCTAAATTTAAATATTACCCAGAAATTCATGATTTATTATCGGCACTAAAATCAAGTATTGACCAAGATATCATTTTAGATAGTGCAAGTAGTGAATTGGGTAGATTACGTAATTCGTTAAAGAAAGAACAAGCGAGGGTTAAAGACACTTTACAAAGTATGATTCGGAATCAAACAACACAAAAAAAATTATCTGAGTCTATCGTAACGGTTCGAAATGAACGTTATTGTATACCGGTTAAAAGTGAACATCGCCATGATTTCGGAGGGATTGTTCATGATGAAAGTGCTTCAGGACAAACTGTTTACGTTGAACCGAAAGCCATTGTGAACATGAACAATAACATCCGCCAAATAGAACATCATATTAAACAAGAAGAAGACCGAATTTTATATGAATTAAGCAGTAAAGTCGCAGAGCATAAATATGCACTTGATTTCCTTGAAGATATTATGGGACACCTTGATTTCTTAATTAGTAAGGCGAGGTATTGTACATCGATTCAAGCAACGAAGCCAACGATTAGTGAAACGAATCGAATATTTCTTCCTAGTGCAAAACATCCATTAATCGATCCATCTAAAGTTGTTCGTAATACGATTACGAAAGAAGATGAACATCAGGCGATTGTCATTACTGGTCCGAATACCGGGGGTAAAACCGTTACGTTAAAAACGATTGGACTATTGATTATTATGCATCAATCAGGGTTGTTTATTCCGACACTTGATGGTGCAGAACTTCCAATATATCGTCAACTCTTTTCTGATATTGGTGATGAGCAATCGATTGAGCAATCATTATCAACATTTTCAAGTCATATGGTGAATATCGTCAACATGTTAAATAATGCAGATCATGAGACCCTTTTGCTCTTTGATGAATTAAGTGCTGGAACGGATCCGACTGAAGGTGCAGCGCTAGCGATGAGTATTATCGATTACGCACTTGGACTTGGATCGACAATTATTGCAACGACCCATTATCCAGAGTTAAAGGTTTATGGATATAACGAACCGCGTGTTGTTAATGCGAGTGTTGAATTCGATGTTGAAAGTTTGAAACCAACGTATAAATTATTGCTTGGTGTTCCAGGTAAATCGAATGCATTCTTAATTTCTAAGCGATTAGGATTAAAAGATGAAATCATTGACCATGCGAAATCACAAATTGGACAAAACGATCAACAAGTAAATAATATGATTGATAGTTTGGAACACCACGCATCAATAGCTGAAAGGCAGTATAGTGAATCGACATTGCTTTATAAAGAAGCAAAAGAGATGCATCAAACACTTCAATCAGAGTTTGATCAATTCAAACGATCGAAAGAAAAGATGTTAGATGAAGCAAAGCGTGAAGCCAATGAAATTATAAAATCGGCGAAAAAAGAGTCCAAACAGATTATTAGTGATTTGCGAACGTTACGTGAAATCGGGGCATCAGACATTAAAGATCATGAATTAATTGAAATGCAGAATGAACTAGATCAATTAAAGCAACAAGATATTGACATCATCAAACAGAAAAAACATAAAGCGAAAGAAACATCTAAACCTAGACCGTTAAAAATAGGAGATACAGTGAATGTGTTAACTTACGGTCAAAAAGGTGAAGTTATCGATATACCGAATGATGAAGAAGTTGCTGTACAAATGGGAATCATTAAGATGAAAGTAAAGAAAGAAGATGTTGAAAAAATCAAAGCATCTAAACAACCACAAGTAAAAGTTCACACAACAAAAAATCATGACCGTGTTAAAAATGAGTTGGACTTAAGAGGTGCTCGTTATGAAGAAGCGATTCAACAAGTAGACCAATACTTGGATCAAGCTTTATTAAGTGCATATAATGAAGTATATATAATACACGGAAAGGGAACGGGTGCTCTACAAAAAGGCATTAGTGAATTTTTGAAAACGCATCGTTCTGTGAAGTCGTTTAGAGGTGGCAGACCGAATGAAGGTGGCTTCGGGGTTACCGTTGTAGAATTAAAGTAGGTGAAGAAATGAAAAACTTTGATATGTATGATTTAGCGAAAGTGCTAATCGTTGTTTCAATTATAATGTTTGTTGGGGGCATTGTATATTTATTATTCATGTAGGTGATGAAATGGGGAGATATATACCGATCGTACTCATTGTCATGATGTTTATTGTGAGTATCGTTATTTTTATACTTTCTATATTATAAGCAAACAAAATTACAAATAAAAAAGAACATGATATAATCAGTAAAGAATTAATAAAGGAGGCGTTACGTATGGCATTAATTAATGCAACGGAACAAAATTTCGATGAAAATATAAATAGTGGAGTTCAATTAGTAGACTTCTGGGCAACTTGGTGTGGACCGTGTAAAATGATTGCACCTGTATTAGAAGAAGTTGCAACAGAAATGGATGGAAAAGCTAACGTCGTTAAAGTTGATGTTGATGAGAACCAATCACTTGCAGCACGTTATGAAGTGATGAGTATTCCAACATTGATCGTTTTTAAAGACGGCGAACCAGTCGATAAAGTTGTTGGATTCCAACCGAAAGAAAATTTAGTACAAGTTATCGAAAAACATTTATAATAAATGACTGATAAGGAGCAAACCTACTGCCATGTAGGTTTGCTCTTTTTAACATCGTTGACTAAAATAGATATACATCGTAATAAGATATAATGAACAATGAGGGTGTCATATGGATAGATTAGATTATATTAAACAAAAATTATCGGTCGTACCGACTGAGCCGGGTTGTTACTTAATGAAAGACGACCAAGGTGTTGTGATATATGTTGGTAAAGCTAAAATTTTAAGAAATAGAGTCCGTTCGTATTTTACAGGTGCACATGACGATAAGACGACACGTCTTGTATCATTTATACATGACTTTGAATATATCGTGACTGCGAGTGAAGTTGAATCATTGCTTCTTGAATTGAACTTAATTAAAAAATATAAACCTCACTTTAATATTAACTTAAAAGATGACAAAAGTTATCCTTTCATAAAAATTACGAAAGAAACACATCCGAGACTTATCGTGACAAGGCAAGTCAAAAAAGGGACTGGCTATTATTTTGGGCCTTATCCGAATGCGTATTCAGCGCATGAGACAAAGAAATTATTGGATCAAATCTACCCAATGCGTAAATGTAACAAAATGCCGGATAAACTATGTCTTTATTATCATATTGGTCAATGTTTAGGACCATGTGTTTATCCAGTTGAACAGAGTGAGTATGATCGAATGAAGAAGGAAATTAGTGACTTTTTGAATGGTGAGAACGATGATATTGTGAAGCAACTCGAAGCAAAAATGTATAAATCAAGCGAAGAGATGGAATTTGAGCGTGCAAAAGAATATCGTGATTTAATTCAACATATTAATAGCATATTATATGATCAAAATATGATGAGTACAGATATGACGACGAGAGATATCTTTGGATTTGCAGTAGACAAAGGATGGATGAGTATTCAAGTATTTTATATTCGACAAGGGAAATTGATAGAACGTAAAGCATCACTCATTCCGATCTACCAGTCGCCTGAAGATGAATTTTATAAGTTCATTGGACAATTTTATTTACATCAAAATGAAGTCCTGCCTAGAGAAGTACATATTCCGAATGGACTAGACGCTGAAATGCTCAACTCTATCGTCGAAAGTAAAGTAATCCAGCCGAAACGTGGTAAGAAAAAAGAAATGGTCGACCTTGCTATCAAAAATGCAAAGATTAGCTTGTCTAATAAATTTGAATTAATCGCAAAAAACGAGGAACGAACAATCAAAGCGATCGAAATGCTTGGAGAAGTGATGAATATTCGCACACCGTTTAGAATTGAGGCATTCGATAATTCAAATATTCAAGGGGTTGATCCAGTTAGTGCGATGGTATCATTCATAGATGGTAAACCGAGTAAGAAAGATTATCGAAAATATAAAATAAAATCTGTTGAAGGTCCAGATGATTATGCTTCTATGAAAGAAGTCATTAGAAGGAGATATTCAAGAGTACTAAGGGATGAGTTACCGATACCAGATTTAATTATTGTCGATGGTGGGGTCGGGCATATGCGTGCAGCGCAAGACGTTTTGACGAATGAGTTGTCGCTAGATATTCCTGTTGCAGGACTTGTCAAAAATGAAAAACACAAAACAAGTGAACTACTTTATGGTGATGCATTTGAAGTTGTTCCACTCAATAAGAAGAGTCAAGCGTTCTATTTATTACAGAGAATTCAAGATGAAGTTCATCGATTTGCGATAGACTTTCACCGTAAGACAAGATCCAAAACATCAGTCTATTCACTGCTGGATAACATCGACGGTATTGGCCCTAAACGAAAAAAGCAATTGTTAAATGAATTCAAAAGTATCAAAAATATGAAGACAAAGTCAGTGGATGAGTTGAAGTCGGTAGGTTTACCAATCAAGGTGGCAGAAAGTGTTTATTCAAAACTCCATGAAGATGAAGGATAAGAATAATCCGTTTTTTTTTGAAAACGCTTAAAAAAGTTAAACGCTTTCTTGATTTAATATAGTAATAAGAGTAAAATTGGTAATGTGAAAGCATGATACGGGACGTCATGTATTTTGTTAGGGGGGAACTCAATTGTCAGAAAATGTTCAGAAAGATTTTTTAGCACGTCGATTACATTCTTTGCTTGGTATAATTCCGTTAGGTGTCTTTTTAATTCAACATTTAATGATTAACTATACTGCAACGAATGGTGCAGAAAGCTTTAATGCTGCGGCACACTTCATGGATTCATTGCCGTTTAAGCTTGCACTTGAAACATTTATTATTTACTTACCGATTTTATTTCATGGTGTGTTTGGTATTTACATTGCATTTACAGGTAAAAGTAATGTCGGTCGTTATAGTACATATCGCAACTGGATGTTCTTAGTTCAACGTATTACAGGCGTTGTAGCATTTTTCTTTATCTTTATTCACGTCTATCAAACACGTGTTCAAGTTTTCTTCGGTAAAGAAGTGAACTACGAAATGGTTAATGATATCATTTCGAATCCATTTTGGTTAGTATTTTATATCATTGGTATTTTAAGTACTATTTTCCATTTTTCTAATGGATTATGGGCATTTTTAGTGTCATGGGGCATCACTCAATCAGAAACATCTCAACGAGTAATGACTTATATTACATGGGTTGTATTTATCGTATTATCATTTATTGCATTAACTGCATTATTTGCATTTCTATAGAACGAGTTAGGGGGACTTATAATTATGGCACAAAATAAAATTATTATTGTCGGTGGCGGATTAGCCGGCTTAATGGCAACAATTAAAGCTGCCGAAGATGGCAATATCGTAGATTTATTCTCATTAGTACCCGTTAAACGTTCACACTCTGTATGTGCTCAAGGTGGTATTAATGGAGCGGTGAACACTAAAGGTGAAGGAGACTCACCATGGATTCATTTTGATGATACAGTTTATGGTGGAGATTTCTTAGCGAACCAACCACCAGTTAAAGCGATGACTGAAGCAGCTCCTTCGATTATCCACTTACTTGATCGTATGGGAGTTATGTTTAATAGAACACCAGAAGGATTTTTAGACTTCAGACGTTTCGGTGGGACGTTACACCATAGAACAGCATTTGCAGGTGCTACAACTGGACAACAGTTGCTTTACGCGTTGGATGAACAAGTGCGTAAACATGAAGTAAATGGTCTAGTAAATAAGTATGAAGGACACGAATTTTTACGTGTTGTTCTAGATGACGAAGGTAGAGCGCGTGGTATCATCGCACAAGATATGAAAACAGCAGAGATTAAATCATACAAAGCAGACGCAGTCATTATGGCGACAGGTGGACCTGGTATTATCTTTGGTAAGTCAACAAACTCAATGATCAATACTGGTTCTGCAGCATCGATCGTATTCCAACAAGGTGCAGCCTATGCGAATGGTGAGTTCATTCAAATCCATCCAACAGCGATTCCTGGCGACGATAAATTACGTTTGATGAGTGAATCAGCACGTGGTGAAGGTGGCCGTGTATGGACTTATAAAGATGGCAAACCATGGTACTTCTTAGAAGAGAAATACCCAGCATATGGAAACTTAGTACCTCGTGATATCGCAACACGTGAGATTTTTGACGTATGTGTGAATCAAAAGCTTGGAATTAATGGCGAAAACATGGTTTATCTAGACTTGTCTCATAAAGATCCACATGAGTTAGATGTGAAGCTCGGTGGAATTATTGAAATTTATGAGAAATTCACAGGAGACGACCCACGTAAAGTGCCAATGAAGATATTCCCAGCTGTGCATTATTCAATGGGTGGTATTTATGTTGATTATGATCAAATGACAACAATTCCTGGATTATTTGCTGCGGGTGAATGTGATTATTCACAGCACGGTGGAAATCGTCTAGGTGCGAATTCATTATTGTCTGCGATTTATGGTGGTATGGTTGCAGGTCCGAATGCAATTAAATATGTTGAAGGACTAGATGCATCATATGAAGATCTAGATGAGTCAATTTATACGCGTGCAATTGAAGAAGAACAAGAGAAATGGAATACAATATTAAACATGAACGGCGAAGAAAATGCTTACATGTTGCATAAAGAACTTGGTGAATGGATGACTGCGAACGTAACAGTTGTTCGTCATAACGACAAATTACAAGAAACAGACAAGAAAATCCAAGAGTTAATGGAACGTTTCCATAACATTAATATGGATGATACGAAAGCTTGGAGTAACCAAGGTGCATTCTTTACGCGTCAATTATGGAATATGTTAGAACTTGCACGTGTCATTACATTAGGTGCATATAACCGTAATGAATCACGCGGTGCACACTACAAACCAGAATTCCCTGAACGTAATGATGATGAATGGTTGAAAACGACGAAGGCGTTCTACCAAAAAGGTCAAGCACCTAGATTTGAATACGAAGAAGTCGATGTGAGCTTAATCGAACCTCGCCTACGTGACTATTCTAAAGCTAGTGATGGAGGGAAGAAATAATGACTCAAGAAAAAACACAACAATCCGAAAATCATGAAGCAATGAATGAACAAAAGAAAAAGCAAGATATTAGAATTATTGTTAAAAGACAAGAAAATCCTGATAGTGCAAGTTATGATGAAGAATTCGTCATCCCTTATCGTGAGAATTTAAATGTCATTAGTGCATTGATGGAGATTCGCCGTAATCCAGTTAATGCAAATGGTGACAAAACGACACCAGTTGCATGGGATATGAGTTGTTTAGAAGAAGTCTGTGGTGCATGTTCAATGGTGATTAATGGTGAAGCACGACAATCATGTACAGCATTAATAGATCAATTGGCTCAACCAATCAAGTTAGAACCAATGAGTACATTCCCAGTTGTGAAGGACTTACAAGTTGATCGTTCGTTCATGTTTGATAACTTGAAGAAAGTAAAAGCTTGGGTGCCAATTGATGGATCTTATGATTTGGGTCCAGGACCACGTATGCCAGAAAAGAAACGTCAAACAGCTTATGAATTGTCAAAATGTATGACGTGTGGTGTTTGTTTAGAAGTGTGCCCTAACGTAAACGATAAATCTAATTTCATCGGAGCACAGCCGATTTCACAAGTTCGTTTATTTAACTTACACCCAACAGGAAGCATGAATAAAGACGAGAGACTTCATGCGTTAATGATGGATGGTGGTTTATCTGCATGTGGTAACTCACAAAACTGTGTCAAAGCTTGTCCTAAAGGAATTCCTTTAACGACTTCTATCGCTGCAATGAACCGTGAGACAACATTCCAAATGTTTAAGTCATTCTTTGGAAGTGACCATCAAGTCGATTAATCAATGATGTAAAAACGATGCAGCTATGCTGCATCGTTTCTTTTTCCTTATAGATTGTCGTTTGAAGCCATGAAATGATAAAATTATATTATATGGTCAACAAATAGAATCACGTTAAGAGAGAAGTGGATGTCATGAATACACCTATAGGTGTGATAGATTCAGGTGTCGGTGGATTAACAGTGGTGAAAGAAATAATGCGCCAACTGCCGAATGAAACGATTTATTATTTAGGCGATGTGAGCCGTTGTCCTTATGGTCCGAGACCGAAAGAGGAAGTACTACAGTACACGACAGAGATTGCACAATTTCTTGTACATCAAAATATTAAATTACTCGTCATTGCATGTAATACAGCAACAGCGGTTGCACTAAAATCACTTAGAAAAACCTTGAATATTCCAGTGATTGGAGTGATAGATCCAGGTGCTAAGACAGCGCTTCAAGCATCGACCAATCATTATGTACAAGTATTAGCAACCGAAGGAACAGTTGCATCACATGCTTATAAAGATGCGATACATAAAGTGAATAAATCTGTACAAGTCGATGAACTCGCTTGCCCGAAATTTGTACCGCTTGTGGAACAGTTACGGTACAAAGACGAAGTCATTAGAGGCGTTGTGATTCATCAACAATTAAAGCAAATCCAAGACACTGAAGCAGATACGATTATATTAGGATGTACACATTATCCACTCATTCAATCTAGTATTGAAGCATACTTTCACGGCAACAAAAAAGTGATTTCATCCGGATATGAAACAGCTAGAGAAGTAAGTTCTATATTAGGATTCATGCAATTACATGCAAGCAAGGTAGCTGCTGTGGAGCATAAGTTTTTTGTCCACGGTTCTTCTGACCGCTTTCAATATACTATTGAAGAATGGCTGAATATTGAAGATGCACACATTATTGAATTATCGACAACAATTTTACTCAAGGAGGATATGCTATGACACAATATGTTATTGCGACAAGTAATGAAGGAAAGATACGAGATTTTAATCAAATTTTATCAGATGACGAAGTTATACCGATTGGAGATTTATTAGAAAACTTTACAGTTGAAGAAACAGGCGAGACTTTTGAGGACAATGCGAAGTTAAAGTCTAAAGCAGGTGCTGAAGCGTTAAATCAAATCGTAATCGCCGATGATAGTGGTTTAGAAGTTGAAGCGTTAAATGGTGAGCCAGGTGTCTATTCGGCACGTTATGCAGGGGTAGACGCAACAGATGAACAAAATAATAAAAAGCTCATGAATGCTCTAAGTGAACTAGAAGATCCATCGAACAACCGCAAAGCTTGTTTTGTATGTGTGATGAGTGTGACATATCCAGCAGGTGAGACGAAAACATTTAGAGGTGAATTACAAGGGACGATATCGACGAATGCATTTGGTAATGAAGGATTCGGTTATGATCCTTTATTTATACCAGAAGGATATTCGAAAACATTAGCAGAACTCGGTGCTGAAGAGAAAGCGAAAATTAGTCATCGAAAAAAAGCGATGGAGTTACTCATTGAAGACTTAAAAACAAATGGTCATAAGGAGTGATGTATGGTGGATAAAATAATAGTTGTTTCAGATAATCACGGTGAACAAGGTATTTTACAACAAATTCGAAATCGACACAGAGATGGTTCAAAGTTCATTCATTTAGGAGATTCTGAGTTTGCACATGATGACAAAGAATTAGAAGGGTATTTAACTGTCACAGGAAATGTCGACCATGACGCTAGCTTTGCTAAAGATGAAGTCTTAACTATAGAAAATCTGACGATATATTTTTCACACGGTCATTTACATCACATCGGGCAATCTAGGTATGAACTTGCAATCGACGCACGAGCTCATAACGCTCAAATCGCTCTGTATGGACATTCTCATGTGAGAAAATTCGAAGAGATTGATGGGGTATTCGTGATAAATCCTGGTAGTATTACACAATCCCGTGGTGAAGATCCAGAGAGTTATTTAGTGATTGAGTGCGATGGAGAGCAACTTCAATTGAAATGGATGACAAGAGACGGCAATGTCATGTCTAAAGAAGAAATTTCAATTAGATGTTAAATGATTATTGACATATATCATGACCTAATTATATAATGATATATGTCGTTAAAATAAAGTCCTGGTAGCTCAGCTGGATAGAGCAACGGCCTTCTAAGCCGTCGGTCGGGGGTTCGAATCCCTCCCAGGACGCTACAACTCATTAATTTAGCAAGGTTTTAAAGTAATTTGTGTCATTTTTGTATCCTTAATTTATGGATTGAAAAATTTCACGTACTTTATTATCTTGCTTTTTTGTTTTTCTTAATAAATTTCGTAAAAAGCTCTATACATAAGATTTGCTGTAATAGTATGAATTATTTCAAATAAATATATAACAAGGGAAAAATAGGGATGAAAAAACAGTCAAATCGCTTTAATATCAACAATCGCCCTGTTGATAGCATTAAATAAAAACGATAAGACTGACAAATAATCACTAGGGGCGAAAAGCCCCTTTTTTATATTGAGTATATCACTTATATAAATTAAAATTGCATATTTTCTTATCGATTAGCGAAAATGTTATTATTTATTTAAATTAGGCGGAAATAAGTTTAAATTGACTTTACATTCGTTCCTTATCATCTACAAGAAATTGAATTTCTATAGATTAAATGATGTATACATAATTTTAAATACAAAGGGGATATATTATGGCTAAAAAAATATACGTTTATGATATTACAATGTCTAACGGTGAAGTTTTTAAGAATGTACAGATGAAAAAATCAATTAAAGTTTTATACGCGGGAATTACAGATCTATTTATTACTGTTGAGAATGAAAAAGGTCAAACTGTAGAGTTAATGAGAAATCAAATGATCAAAGCTGAATTAGTTGAAATAAAAGAATAAACAATTTTCTGTAACTCATGTTCAAAATCGTATTCATTAATAAATAGGGAAAATTATTTGTAAAATAGCTATCAAGGGAGATTTTTATAGGACGATTAAACAAATGGTTAATTATCTAATGGAGAAAAAATGGGAATCTGAAGATTTTGTATGGTTGATTTTAATGATTTTTATTGCAAGCACATTTACAACTCCATTACTAGGTATTCCACTTGGAATAGTGGCTTACTTCTTCTTTTTCTGTAATATTGATGATAATGACGATATAAAACCTAAATAACTTTATATTTAAAACAAATATAATATATGGACAATCGATGTTCAGGTATATATCAAAATAAGAACAAATGTTTGTACTTCTGTAAAAGATATTATATTATATAGTTGTGTAGTTGCTACTAGTGGTTCTCCTCTAGTAGCTTTTTTAGTGTATTGCATCCGTTTACATTTTTCTGTAAACTTTGAAATAACTACACAAATGGAAGAGGTTTTATAATGGGGAAGAGTAAAAAGGTTACTTTCAATATATTTAGGACATATACAGAAGAATATAATGGTCCAGACTTTATGAAAAATGAACGATATAATTTTTATGAATTTATTGAAAGTGTTCAAAACTTAGCAAATGAGGAATTGTTCACTATTTACCAGGGGGAAAAGTTGATTTTACAAAAAGTAATAACACATGAACCAGGTTTCATTCATATTCAAATTTTAAAACAAAGAGAATTTGATTTACCTTACCAAATAAAAAAAAATGAGGAAATGAAACAAACTATTGAAGATAATGTAATTAATTACGATTCATCATATGAAGAAGAAGAGGTAAAACTTGATGATGATTCATTTTTAGGAGAAGTAATGGTTTTACTTTATGACATTGATAATAACGCTTTAGTAGTTCAATCAAATAGAAATTGTACATCGCTTAGAGGTGTTGTAGATCTTTTTTCAACTATTTATAACGAGAAGATTGATAAAGAGAGAGAAAGTGAAAAGTATACAATTATAAATTTGGCACCAATTTTAAACAGACCCAGAATCGATGAGGCTCAATCATTAGAGAAATATACTGAATTAGAAATTGTTGTTGAAGATCATGATAGATTCAAAAATAGTCAATCTGTAATAGATAATGATAAGACATTAGGAGCACAAAGAATCAAATTGCATTATTATTTGAATACTAATGATGATAAAAAGAAAACATTAATTCGTGATCAAGTAAAAAGTTTTATTTCTAAACTTAGTAATAATAATAAAACTATAACTAAAATGAATGTAAAAGGGCGAAATTCAGAAAAAGATGTTATTGAAAAGTTTGAATTAATAGAAGAAAGATTAACTTTCACATACACATTTACCTCAGATAAAGATAATGGGACATTAAATGCTCAATCTATAATTAGTGAAATGACTCATTCATACAAAAATAAAAAAGTTTCTGGTCTGACCTTTAGAGATTTAACAAATGACTTATAAAAGAGGGAGAAGGTTATATGTTGAAAATAGTAATAGCATTGGCCTCGAGTATTATAATTATAAGTTTTTATTCATTTTTTAATATAAGAATTTCAATTGAAAGTACATTACAAGGTGTTAATTCGTTAATTGTGCTTCAATCTATTATTTTAGGTATCTATAGTGTTTCACTAAGTATTATCGCAGCTCTTCACGATACAACATTAATAAAAAAATTATTAAGACCAAATTCTGTATCAAGAAATGAAATTCAAAATATTAATAATTCTGCATTTTTAACAATTATAATTTCATTATCATCTTTAATAATATTTTTGTTTTTCTTTGAAATTATTATTAAATATAGAATTTTAGTGTTATTATTTCAGTTTATAATTCCTTTTTGTATCATGCTTTCATTGTTATATATATACGACTTCTTTAAAATTATAAATGCAGTTCTATTTAAATATAGTGATCATGAATAAAAATGAAGCTTTATATATTAAATATAGAGTTTTATTCAGCTATGCATCAATATTCATATAAACTCATAGATTATGGCGACGAAATGGCGACAAAGCCTTCTATATATATTGATTTTAAAGGTGTTTCGATAGTCCTCCCAGGACGCTACTTAGTTTTGATATAACATGATTTTAAGAGTTCATGCACCAAAAAATGTTCCTTTTTTTATTTTAAGGAATATTTTAGAACTCTTATTTTTTTGTATATATTTAATGGTTTTAAATTTTTAATGGCTTTATAGTTTCTCAATTGATTTAACCAATATTATTATCCTTTACTTATTTAAGTAAGGTAATACATATGCTTATAAATAATAAAAGGATAATAATTATTAAAAAAATTTGATAGTTAGTAAGTTTTGTCATTTCTTTCACCTCCATTTATAGTGAAAAGGAACAGTAGGTGTGTGAACCCTTTCCTCTTATTTTAGTAAGGCGATAATAATTTGAATTATTATTAAAATCATTAAGGCTAATTGTAGTTTTTTATTAAATTTTTTTCTTTTCGTTCTTTAATTTTTTCTCTCTTCATTCTATATTTTTAATTTACTATAAATATGTATAGTATTCATCAATTTTTTGGAGATTTTTTTCAAAGTTCTTATAAATTTTCTATTCAAAAGAATACCCCTACATTTATTTTATAGATACAAAAGTATTGCAATAGAATTTATGTCTTCTTTGTATTCTTATGTTTTACATTTGTTTGAACTTATTTTAATTGAAATACTATAACCCCAATGTATTTGCTTTCATTCATTTACCTTTTTTTGTACAATTATCGCCTTATAGGAAGTTTAATTTAAGAATTATATAAAATTACATTTGATCATAGCCTTGTTGTGAAGGGGACTTCTGATTTATAAAAGTCAGACAATATCATGTTTATTCACAAATAATCACGATTGTTTTTATAGTTTATAAAATGATAATTTCCTTTTTTTATCATAGATATATTATTTAGTTAATGATGGTAGATACTTTGTATCATTGTTACTTATTCTTTAAAATAGTTTCAAGTTCTTCAAGGATTTTATCTCTCGTATCATTTATTTTGAGTGAGTTAAGTTCTTTCTTATTTGATAATATATTTTTGTACTTATATATGAATAGATGATCTAATAATTTTTTTCTTGGTGTAAACTTAGTAATATTTAATTTTACTAAATTAGGATATTTACTTTTGAAATCTTTTACTTCATTCATTTTTTGTGAAATTTCTCTTTCTTTCATTTTCAATCGGTAAGATTCTTCTTCTAGATACTTAACTTTTAATTTTATATCTTTTTTCATAATACTAATTTGTTTTTCATGATTTTTAAATTGAGGTATTGTTAGATTTTGATTTAATCTATGATGTAATTTTTTATAACCTTTTTCTTTTAACCTTTTTTTATATTCCATGTTAGATATAATTTTATCACTTCTGTCTAAAATAAGTTTGGCCTCAGAGGGTGTTAGAAATGCGGCATCTCTACATTTTATCATCCAATCTCTTTTAAGAGGAATGCGATCAATATACCATTCATGTATAGTTGGTGATAAATATGTAATATATCCAAGATAGCCATAGTTACCCTTTGTTTCAATAGTGATCAAAGTATGTAATATTAAATGTTCAATAAGATTACAATAAACTAGTCTTTCTTTCTTTTGGTAATCAAATGAATAATTATAATTTTTTATAAATTCTTTATTGGAAATATTCATCATTTTATTTTCATCAATATGATGACAATATAAGCCTTCATTAGTTCGTGAATAATTACCAGTTGTTATGTTTTTTATTTCACCATTAAGAAACCTATAATAAGAAGACTCTCTATAATAGTCATCTGTAGCAGGACCATATTTGTCAATTAAATATCTAGTTAACTGATCATAAGTCATTTTTAATAGGTTCAAATAATATTCTATCTTTTCATTACTTTTTATTTGGCTCAATTATATTCATCTCCAACCATAATTTTATTAATCAATGATTCTGCTAAATTATCAATATCAAATTTATTATGTCACAAAATGTAATAATATAACAAATTTGATCCCTTTCTATAAGTATATAAAGCTCATGATTTAGTTGATTGTTACTATATAATATATATCCTACATTCATTTGTTGTTTCTAAGATGTATTTTGATATTTTAGATAGGTTAACTTTATTATATTTTGCCTTATTGGATTATATGAATAAGTCATTAGATGAGGGAGGATTTCCTGAGAATTCTGGAATAACAGAAAAATTCGATACTTCTGACACTATATAGAGGAACTAAAGAAAACTTATTTACAATGTATTTGTTAACAAAAAAGTAAATGAAAACTTAAATTCTAATATTGAAACTATGAATAAAGAAATTGAAGTTTTATCGGATGCAGTGATAAAAATAAATAAATATTTGTCAGATCCTAAGAAAAAATTTATTAGAAAATAAATAAACTTACTATGAACATTATTAAATCAATAATGAAATATTCTATAAAAGAGAAAATAACTTGAATTTGTTGATTTAATGGGACTTTAACTATTTAAAATTTGCAAGATAATTAAATAGAAAATGAGTCTTTATCACGAATGTTACCTTCAGTATCATGAATGATAACATCAACGTTGTTTTGTTTAGCTAATTTACGACTTTCTTCAATCGCTTTATCTTGTGTATCAAAAGAGTTTGTTTCGTTATCATGACCTTCGTAATGAACAGCCTAGTTTTTATTTTCTATTTGATATACATATACATTTGTTTTAGTATCTGCCACTTGCTTCACCTCCTTTTATATTTTATTAATATCCAGCTTAAATGAATAAGAACAATTCTATCAACGAAATCGCTAAAGTTGTAGATGGAATGGAAGAGTGCAGAGAAATCCATCAACAAAATCGCTGAAGTTGTAGATGGAATGGAAGAGTGCAGAGAAATCCATCAACAAAATCGCTGAAGTTGTAGATGGAATGGAAGGGTGCAGAGAAATCCATCAACAAAATCGCTAAAGTTGTAGATGGAATGGAAGAGTGCAGAAAAATCCATCAACAAAATCGCTGAAGTTGTAGATGGAATGGAAGAGTGCAGAGAAAGCCATCAACAAAAACGGCAAAGTTGTAGATGGAATAAACTGTGTAAGAAAAATCCATCAACAAAAAAACAAAAATAGTAGTTGGAATAAATTATCACGCCATCAAACTATAAGATTTCTATTTCACATTTAACTCAATTATTGATATATTTTAAAATGAATGAACAAATTGAAAGGGGTCAACTGAATGAGTAAATTTGATGAACAGATTATTGTAGTAGATCGTAAGACATTATTTAATGATGAAAAAAACCAATTCAATGGTTTTCTTGATATGAATGAACAGTCGTTTGCTGAAATTCAATCAACGTTTAATGACTATGAAGTAATGCGACGTGGGGATATGGAAGAAGATCCTTCGTATAAGCAATTGATTAGTTATGCGATTGTTGAGAGTGAGCGTGGTATATTGGTTTATGAACGTCTTTCTGGTGGTGGTGAGGGTCGTTTACATGGCTTGTTTTCAATTGGTGTTGGGGGTCATATGAATGATATCGAGTCGATGGACAACATTAATGAAATGATGCATGAAAATTGCGTGCGTGAGTTGAATGAAGAAATCGGTCTAGAGCGCAATACAGAAGGGGAACTATCAGTCATAGGCTTAATCAATGATGATGATAATGAAGTGGGTCGTGTTCATCTTGGTGTCGTGTTCAAAATTCGAGTGGACAGTTCAGAAGTGTTTCCTAGAGAAAGTGATACGATTAAATTTGATTGGGTCGATCACAAATCAGTGAGTGAAGTCCAACCAATGGAATCGTGGAGTGAACTGATTGTGAAAGAAAGTCAGTTGTTCCATCAATGAGTCAAGATGATAAAATAATCGTCTTTCCTAAAATGAAATCTAAGTTGTTAGACGAAGTGATGGAACTGATTGATGTCAATCAGTATAAAGATGCGTATTTGTTAATTACTGATTATGAGCGATTATCCACTATGGATGATGAAGTGTTTTTCTATAAAATGATTTGTTATATGAATATGGGAGAAGGTCCGACCTTAAGAGAAGAGATTGATGAATATTTATTATCAAATGATTCTTCTGTTTATTATGATCGATTGATGATGATTTATATAGAGTCGTTAATCCTAGAAGGAGATATACGCTCTGCAGAGGAACGCATTGATCAAGTTGACCCGTTTATGCAAGATGAGACGATTCGATTACAGCTCAAGAAATCACTTCATGAAAAAGAACAATCTGAGACAGATGACTTTGAATTACAATATCAAGAGTTGAAACATCAAGTTGAAGACTATTTTCACTCAGCGTCTTCCGAAAGAATTGAACGCGTTAGAATGTGGTTGAACAATCGTGATGTTGAGAAAATCCCTATTGCGATTGAATTGATAAAAGATGACCGCATTAGTGAAATAGAACAAACGATGATCCTTGAATATCTAGTGTGGATGAACTATGGCGTTGTTGTAACATTAACTAAATACGGGCATTTGATTGAATGTGTACCATCAGAGACCAAAACTTTTGATGATTATATTTTAGAATTTTATGAAACGTATAATATACTGCGAGATTTAGAAAGTTCAAATCCATCCAGTTTTTATTTGGCGAAAGAAGCGATGATGTTTATTCTAACGAAAATCTATCCAATGTATTTTGAATGGATGTATGACCTCGAAGAAGAGGATGTACGCTCTGCATTTTATCAAATGTTTATTGACATGGGGATTCCAGTAGATGTCGAGTTTGAGACGACTGTTGCTGCTAGGAAGTTAAAGATGTTTTTAATGAGCATTCAATCGTTAGAACTTGATAGTCTTTAGATGAATTGATATAATAATTAAGTTGAAAAAATAAATGGAAATATCTATGAAGTATAGATATCTAAATATGACGGAGGTTTTTTTATGACTGCACAATGGGAGAAAAAAGAAGGAAATGTAGGAACGTTAACAGTTACAGTTCCGAGCGAAAAATTAGATGAAGCGCTTGATCAAGCATTTAAAAAAGTTGTTAAACAAGTTGAGGTACCAGGATTCAGAAAAGGTAAAATGCCGCGTAAAATGTTCGAACAACGTTTTGGAGTAGAGAGCTTATACCAAGATGCGTTAGACATTATTTTACCAGCAACATACCCACAAGCCATTGATGAAGTAGGGATTAACCCAGTTGCTCAACCAGAAGTAGATATTGAGCAAATGGAGCAAGGTAAAGACTTAATTTATGTTGCGAATGTTACCGTTGAACCTGAAGTAGAACTTGGTGAATATAAAGGGTTAACTTACGAGAAAAAAGATGATGAAGTCACAGATCAAGAAATTCAAGATGCGATTAACGCTCAATTAGAACGTAAAGCGGAACTTGAGTTGAAAGAAGACGGTGCAATTGAAGAAGGTAACGTTGCTGTGATCGATTTTGATGGTTATGTGGATGGAGAACAATTCGAAGGTGGACAAGCTGAAGGATATGAACTTGAAATCGGTTCTGGATCATTTATCCCTGGATTCGAAGAGCAATTAGTTGGTGTTAAATCAGGTGATGAGAAAGATGTTGTCGTGACGTTCCCTGAAGAATACCATGCAGAGAATTTAGCGGGTAAAGAGGCGACATTCAAAGTGAAAGTTCACGATATTAAAGAAAAGAATGTTCCAGAATTAACAGATGAGTTAGCGAAAGAATTAAATCAAGATGCTGACAGCGTTCAAGATTATAAAGAGAAGTTAGCGGAAGAGATGAAAACTCAAAAAGCAGAAGCCAATGAAGCTCAAATGAAAGAAGAGTTAGTTGTTAAAGCAACAGATAATACAGAAATCGATATTCCTGAAGCAATGGTTGAAACTGAATTAAACCGTATGTTACAAGAATTCGAACAACGATTAGCTCAACAAGGCATGAACTTAGAATTGTACTCTCAATTATCAGGTCAAGATACAGATCAATTGAAAGAGCAAATGAAAGGTGATGCCAAAGAGCGTG
The DNA here is from genome assembly GCF_003815035.1 of Abyssicoccus albus. Taxonomy (NCBI): domain Bacteria; kingdom Bacillati; phylum Bacillota; class Bacilli; order Caryophanales; family Abyssicoccaceae; genus Abyssicoccus; species Abyssicoccus albus. The sequence goes on from NZ_RKRK01000002.1 coordinate 401,037, forward strand.
TCAAAACAAACTTAGTATTACGTGCGATTAGTGATGCTGAAAATATCGAAGTGACTGAAGAAGCGATGAATGAAGAATTAACTAAGATGAGTGAACAATTTGGTATTTCAGTAGAAGATATCAAATCAACATTAGGTGATTTATCTATCTTAGAAAATGATTTGAAAGTACAAAAAGCAATCGACGTAATCGTAGATAACGCAAAAGCTGAATAATTTACACGAATTCAATGATTGCATATATGAAGGACAGTTCAACCGTATGTTTGAGCTGTCTTTTGTCTATCTAATAATGGTGAGTGTATGATTTGCAACAATGGAATAACTTTAGTATAGTTTGAAAATGATGAGGTGAAAATATATGTCAAAAGATGAACAAACAACTTATAAATGTTCTTTTTGCGGAAAAGATAAAGATCAAGTTAAGAAACTTGTCGCAGGAAGTGGAGTATATATTTGTAACGAATGTATAGAACTATGTGCTGAGATTGTCGAAGAAGAATTAGCACAGGAGAAAGTATCAGAATTAATTGAATTACCAAAACCAAAAGAAATCATGCACCATTTAGATGAGTATGTGATCGGCCAAGAGAAAGCGAAGAAAGCATTAAGTGTCGCAGTGTATAATCACTATAAACGTATTAATCAAATGGCAGTGAATGATGACGTTGAGATTCAAAAATCCAATATTGCATTAATTGGACCAACAGGAAGCGGTAAAACGTTACTCGCTCAAACGTTAGCAAGAAGTTTGAATGTCCCTTTTGCTATTGCTGACGCAACAAGTTTAACTGAAGCTGGATATGTTGGAGATGACGTTGAAAATATATTACTTCGTTTAATACAAAATGCTGACTTTGATGTTGAAAAAGCTGAAAAAGGAATTATATACGTTGATGAAATCGACAAAATTGCGCGTAAATCAGAGAATACATCGATTACACGTGATGTAAGTGGTGAGGGTGTTCAACAAGCATTACTTAAAATACTAGAAGGTACAGTTGCAAGCGTTCCACCACAAGGTGGTCGTAAGCATCCAAATCAAGAGATGATTCAAATTGATACAACGAATATCCTATTTATTCTAGGTGGTGCCTTTGACGGTATTGATGATGTTATTCGTCGAAGAATCGGTGAGAAAGTGATTGGATTTGGTGGTTCAGAGAAGAAAATCGATGAAACGAAATCATTGCTTGAACAAGTTCGTCCTGAAGATTTACAAACTTATGGTTTAATTCCAGAATTTATTGGACGTGTTCCAATTGTTGCAAATTTAGATACACTTGACGTAGATGCATTGAATCAAATTTTAACAGAGCCAAAGAATGCATTAGTGAAACAGTATAAGAAGATGTTAGAATTAGATGATATAGAGCTTGAATTCGATCATGATGCTTTAAGTGCGGTCAGTGAGTTAGCCATTGAACGTAAAACGGGTGCACGTGGACTTCGTTCTATTATCGAAGAGACTTTAGTTGATATTATGTTCGATGTACCATCGAATGATGATATTCATAAAGTTGTGATTACAAAAGATACGATTGTCAATGAGCAATCACCAGAATTATATAATCAAGACGGAGAGCGTATTGAGTCATCTGAACAAACAAGTGCATAATATTTGATACCTGTACATGACTGAAGATGTACAGGTATTTGTTATGAAAGGAGTAATTAAATGAAAATCAATCCAAATAAAGTTGACATTATGACTAGTGGTGTCTCAAAAGCACATTATCCAACACATGGATTGCCAGAAATTGCATTAGCAGGTCGTTCTAATGTAGGAAAATCAACATTTATCAACGCTATTACTGGTCGTAAAAGCGTTGCGCGTGTTTCAAGTAAACCCGGTAAGACTCAGACGTTAAACTTTTTTAACCTAGATGATCAACTCGTTATGGTCGATGTCCCTGGCTATGGATATGCGAAAGAATCAAAAGCAAAACGAGCGGAATGGGGCAAAATGATTGAAGAATATTTCGTGAATAGAGAATGCCTGAAAGTCGTCATCCAGCTTGTCGATTTAAGACATAATCCGACGGAGGATGATGTGTTAATGTATGATTTCTTAAAGCATTATCAAATACCGACGATTGTCATCGCAACGAAAGAAGATAAACTGACGAAAAATAATATTAATAAACAACAAAAGAACATTCTTCATTCTCTTCAACTCGAGGAAGGTGACGAATTTATGACATTTTCATCCGTTAAGAAAGATAAAGTCGATGACGTATGGAATTTAATCGCTCAGTTCATTGGAAGGTAGTTTGTAATGATTATTAATAAATAGTATAATATAAAGTATTAATTGTGTTAACGGAGGGGTCATTATGCATACATTAGCTGTCAGCATTAATTACAAGACAGCGCGAGTTGATCTTAGAGAACAAGTCGCTTTTAACGACTCTAATATTGAAAAAGCAGTACTTGAGTTAAAAGATACAAAGAGTATATTGGAGAATGTCATATTATCCACATGCAATCGTACAGAAATATATGCTGTCGTGGACCAATTGCATACTGGTAAATATTATATCGCTAGATTTTTATCAGAGTGGTTTGACATAGATATCGAAGACATTAAGTCAATGATGACAATCAACGTTGACGCTGATGCTTATGAACACTTATTTAAAGTGAATTGTGGACTTGATTCAATGGTGCTTGGGGAAACTCAAATTTTAGGTCAAATTAAAGAAGCATTCGAACGCTCACATAAACTCGAAGCAACGGGGACAATGTTTAATAAGTTATTCAAACAATCGATGACACTCGCAAAGCGAGCTCATCGTGATACGAAAATTGCAGAGAGTGCAGTATCTATAAGTTATGCTGCAGTGGAATTATCACGTAAAGTATTTGATTCATTCACAAATAAGCATATTGCAGTTGTAGGTGCTGGTGAAATGGCAAAGCTTGCTATTGAAAACTTTAAAGGCCGCGGTGCAAATCATATCACTGTAATGAACCGTACAGAGACTAGGGCAATTGAAATAGCCTCAGACTATAATATTAAACATGCAGCGATTGATCGTATAACAGATGTTATTAATGATGCTGACATTATTTTAACAGCGACGGGCGCTACAGAGTATATTATAGGCGTTGATACACTTCAGCATGTTTCAAATAAAAATAAACAACGTGTATTTCTAGATATCTCCTTGCCTAGAAATATAGACCCGAATATTAAGCGAGAAGAGTCCTTATATTTATATGACGTTGATGCATTGAATGGACTGATTGATTACAATTTAAAAGAAAGACAACAAGCCGCAGCACAAATTGAACAGATGATTAATGATGAGCAACAACAGTTTACGAAGTGGCTAGATATGTTAGGTGTTGTCCCAGTTATCACTGCGTTGCGTGAGAAGGCGCTAACGATTCAGGCCGAGACGATGGTTTCAATAGAAAATAAAATGCCTAATATGTCTGAGCGTGAACGCAAAGTTATTTCAAAACATACGAAAAGTATTATCAATCAAATGTTGAAAGACCCTATTCAAAGTGCTAAAGAACTTGCTGGGGAGTCACATGGTCATGAAAAACTTGAATTCTTTATGGATATCTTTGATATTGAAGAGGACGTTGTCGCGCTCATTGAAGCGGAAAAAGATGAAGCAAAACGCGCTAAATATTACCGTATGAAACAGCTGTTAAATCAAGTGAAGACCATTAGATAAGGGGGATACTATATGAACCCTATGGATTTATTAAGGTTACAAGAACTTATTATATTTATCTACGCGTTTAGTTTATTATGTTTGTATTATGATTTTGTTTTATCACACGATAAAGTCCAAAAGCTTGGCATTTATACATTAGGGATTGTTTGGTTTAGTCAAACAATCTTTTTGTTTATGTTTATGATGCAACACCACCGTTTGCCAATGCATAGCTTAACTGAATCATTCGGGTTAGTTGCATGGCTCATTATGACGATTTCATTTATTTTTTTAAAATGGAGTCCATCAGATTATCTCATTTTATTCTTGAATATCTTTGGATTCATATTTATATCCATTAATATCTTTGCACCGGTGAAAGATAATACAATCGAAAGATTATTTATGCGTAATGAATTATTAAATATACATGTGACATTGGCGTTGTTGAGTTATGTGCTATTTCTTATTGCGGCATCACTTGGTGTGATGATTATGATTCAAGATAAAAAACTTAAAACGAACCAATTTGATAAAGCATTTAAACGTATGGGTAATTTGGCCAAAATGCATTTTTATAGTCGTGTTTTTATACTCATTGGTACTTTGATGCTATTAGTTAGTCTGATTTTAGGTTTACAGTGGGGGATATATTATATCGGATATAGTATATTTTTAGATATTAAAGTTATCATGTCTATTATCGTGTTTATTTGTTATATGTTATTGATTTTATTATCATTAAAGTGGTACAAAACATTTTCTCATTTTGCGAAATATAATGTTGGAATTTTTATCATTTTATTATTTAATTTTATATTTATTACAATGTTTTCAGGGTTTCATTATTAGGAGGTTAAAGCATGCCGAAATTTATCGTTGGATCTAGAAGAAGTCAACTGGCATTAACGCAATCGAAACAGTTTATTAATACATTGAAACAAGCTCATCCAGAATTAGATATTGAGATTAAAGAAATTGTCACTAAAGGTGACGAAATTGTAAATGTTCAATTATCTAAAGTTGGTGGTAAAGGATTGTTCGTCAAAGAAATCGAACAAGCATTATTTAATAAAGAAATTGATATGGCAATACACAGTTTGAAAGATGTACCAAGTGAGTTGCCAGATGGACTTCAAATTTCATGTATTCCATCTCGAGAAGACCGAAGAGATGCATATATCGCCAATGATCATTTGAAATTAAAAGATCTTGCGCCAAACTCAGTCGTCGGTACTTCATCTCTTAGACGTGGTGCCCAAATTAAGTCAATTAGACCCGATGTTGAAATTCAATGGATTCGAGGAAATATCGATACTCGATTGAAAAAGTTAAAAAATGGACAATACGATGCTATTATATTAGCAGCAGCAGGGTTACACCGCATGGGATGGTCTGAAGATGTCATTACTGAGTACTTAGAACCAGAATTAATGATTCCAGCGATTGGACAAGGTGCACTCGGTATTGAAACACGTGTAGGCAGTGATATTGAACATTATTTAAAGTCTGTTCATGATGATGAGACAGCACGTACTACCACTGCAGAGCGAATCTTTTTGGCACAAATGGATGGAAGTTGTAAAGTCCCTATCGGTGGCTATGCAACGATTAATGAACAAGATGAAGTACAATTTACAGGTTTAATTATGTCGGAAGATGGTCAAGAGAAATATATGCATACAGCCACTCATCATGATGCGAAAGAAGCAGGATTACTTGTGGCAAAAGCTTTGTATGAACAAGGAGCGAAAGAGATCATCGACCGATTGAATGAGGAAATGTAATTGACATGAAACATGTCTTAATGACGCAAAGTAGAATGGGTTCATCATTGGAATCTAAAATAAAATCTCATGTTGATCTTGAAGTGTGTCACATTCCATTCATTAAATTTATTCAAAATCAAATCGATACATCTGAATTACGTAAACATGTTGATGCGCTCATTTTCACAAGTATAAATGGCGTGAAATATAGTCGTCATTTGCTCAACGAAATATCGTATGAATATGTGATTGCGATTGGTCATAAAACGAGTGAATATTGTAAATCGAAGCATATTCATGTGGATTATATATCGGAAGATTCAACGCAAGAAGGCATCGTTGACCTCGTTCGTCTTATCAATCAAGATAAGATGGTGATTAAAAGTGTGTTATTACCTACTTCTAATCGGTCACGAGATGTGATCGAACAATGTTTGAACACTCAACAGATTACTGTCCAAAAAATTGAAGTCTATGATACAGTAGATAATAAACAAGCATATATTAAATTGGAACAATTTTTATCAACAAATCAATCATTTACAAAATATTTGATGTTAAGTTCTCCAAGTGCTGCAAATCATTTTGTTACACTTATTTATCAACTCGATAAAAAATATCAGGATTACATTGAGCAGTTGACGATAGTTGTTATTGGAGCGATTACTTATGAAGCAATTATGTCTGAGTTAGCAAAATATGATATTCAGGTGAAGCAAGTAGTGATTTCAGCCCAACCAACATTTGAATCAATGGTTGATCGTATTGTTTCAGAATAATATTTAAACACAATATTTAGAAATAAAAAAAAGGGGAGATATAATGTTTGACCGTCACCGTAAATTAAGAAGAACGCCAACAATTCGTAAAATGGTGAAAGAAACACATTTACATAAAGAAGATTTAATTTATCCAATCTTTATCATTGAAGCACCGGATCAAAAGAAAGAAATTCCAAGTATGCCAGGAATTTATCAGATTTCATTGAATCGACTTGAAGAAGAATTAGACGACGTATATCAACTTGGTATTCGTTCGATTATTTTATTTGGTATTCCACTGCATAAAGATGCGTGTGGTACAGAGGGGTATCATGATCACGGCATCATTCAAGAAGGCATTCGTAAAGTGAAATCATTATATCCAGATATGGTCGTCTTAGCGGATACATGTCTTTGTGAATATACCGATCATGGTCATTGTGGGTTAATTGATGAACATACTCACGATGTGAAAAACGATGAAACTTTAGAATTACTTGTAAAGACGGCTGTATCACAAGCTAAAGCAGGTGCTGATATTATCGCGCCAAGCAATATGATGGATGGATTTGTAACGTCCATTAGACAAGGTTTGGACGATGCAGGATTTGAGCATATTCCAATTATGAGTTATGGCATTAAATATTCATCAAGTTTTTACGGGCCGTTTAGAGATGCAGCTGAAAGTACTCCGTCATTTGGTGATCGTAAAACATATCAAATGGACTCTTCAAATCGACTAGAAGCGATGAGAGAACTTGAGAGTGACTTAATGGAAGGTGCTGACATGATGATCGTCAAGCCCGCTTTAAGTTACTTAGATATTATCCGTGATGTACGTAATTCGTGTAACATTCCAGTTGTTGCATACAATGTGAGCGGTGAATATAGCATGGTTAAAGCAGCAAGTGCGAATGGTTGGATTGATGAACGAACGAATGTGATGGAGCAGATGACATCGATGAAACGAGCTGGAGCAGATTTAATTATCACGTATTTTGCAAAAGACATTTGCAAATATTTAGATGAGGAGAGAGTGTAATGAGTTTAGAACAATCGATTAGACATTACAAAGATGCTGTAGAATTAATGCCGGGTGGTGTTAACTCACCAGTAAGAGCTTTTAAATCAGTTCAAATGGATCCAATTTATATTGAAGAAGGACAAGGCGCAACGATGACAGATATCGATGGTAACTCATACATTGATTACGTATTGAGTTGGGGGCCACTTATTTTAGGACATGCAGATGAACAAGTTGTAAATGCATTACAGACAGTCACGGCTAAAGGTACAAGCTTTGGGATGCCATCGGTACTCGAAAATAAACTTGCGCAACTTGTTATTGACCGTGTTCCTTCAATCGAAAAAGTGAGAATGGTCTCTTCAGGAACAGAAGCAACGTTGTCTGCATTAAGATTAGCGAGAGGATATACGAAACGCAACTTAATTTTGAAATTCGAAGGTTGTTATCATGGACATTCAGATTCATTACTCATTAAAGCGGGGAGTGGTGTTGCGACCTTAGGATTACCTGATTCTCCAGGGGTCCCAGAAGGTATTGCGAAAAATACAATTACAGTCCCTTACAATGATGTTGAAAGTTTAAAACTTGCTTTTAGTAAATTTGGTGATGATATTGCAGGGGTAATCGTTGAACCGGTTGCTGGAAATATGGGCGTAGTCCCACCTGTTGAAGGTTTCTTACAATCATTAAGAGAGATTACAACTGAACATGGTGCATTATTAATTTTTGATGAAGTGATGACCGGTTTTAGAGTGGGGTACCATTGTGCTCAAGGATATTTCAATGTAACACCTGATTTGACTTGTCTTGGTAAAGTGATTGGTGGCGGATTACCTGTCGGAGCATACGGTGGGAAGAAAGAAATTATGGAGCATATTGCACCAGATGGGCCAATCTATCAAGCTGGAACATTATCAGGAAATCCATTAGCGATGACAGCAGGTTATGAGACATTAAGTCAATTAACTGAAAAAAGTTACGAACACTTCAATCAATTAGGTGATTTATTAGAAGAAGGATTAATACGTTTGAAAGAGAAGTATAACATTCCGTTAACGGTGAATAGAGCTGGAAGTATGATCGGATTCTTCTTAACGAATGAAGAGGTGAAGAACTTTGAAACAGCTCAAACGAGTGATTTAGATCTATTTGCAAAGTTATACCGAGCGTTGATAGAGGAAGGTATTTTCTTACCACCATCACAGTTTGAAGGAATGTTCTTATCTACTAAGCATACTGAAGATCATATTAAAGAAACATTGAATGCATTTGATCGAGCATTTCAAAAAATTTCTTAAACTTTAGATACAATGAATTTGATTAATATATCCTATTAGATTAAATATTTCCTTACTTAAGTAAACAAAAAAAGCCCTCCAAATGATATATTATTTGGAGGGCTTTACGATTGAGTTTAAATTAAAGTTTAAATAAATTAATAGCGTTGAGTTAACAAGTGTTGAGCGATATCAGGTCTATCTGTCACAATTGTATGTGCACCTTTTTGAATTAAATCATCCATCTCATCTAAGTTATTCACAACATAATAGCCTGTTGCTACATTTAAACCGTGTAAGAATTTAATAAAGCCTTTTGTTGCTAATGATAATCCATTTGCTTTCACTGGCATTTGGAATGTATTCGCTTTTGGAATATATAGATGACCAAAACCTGAATTATAAAGCATAAATGCTTTAGTGACTTCACTCTGACCAGCGCCAAGTGCGATATCATCTTCAACGTATAAAGAGAAACGTTCAATTTGAGCATCGTTAAAGCTTGTAACACAAACTCTATCTTTAGCATCTAATTTGTTGATTAAACGGTATAACACACTTGGAATTAAACTTCCTTCATATGTTTCAGGATCGTCTTTCATATCAATGTTAATGCGCATTTCTGGGAACGCATTTAGCAATTCCTCTAACGTTACAATTTTAGCATCGTCTTGACCTCTGTATGGATGCTCTCCATTAACATCCTTGAAGTGATAACCGAAATCTAATTCACGTAACTCTTCAAGCGTATGATTACTAATACGACCCGCACCGTTACTTGTACGATCAACAAACGCATCATGGAATACAACGATTTGCTCATCTTTAGTTAATCGAACATCAACTTCGAAACCATCCACATTGTGTTCATTTGCTAATTTGAAAGCAGCCATCGTATGCTCTGGCGCTAATTTCATACCACCACGATGAGCAAATACGTATGGAGCTACGCCATTAAAGAAAGGTTTAATTGGTTTCGCTTTTTGTTTAGAAGTTGATTTTGTGACAACCCAAGTTGTCCCAATCGCTGCACCGATTAATGCAGTTACTCCAAGTAATCCTTTTGTTAAGTTGTTCATATTAATTCCTCCAACAAGATTATTTAAAAATCGTACGGTACTTCTTTATTTTATCAAATACCATGTTAAACTTAAAGAAAGTCACATTTAAATATCATTCAAATGGATTTAAATATATTAAATAAAAAACATTTAAAGAGTAGGTGTTGATATGGATAAGATTGTCCAAAGACAAGGACTTTATATTTATTTATCCGATTTAAAACATGTGAAACAAGTTAGAAAATTTGGTCATATCATTTATACTCATCCGATGGATCAATATGTGTTGTTATATACTGAATCAAGAAGATTAAATAAAACTTTAAAGAAATTAAATCAACTCAAATGTGTTAAGCAAGTTTTATTATCACAATACAAAGAAATCCCAACAACCTATGAAAAAGAAGATTATGAAAAAGGTGATTTTAAGTTTTAAGCCATTGTGTATAATCTAAATATAATCTTCAATAAAATAATAAGCATCATATATTAATAATTAAAATCTAGTGGTTTTAAAAGATGATAGTTTCTAAACAATCCAATTAAGTAATGTTCATATTGACTGAATGATGCGAAATTATCACTATGTTTTACCGTGAACTCGTGGATATGGTTAACAGATGTATTACTTTTTACAATATCTATAAATTCTCGTACACGCTTGGAATTGTGTGTTGGATCATATTTAATGCCTTCGAATGAGCCATATATAGGTGTGAATTGACCAATTTCAGTTGGCGATAAGACGATTAATAATGATGTATGCATTGTATTTTTTTTTGGATGTTCGCTATGGAGAATGATGCCATGTTGGATCCTGTCCGGCATATGTTTAATCAATGTATGGATTTCATATAAATCACCATAGCCTTCACCAAGTTTAATGATGTGTTGTGTCATAGTACACGCTCCTTTAATAATTTAATTCAAAGATATTTATGATTGAGACAAATAGGTCATGTTGAAAGGTGAGTCATATGAGAATTATTAGTGGTGAATACAAAGGGATACAGTTAGATGCCCTAAAAAATAATAATACACGACCGACTAGTGATAAAATAAAAGAAAGCATGTTCAATATTATAACACAAGATGCATTAAGTAATCGCATATGTCTTGACTTGTTTGCAGGTAGTGGTGGACTTGGTATAGAAGCGATATCACGTGGAGCAGCTCGTGTATTTTTTATAGATGGTAGTTATCCAGCAATCAAAATAATACAAAAAAATATTAATAAGTTAAAAGGGCTCGCGTCCGAAAGAAGTGAAGTGTATAGAACAGACTATAAACGAGCGATTAAAGCATTGAGTAAACGTGACATAAAGCTTGATGTCGTCTTTTTAGACCCTCCTTATCGGAAAGACTTAATTAAAGATGCACTTAAGTTGTTGCATGAGTATCATGTATTAAATACAGGTGCGCATATAATGATCGAAGCGGAGAGTTCTTTAGCTTTAAATGATGATGAAGAATTATTAGTAACATACCAATATGAATATAAGAGTAGACATCCTTATGGTGATATTCAATTACATTATTTGATTTATCATGGCTCATAATTTAAGCATTATCATGATACAATGTGAGTTACGTACATATAGTTAAAAAGGAGGTTATCTTTATGTCAGAGAAAGGGATCAGTAAAAAGAAAATTGCAGTATGCCCTGGGAGTTTCGACCCGATTACATATGGGCATTTAGATATTATTCGAAGAGCGCGTCATGTATTTGATGAAGTGTATATCGCTGTTTTAAATAATTCAAACAAGAAGGGATTATTTACTATTGATGAAAGGTTATCATTAATTGAACAATCTCTTGACGGTGATATGGATGGAATCTTTGTCGAAAGTTTTCAAGGATTATTAGTCGATTATTGCAAGCAAGTGGACGCACATGTCATTGTGAGAGGGTTACGTGCAGTATCTGATTTTGAATATGAAATGCAATTAACGTCAATGAATAAGGCATTAGCGCCTGATATTGATACGTTCTATATTCAAGCGCGTAATGAATATTCTTTTGTTTCATCAAGTGTTGTAAAAGATGTTGTAAAACACGGAGGACAAGCATCTGACTTTGTACCAGACATTGTAGCAAATGCTCTATCTCAAAAATTTAATCAATAACTTCACTTTTATCGAGAATGACAGGCCTATTGAAGTCATTCTCTTTATGTTTTGTTATGAAATTATACATATTCGTTGATTCAATATTTTGACGAATTAAATGCTTATTTTGTTTGTTGACATTCGTAATTATTTCAATGTCACTATTTAATTGTTTTAAATATTTTCTTCCTTTTTGATTCATACCTAACACCCTTAACCCTTTAATTTCATCGATTTTTTGAATGTTAAGCATGATGTGAATTAACATTCTTTGAATAAATGTATACGAGTAATTTTTCGACTTCAGTAAGAGGCATAAAGCATCAAAAGACTCAATGTGCCGCATTTGATGTTTGTATTTGATTAATCGGTGTGCGAAATCTTCTTTCATCAAATGAATTCGCATTAAATCTTCATAGTTTATTCGTTCTAAAGTGAATAATATATAGGGTAGAAATAAGTCATTTGAATTCGGTTTTTGTTTTTGAATGAATTGATATGTTGAAGGTGGAACGTATTGGGACAAGTTGACAGTGTTATTAGGATTTTGATCAATTTGAGTGCTCCAATTATTTCTAATCGACGTTCCACTAGTGAAAGGGTCTTTTGTTAACTTTTTATCATGATGATGCGATGTTTTTCGTTGAACGGTATGAAGAGTCATTGGTTGATCAAGCATCATATTATGGTAAATGTATTGTGTTGCTAAAATATCATTCGGAGTATTATTAAATTGATTGTCCAATAGTTGATTCATGCTTTGAGCATATGTATTGCCTCTTCTCATATATGAAATGACTTCACGATTATCATTTTTGTATTCTTCGTTTATGATATGTAATTTCTTTGAAATCTTTGTTAGTTGATTAATTGAACCAGATTCTGATCCGAATGAAAGTGTCGATACATTTAAGTGTCTTAGTGCTTCTATAGCGCCTTGTGCAAAATATTGAGCACTTTGAATCGCAAATTGATGAGGAAGTTCGATGACTAAATCTACGTGGGGAAGTACCGTTCGAGTACGATCAAATTTACTTAAACATGCGAGTTCACCACGTTGAGTGAAATCTCCAGACATTAACGCAATGATTACACTATCCGGATGATCTTGACGAGCGCATTGTATTTGATATAAGTGTCCATTATGAAACGGATTATATTCTGAAATAATTCCTAAAGCATTCATCATTTAATCCCCCGTGCTTAATATGTTAAACTATATTATATCAAGGATTTGTAAAACTTTCGATATTGTATATTTCGAGACATAAATTATAACCGTTTCTGTTGAACATATGCTTGACAATTAGTATGAAAATCGTTAAAATAATTCTTGTGTCTTAAAGAGGTGACTTCTATGAAATGGTCATTAACACAACTTGCTAAATATAGAGGTTCTAAATTTGACTTCGATGTTGAACCTGATATGTCGTCGCTCATTGAGCGAACTGATATAAGACGATTTGAATCATTAACTGTATCAGGTCATATTGAAGTGAAACAAGAGCAGTATATTGCACAACTCCAAATTAATGGAATGTTTGTATTACCGTGTAAACGTTCGTTAGAGGATGTATTATATCCAGTTGATATTAAGACAACTGAATACTTCGTACTGAGTGAAGATATGATACTTGATGAAGAACATTACCATTTGATAGAAGGCAATGTATTAAATCTTGAACCTATCACGGAAGAATTACTCTTAGTTGAAAAGCCAATGGCAATTGCAAAAGAGGATGCTGAGCCGTTACAAGATGGTCGCGGTTATGATGTGATGAGTGAAGAAGCTCTTGTACAAAGTAAGCAAGAAGAGACTGAAGATTCTATAGATCCAAGACTCTCGAAGCTAGAAGAGTTGTTTGATCGAGATAAAAGTGAGTAAGGAGGAGATTAACTATGGCAGTACCAGCTAGAAGAACGAGTAAAACACGTAAAAGAAAACGTCGTACGCATTTTAAATTATCAGTACCAGGTATGATAGAATGTTCAAACTGTGGTGAAATGAAACTTTCACACCGTGTATGTAAAGCATGTGGATCATACAATGGTAAAGAAGTAATTAGTGAGTAATCACTAGAATGATAACCTCAAACTCTTAAAAGAGTTTGAGGTTTTTTTATGAATCGAGTACAGTTTTAAGTTCGTAGATTGAGGTAGAGCGTTGGAAACTGGTAACTTATCTATATTATAAGTTCAGTTGATTGAGTTAGATATCATAAGCACTTATAATAAAGATACTTGAGAAAATTTACCGGAGTGATTTAATTGTCGAAAATAGATGCAGTAGAATATATATCCGATTCAGATGAGTCATTTTTATATCAATATTCAAATCAGTTTGAACAATTTCAAAATTTATATCATCATGAACCATTCAATAAAGAAACTGTAAAAGCACGTCATACATATGCGCGAAATGATAGAAGTGAAGCATTAGCAAAAGTGATTCATAATTATATGACCCCATATGGACTATCAACTCAACAAATTGATCACTTACGTTATTTAAGAGAAGGTCATCAAGTGGTCATTGGTGGTCAACAAGCCGGAATATTTATGGGGCCTATGTATACACTCCATAAAGTGTTATCGATTATTATCTATGCTAAGGAACAAACCGAACTGTTGAAAGAAAAAGTGGTCCCTGTATTTTGGATTGCTGGTGAGGATCATGATTTGAATGAAGTGAATCATGGCTATGCATTAGATCGAAAACATAATAGGTTAAAAAAAACAACGTTAGATATTAATGATGTGACGACTTCAGTACATCATTATAAAGTTGATAAAAATAAAATGAAAGAATGGGTCCAGTCATTTTTTTTACATGAACGTGAAACAAAGCATACGAAAGAACTGCATAAATACTTATTAAATATTATCGATCGATCTGAACATTTCGTTGACTTATTTAGTCATATGATTCAAACATTGTTTAAATCAGAAGGTCTATTATTTATTGATAGCCATGATAGCAGATTACGCGAGTTAGAGAAGCCGTTTCTACATCGTTGGATTACCGAACAGAAGGCATTACATCTAGCTTATAAAGAAGGTCAAACAAATGCTTTAAAAGTGTTTGATCAGCTAACGATTTCTGTAAGTCATAATACGCATTTATTTTATGAATATAAGGGTGTTAGAGCGTCATTAAATTTCGATGGCGAACGTTTTCAAATTGGAGAAACTGATGTGTATTTCACCGAAAATGAGTTACATGAAAAAATTGATCGAGCACCACATTTATTCTCAAATAATGTTGTTAGTCGTCCGTTAATGCAAGAATGGCTATTTAACACGTTAGCTTTTATAGGTGGTCCAAGTGAAATAAAGTATTGGGCAGAATTAACCACCATATTTAAATTCTTCGATATGGAAATGCCAATCATCGTACCACGACTAAGAATCACATATTTAACTGCTGAAGTGTCTGAATTGATGGAACGTCATAATATAACGTTTAAAGATATCGATTCAAATATGTTATCTCATTTTGAAAATAAGATTAATGATGAATCAAAAGCGTTGTATAAAGATCATTTTGAACGTTTAAATCAGTGCTTAATGGATCAACTGGATGTCATTCAACAATCAGTTACTGATAGTCTTTCGAAGGAGTATTTAATGCAGTCAGAACATCGATTACAAAAAGAAATTAAATATATAGAACGAAAATTAAATTATTTAAATAAAAGAACCTATAGAAATACACTTAATGACTTGAAATGGATTCAATTAAATATGCATCCAAAAGATGGTTTACAAGAAAGAGTATTTCATCCACTCCACTTTTTAAACGAATATGGGTTAGATTGGTTTTCATCTACCACTTATCCACCACTTTCTTACACCAACCATAAAATCATTGTAAAAACCTTATAATATAAGACTTTAAAGCCCTTGAACAATTTTTGTTCAAGGGCTTTTTTTATATTAAGCTAAGCTTTTTTAAGTTATTTTTGGTTATTGGTGGTTAAAAGTGGGGAGATGTGGTAAATTATAAATAGGGTAGGTGAAAACTATGTTCATGGGTGAATTCCAACACCAATTGGATACTAAAGGACGCATGATTGTTCCCGCTAAATTTAGAGATGACTTGAAGTCTAAATTCGTCATCACACGCGGTCTGGACAAGTGTTTATTTGGTTATTCGATGGAAGAGTGGCATGACATAGAGATGAAACTTAAAAACCTACCAATGACAAAAAAAGACGCTAGAGCATTCATGAGATTATTCTTCTCAGGTGCTACTGAAGTAGAAATAGACAAACAAGGGAGAATCAATATCCCTCAAAATTTAAGAGAATATGCAAGTTTAACAAAAGAATGTACTGTCATTGGTGTTTCCAACCGTATTGAAGTTTGGGACCGTTCAGTATGGAATTCTTTCTATGATGATACAGAGGATAACTTTGAAAGCTTAGCTGAAGATTTAATTGATTTTGACTTATAAAAAATAATGAAGGGAGTTGTTCAATATGTTCGACCATACAACGGTACTGTTAAAAGAAACTGTCGATGGACTAAATGTTAAAGCTGATGGTATATACGTTGACTGTACATTGGGTGGTGCCGGACATAGTGAATATCTCTTATCACAATTGAGTGATGATGGTCATTTATATGCATTTGATCAAGATCAGATTGCGTTAGATCATGCTAAAGAAAAGTTGAAAGATCAATTGCATAAAGTGACTTTTATAAAATCGAATTTCAAAAATATAAAAGATGAATTGAACCGCTTAGGTATTGAACAAGTAGATGGAGTCATTTATGACTTAGGTGTGTCAAGTCCGCAACTAGATGAGAAGGAACGTGGATTTAGTTTCCATCAAGATGCAAAGTTAGATATGAGAATGGATCAATCACAGAATTTCTCAGCATATGATGTGGTCAATCACTATACATATGAAGAACTTGTTTCGATATTCTTCCGGTACGGGGAAGAGAAGTTTTCAAAAAAGATTGCCCGTAAAATCGAAGAAGTTAGAAATGAACAACCTATAGAAACGACAGGGGAACTCGTTGACATCATCAAATCGTGTATTCCTGAGAAGTTTAGAAGAACTGGTGGACATCCTGCTAAAAGAGTATTTCAAGCGATTAGAATAGCAGTGAATGATGAACTTTCGGTATTTGAATCATCATACATTGATGCGATTCAACTCGTTAAACCAGGTGGAAGGTTAAGTGTCATTACATTCCATTCTTTAGAAGATAGGATCTGTAAACAAATAAATAAAGAGTATACAGAAGTGACTCAAGATTTACCGAGAGGGTTACCTGTTATACCAGAGGAATTCGAACCGAAAGCAAGAAAGATAAACAAAAAGCCGATGACCGCATCACAAGAAGAATTAGATCAAAACCGTAGAGCGCGAAGTGCTAAATTAAGAATTATTGAAATTATTAAATAGAAAGAAGGGATATCGTGGCTTTAAATTACGAAGAAGTTTATCAAAATCCATCCGGTAAAGTACGTCCGAAAACGTCAAGAAAAACAGTCAAAAAACAAGTTGCCATTGGATTAACTCGTATTGAAAAAATAATTTATAGCGCGATGGTCTTCGTACTTGTCATGGTCGCAATTGCTATGCTATCGTTAAAACAAGATAGTTACGCACTTCAACAAGATATTCAAAGTGTACAATATGAATCCTCGATTCAGCATGAGACGAATGATGAATTAGTTACAGAAATTCATAACTTATCAAGTTATGATCGTATTAGAGAACATGCAAATGCGATGGGACTTGATGTGAATCATAGTAATATTAAGGTTGTGGAGAAACATGGTGAAGCCAAATAAACCGAAACGAAACTTAATGAATAAAGTCGGAGCAGTCCTATTAGTGAGCTTTTTTGGACTGTTTTTTTTGTTGCTTACAATACATATTAGTAAACTCATGTTAACTCAAAAAGCAAGTGGTGTAGACCTTGTTAGAGAAGCTCAGAAAAAACATTTTAGAGAAACGACAAATAGTGCTGAACGTGGGAAAATATTTGATCGTGATGGCGATGTGATTGCAGAAGATAAGGAAAGTTATCGTCTTGTTGCAATCGTGAGTAAACAGTATAAAGATAAAGATGGTAATCCTTTATATATACAAGATATAGATAAAGCGAGTAAAAAAATAAGTGATATTTTAGATGTAGAGAAAGAAGATATATACGATAGACTAAAAAAAGGTCAAGAAAATGGAAACTTCCAAGTTGAATTTGGTAAAGCTGGTCAAAATCTATCATTTAATCAAAAAAAAGCGTTAGAATCATCAAAATTAACTGGTATTACATTTATGAATACGAAAAAGAGGTTTTATCCTAATGGATTATTTGCACCTCATTTAGTTGGTTTTGCAGAAATGAATAGTAAAACGAAGCAAATTGAAGGACAACTTGGTGCTGAAAAAGTATTTAATAGTTATTTACAAGGTGATTTCGGTAAAACTGAATTTAATAAAGATATCTGGGGAACATTGATACCGGATTCAACACGAAT
Organism: Abyssicoccus albus; assembly: GCF_003815035.1. Taxonomy (NCBI): domain Bacteria; kingdom Bacillati; phylum Bacillota; class Bacilli; order Caryophanales; family Abyssicoccaceae; genus Abyssicoccus; species Abyssicoccus albus. The sequence continues at coordinate 419,217 of NZ_RKRK01000002.1, forward strand.
TACCTCACCTCAAAAAGGTGGAGATATTTCACTGACATTAGATAAAAACATTCAATATTATACAGAAAATGCACTAGATCATTTAGATAAACTGTATGAACCGAAAAGCTCATTCGCATACGTAGTCGATGCGAAAACGGGTGAAATTTTAGCGGGTGCACAACGACCAGCATTTAATCCGAAAACAAGAGAAGGGTTTGGTGCATCGTGGGTTAACGCACTGTATCAACAACAGATTGAACCAGGATCAACATTCAAAGTGTTTGGACTAGCTGCTGCTATTGAAGAAGGTGTGTATGAAAGAGATAAAACGTATATGTCTGGTCATAGAACGATTGGAAATCATACGATTTATGATTGGAACCAAACAGGTTGGGGTCAAATCACATATAATGAAGGACTGCAGCACTCATCGAATGTGCTTATGATGAGGCTCCAAGATGAAGTTGGAACCGATAAAATGAAAATGTATTATGATCAATTCGGATTTGGTAAGCCGACAGGTGGATTATATAATGGTGAAATTAAAGGACAAGTACCGTGGGAAAAAGAAATTCAGAAAAAGACTACTGCATTTGGACAAACGATAACGGTAACACCTGCACAAATGTTAAAAGGAATGACTTCTATTGTAAACAATGGCGAAATGCTTAAGCCTTATTACGTAAAAAAAATTGAAGATGAACATAGCGTCTTATTTAAAGCAAAACCTGAAACTGAAAAGTCACCTATATCTAAAGAAACAAGTGAAAAAACGAGAAGAGAACTGACTGATGTTGTTAATGGTAATGCTGCAGGTGAGAATCCTTATAAATTAGAAGAGTATAAATTAGCAGGTAAAACGGGGACAGCACAAGTGCTTGACGAAGAGAATGGTGGATATGTTAAAGGGAACTATCAATATTTAACATCTTTTATTGGATATGCACCCTCTGATAATCCTGAAGTGATTATCTATATGGGTATGAAACAAGCTCAAAAAGATACTGAGAAAGTGTTTAATATCGGTGTGTCTGAAGCATATAAGCCGTTAATGTTGAACACGTTAAAGTATCGAGAAGTGAAAAGTAATACGGTTAGGAATGATGAAAATGACACGAAACAACCGTCTGGAAAAATGCCAAATGTGGTAGGAATGACACAGCAAGCAATGCATTCAAAGGTTGATGAATACAAATTAAACATTATAGAAATCGGAAATGGAGATAACATTTCAAAACAATCTATAAAAAAAGATCAAGCGATTGCAGCGAATGATACATTATTTATTCAATATGGTGATGAATTAACAATGCCAAATTTATCCGGATTAAGTAAGCGTAATGTGATAGAATTTAGTGAGATGACACAACTGAATATTGAAATAGAAGGTTCAGGTTATGTAGATGATCAATCAGTGAGTGTTGGCCAATCAATCAAACCTTCCTCAAAAATAAAAGTTAAACTTAAACCACGACATTAAAAGGAGGATCACGATGGAAAGTGCATTAATATATGGTGTTGCAGCATTTATAATGACTGCAATCATTACACCATTACTTATACCAATGTTAAAGAGAATGAAGTTTGGACAATCAATTCGAACAGAAGGACCTGAAAGTCATATGGTCAAAACAGGTACTCCAACAATGGGAGGATTAAGCTTTTTGGCAACGATTATGCTTTTACTGATCGTCTTGTTGTTTACTTTACCTCATTACAACACAATTTTTTTGTTAATGTTAGTCACATTATCATTTGGACTAATTGGTTTTATAGATGATTATTTAATCGTAGTAAAAAAAGTGAATGAAGGTCTAAGTAGTAAGCAAAAATTTTTAGCACAAGTCATTGTTGCAATAATATTTTATGCATTAGCTCAATTTGCAGGGTTACATGAATTCAATAACGCAATCACAATTCCTGTATTCAATTTCGATATTCCACTGAGTTATGCCTACGTATTATTCGTAATCTTTTGGCTCGTAGGATTTAGTAACGCAGTCAATTTAACAGATGGACTTGATGGATTAGCGACTGGATTATCGATGATTGCTTTCGCAGGTTTTATGGTGATAGCACATATTTATAGCAATTTTGAAGTGTTTATTTTTTGTGCAATTGTGATTGGAAGTCTCGGAGGCTTTTTAATATATAATAAGAATAAAGCAAAGTTATTTATGGGAGATACTGGTTCGCTTGCATTAGGTGGAATGATCGCATCAGTTTCTATTTTACTCGGTGCAGAAGTCGTATTATTGATTATTGGATTAATGTTTGTTATTGAAACGGCTTCTGTGATGTTGCAAGTCGCATATTTTAAGAAGACAGAGAAGCGTATTTTTAAAATGACACCAATACATCATCACTTTGAACTTTCGGGTTGGAGTGAATGGAAAATTGCGATTGTCTTTTGGATTGTTGGGATATTGACAGCAATACTTGGTGTATGGATCGAGGTGTTATAACGTGCATCGATTTGAACATAAAAAAATCTTGATTTTAGGACTTGGAGTCAGTGGTTATGAAACAGCTAAAGTGTTAAAAAAATATAATAATGACGTTGTATTAAATGAACAGCAAGATTTAACGAATCATCCATATAAAAAAGAACTCATTAATCTTGGCGTTCAAGTTATTGATCAGCACCATCCATTAGAATTGCTTGAAGGTATCGATTATTTAGTGAAAAATCCAGGAATTCCATACTCACATGAAATGATTGTAGAAGCAAATAAGCGACAAATTCCTGTCATTACTGAGGTCGAGATTGCGTATGAAATCGCTCCATGCAAAATTATCGGCATCACAGGGACTAATGGTAAGACGACGATTACACAGTGGATTACAAATATGATTAATCATGATGGAACTTATAAAGCGATTGCATGTGGAAATATTGGTCATGTAGCGACAAAAGCTGCATATGAAGCAAGTGAAAATTCAATATTGGTTATGGAACTTTCCAGTTTCCAATTACAAGGGACGATTCATTTCAAACCAGATATCGCGATCATAAGTAATCTATATGAAGCACATATAGATTACCATGGTTCTATAAAGGATTATCATTTGGCAAAGCTCAATTTAATCCGACGCATGGATGGACAAGGCGTAATGATATGTAGTGATCAAGTGGCCAATACTATGGACAAATTAAAGGATGAACTGCAAATTAATAAGAACTTAAATATTAATGTGATTCCTAATGAATCTATTCTAAAAGATGATTCATCCATTAAAATAGACGGTCATGAAATCGCTAAGATAGAACAAATGGTGATTAAAGGGTCTCATAATTACGAGAATGCTTTATGTGTATGTGCAGTGAGTGAGCAGTTAAAGTTAAATAGACAGTCGCTTTCTCAATCGATAGTTAAATTTAGTGGAGTTGAACATCGGTTAGAAGTTGTCAATACGAAATCAATAAAAGCATTAGTTATTAATGATTCGAAAGCGACGAATCCGACAGCAACGATGTTTGCATTGAAAGCGTTCGAAAAGTCAACGATTACGTTAATTGCAGGTGGTCTTGAACGTTCACAACAATTTGATGAAGTTAATGATTATTTTGAAGCAGTGAAGTACGCACTCGTATATGGTGAAAACAAAAATAGATTGGCTGATTTTATTAAACACAATCATCCGCACGTTATGGTCTATAAAGCGGAAACTTTAATAGAAGTCATCGACTTTTTATATACGGATAAGTTATTTAATCTAACGGATGTCATACTATTCTCACCAATGAGTGCGAGTTGGGATCAATACAAAACATATGAGCAACGTGGAGAAGAATATAAAAAGATTGTTCAACATATTGACCATTCTATAAGTAACTATGGGGTGGAATAATGAATTTTATTTTACAATTGATTCAAGATATCATTCAATTCATCCAAAAAATCATTGGGAGTATAAAGTTTCCAAAAACGCAACGCAAAAAAAGACGAGATGAAAACGTCAATATTGGCGAGCAGGATCAAAACATTGAACAAGACTATGTTGAGAATAATAACAAAGAAGATTATCATATAGATGATGAAATACGTGATGAAAATAATGTGATTGATATTTCTAGAAATAAGAGTGTAGATGAAGATATTGTTGAAGATCATGATGATGACTCTAGCTATGATGATGGCCCTAGTCAAAGTTCAACTTATACTCATATTAAATTTCCCCCATCACGCAAATTTATAATGATTTCGAGTTTAATTGCTATAGGACTAATAGCGATTGCATTGTTGATATTCTTCTTGACATCAATGAGCGATATTAAAGAGATTGAAATTAAAGGGAATAATACGGTGACTCAATCTGAAGTATTAGATATGACCAACCTAAACAAAACAGTTAAATATTTCGATGTTAATTCAAATGATATTGAACAAAAGTTGAAGTCGATGGATGAAATTAAAACGGTCCAAGTGACTAAACAGTTTCCGAACAAAATCTCGATTAAAATTAAAGAAAATTCGATTGTTGGCTATGTATTAAAAGATGAATTAATATTAGATATCAATAAATCAAAAAAATCATCCGAAAAAAATGCGATTAATAAAAAATATATACCGATTTTAAGCAATGGTAAACCACTCATGGATGAGGATAATCATGCTGAACTTAATGGACCGTTAATTTCAAAGTTTAAGCAACAAAGACTGACGCAATTAGCAGGTCAACTAAGTAGAATTGAACCTGCAGTATTAGATAGAATTTCAGAAGTGATTTATAAACCATTAAATCATTCTAACCAACGTATCCAACTGTATATGAACGATGGAGTTGAAGTGATCGGTGAGTTGAAAACGATTGGTCATAAGATGAATTATTATGATGAAATTGTTGATACAATCGACGATCCATCAACAGGCTATATTGATTTTGAAGTAGGCAGTGTGTTCCGTCAATACGAAGAACATAATGAGAAGCAATCTGAAGAAATAAAGGAATCAAATAAGTCAGAAGTCGTTGTCGAGATTAATCAAGAAATTAACGATGAATATAAACAACTTGCAAAAGAACTACGTAAAACATTGGAAGCAGAATGACACTATTAATCACTTTATTATTTCACATTGGTATGTAGTTATTGTAAACTAGATAAGAGATTGTAAATCAAAATTTTTAAATGACATTAGGAGGTGCCACATAATGAATGAACATTATTATGTTGGCTTAGATATAGGCTCAGCAAGTATAAAAGTTGTTGTTGGCGAGAAGTTTAAAGACGGTGTGAATATCATTGGAACTGGTGAAACATATACTGACAGTATCGAAAAAGGGGCTATCGTTGATTTCGAATCAGCAAAAACAGCGATAAAGGATACACTAAAAAAAGCAAGTATTGCATCTGGAGTGAATATTACAGAAATATTTGTTACAGTTCCATACACACTTTCTGAAAGTTATGAAGTTGATGAAATGCTTCAATTTGATGGACAGGAAACAGAACTAAAAGGTGAAGATATTGAAGAGTTGTTTGATCGTGTGACAGAACAAGTGATGGAAATGGATGATGTTGAGGTTATTGGTATTGAACCACTTGTATTCAATGTTGATGACATTCATGAAGTTGATGATCCAAAAGAAATCATCGCAACACAGTTTGTTGAATTGAAGGCGAGAGCCATTGGTGTAAAAAAATCATTGCTTATTAATTTATTAAAATGTGTAGATCAATGTGATGTTGAAGTTCTTGATGTATATTCAAGTGCTATCACGCTGAAAAATATTTTAACAGATGCCGAGAAAGAACTTGGTTCATTAGTGATAGATATCGGCCGCGATATTACAGAACTCAATTATTACCAGCGCGGTGTACTAGTAGCGAGTGATGTAGTATATAAAGGTGGACAAAATATAACGAATGATATAATGCATGCTTTCGAACTTTCATATGATGAGGCAGAAAGAGTCAAATCACAGCACGGTAATGCATTTTATCCTAATGCAAACGATACTGATATTATCTTTAGTACTGACACAAATGGAGATGAAGTTGAGTTTACTGAGCAAGACTTAAGTGATGTCATTGAGGCTCGAACTGAAGAAATACTTTTAGAAGTACTGGATCTTCTTCAAAAGCATAAAATTATGCATGTTAATGGTGGCTTTGTATTGACTGGTGGTACGACTAACGTACTAGGAATTAAGGAGTTAATGCAAGATATTGTCAGTGAGAAAGTAAGAATACATGTTCCTAACCATATGGGTGCTAGAAAGCCACAATTTAGTCGTGTAATATCTTTAATTTCTTCAAGTATTTACTTTGATGAGTTATTAGAATATGTTAAAATTGAGTATCATAACGATTTAGAGGACGGTAAAGAAATCGTTCCAGCAAATGAGGAACAACCGACCAAAAAATCTGGATTCTTTGATAGTTTTAAATCAAAGAAAAAAGAATCAAATGATATTGTTGAAGAACAGCCACAAGATAAAGATGAGCAATTTTCGGATGAGTTTGTTTCAACTCATCGTGATGAGGATATTCAACATAATGTTGATTCGAATGAACAAACACGACAAAACAATGATCACTCAAACAACGAAACAGTAGAACAAAATGATGAAGAGCGTAAAGAAGAATCTAAGTTACAAAAGTTTATGAAGTCACTTTTTGAATAAAGTAATCGAGTGAATTCGATTATATTTATATAAACAACTATACTTCACTCTTAAATATCAACAATCTAATCGAAATTATTGAAAATCAGGAGGAATTATTTATGTTAGAATTTGAACAAGGATTTAATCATATGGCATCACTTAAAGTTATCGGTGTAGGTGGCGGTGGTAACAACGCTGTTAACCGAATGATCGATCACGGTATGCAAAATGTTGATTTTATTTCAATTAATACAGATGGACAAGCGTTAAACTTATCTAAAGCGGAGTCTAAAATCCAAATTGGTGAAAAATTAACACGTGGATTAGGTGCGGGAGCAAACCCTGAAATCGGTAAAAAAGCAGCCGAAGAATCTCGTGAACAAATTGAAGATGCGATTCAAGGTGCAGATATGGTCTTCGTTACTGCTGGTATGGGAGGCGGAACAGGAACTGGTGCAGCACCAGTGGTTGCTAAGATTGCTAAAGAAATGGGTGCATTAACAGTTGGTGTCGTAACTCGTCCATTTGGATTCGAAGGTCGTAAGCGTCAAACACAAGCTGCTGCTGGTGTAGAAGCGATGAAAGCTGCAGTTGACACGTTAATTGTAATTCCTAATGATAGATTATTAGATATTGTTGATAAATCTACACCGATGATGGAAGCATTCAAAGAAGCAGATAATGTATTACGCCAAGGTGTACAAGGTATTTCTGATTTAATCGCTGTATCTGGTGAAGTGAATTTAGACTTCGCAGATGTAAAAACAATTATGTCAAATCAAGGTTCTGCTCTAATGGGAATTGGTGTTTCAAGCGGTGAAAACCGTGCAATCGAAGCAGCTAAAAAGGCAATTTCATCTCCATTACTTGAGACATCAATCGTTGGTGCTCAAGGTGTGTTAATGAATATTACAGGTGGAGAATCATTATCATTATTTGAAGCGCAAGAAGCTGCAGATATCGTACAAGACGCTGCGGATGAAGATGTAAATATGATCTTCGGTACAGTAATTAATCCTGAATTACAAGATGAACTTGTTGTTACAGTTATTGCAACAGGATTTAACGATAAGCCTTCAACACGTTCATCATCAAGACATTCTTCTGTTCAACCGACACAATCAGTACCGACTGATCGTGTTGAGAGAAGTGAGCGTCAAAGCGCTCCAGTAGAACGTAATGAGCGTGTAGAACAACAAGATGAAGATGTTCCTTCATTCTTAAAAAACTCTCGTAGTTCTAGACGTAATCGTCGATAATCTTAATGATTATTCATTTATATAATAAAGGCGTTGCATCGGTGCAACGCCTTTATTATGTATAGATAGTTTAGGAGGGTATTTAATGAAGTCAGTAAAACAAAATTTAAATCATATCCAATCGATAATCGATCAACAGTCACCTGAACAAAATATTAATATGATAGCAGTTACTAAATATGTTTCAAATGAACGGAAAATTGAAGCTTATGACGCTGGTCTCAGGCACTTTGGTGAGAATAGAGTCGAAGGTTTCAATGAGACATTTAATTTGTTAGCTGATAAAAAAGACTGTGTATTTCATTTTATCGGGACATTACAATCTAGGAAAGTTAAAGAAATCATTGATTATGTTGATTATATCCATTCTGTCGATCGATTAAGCTTGGCTAAAGAAATTAATAAACGTGCTTCACGGCCAATCGACTGTTTAATTCAAGTGAATGTTTCAGGAGAAGAGAGTAAACATGGTATACCAATGGATGATCTAGACACACTGATTGAACGAATAGTAGATATGGAGAATATTCATGTCGTTGGGTTAATGACGATGGCACCAATCAATAGTAACGATGAACAATTAACTCATATATTTAGTACGTTAAAAAACTTAAAAGATGAGATTAATAACAAATATGATACAATACAAATGACTGAATTAAGTATGGGCATGAGTCAAGATTACCATATTGCATTGAAACATGGTGCAACAATGTTACGCATTGGTACAACACTTGTTGGAGAATAGGAGTGGGCTAGATGGCTATTAAAGACATGATGAAAGGATTATTCTTTGCTGAATATGACGAAGTGGTTGAAGTCGATGAGTTTGGTGAGCCACTTAAAGAAGCACATGATCATTCTGGAAAAAATAATGAGAAAAAACAGCAATTTACTAAACCTAAAGTTGTCCCAAATCATAATGCTATAAATGATGAATCGTCAAGACATCATAAAACATCTGCGAATCAAACGCAATCTATTCAACATCGTACTGAAGAAAAAAAATCAGCAAAAATTAAAAACTTAAATTTTAATCAATTAACAGGATCTAAAAAGAAAGGTCTTACATCTAAACAAAACGAATCTGAAAATAGAAATCATAGTATCAAAAATGATGATCAAAATAAGCAAAAAAATACCCAAGAAGAGGTGAATAATATGACAACAAAACAATATACAACATCTCAAGTATGCTTATTTGAACCACGTGTATTTACCGATGCACAAGATATCGCTGATGAGTTAAAGAGAGATCAAGCAATATTAGTGAATATGCATAAGATGGAATATGAAGGACGCAGACGTGTTGTTGACTTTCTGAGTGGTTGTGTTTATTCATTAGATGGGGATATTCAAAAGGTTGGACAAGATATATTTTTATGTACACCGAGTAATGTTGGAGTACAAGGGGAAATAACAGAAAGTGAAAATGAGGTGTAGTGTGTGTTTGACCAAGGAGTAATCGTAACAGCAATAGAGTTTTTATTATTTTTAATAAAAATATACCGATGGGGACTTATAATCTATGCGTTTATGAGTTGGATTCCAGGCTTACAACAAAGTTCAATTGGGGATGCTTTTGCTTTTATATATGAACCATTTTTAGCACCATTTAGAAAAATTATACCGCCAGTAGGTGGGATAGACTTTAGTATACTCGGTGCATTCTTTACACTGATGATTATACAATTTATTTTAATTGAAATATTGAGAAATGTGATTATGTAACATGTCCAAGTACAATATTAAACAACATTTTAAAACAAATGAACATGAGTTAGTCGATGATTTTTATTCGAAAGCATCGGATGCTTTTCATCAATCAAGGCCGATCTTACTTGCATTCGTTAATCCTAGAGAAATGTTCATCATTGAATCCATTGTTAATTCATTTGATGAACTTCATTTATTAGCAGGGCCCAGTGATTCGTATGGTTATTGTGAAATGAAACGTGTTGTCATTGCGCCAACGTTTTATGACTTGGATGAACAGATGTTAAATATTGAATTGATGAGAATTCATTTTCCATATAAATTTACGACGATTATGCATCGAGATGTACTCGGAACATTAATGAGTTTAGGTATTTCAAGATTCAATATAGGTGATATTAGAGTGGCTGAGCAGTTTATAGATGTATTCATCCAATCTGAAATGAAAGCATTTTTTAAAGTCGAGCTGACTCAAATAAAGAATTCTCCAGTTGAACTTGAATTTATTTCGATTTCAGAAGTCATTGAATCAGATGAATCTTATGATGAAGTCGTTGAATTGTTATCAAGTTTACGTTTAGACGTTGTTGTCAAACAACTGAAACATATATCTAGAGATAAAGCACAACGTTTCATTAAAGCAGGTAAAGTAAAGGTTAATCATGTAGTCGTTCAGGATCAAACGATAGAAATTGATCAAAATGATTTAATCAGTATTTCTGGTTTTGGAAGAGCAGTCGTCAGTCAATTCGGGACATTAACAAAGAAAGATAAGATTCCAACAACATTTAAAGTATTAAAGTCAAAATAATTCATAATAGTACACAAAGGTTCCACTTTGTACTATTATGAATTTGTATACTTTATGGCACTAATTTTTTCCAAATCATTAATCTTTGGATTCAATGACTTGTATTACGAAAAAGTATTAACAGACATCATTGAAATGTAATTATTTACTACGATTCCGGTTTTGAAATTTGAATTTTACTTTATAACGTTGTAATAAATAATAATCAATAGTAATGATCAGTAATCAAAGAAAGAAGGTCAAACAATGAATATAAATGATATCCCTAATAAATCATTTAAAACCGTCTACAAAGGGATAGACGAAATGGAAGTCCGTGAATATTTGAAAGAAATTAAACAACATATCGAAGAACTTGAGAAAGAGAAAGAGAGTCTTCAAAAAATCATTGACGAAAAGAATGAAAACTTAAACAACTTCAAAAGTGTTGAAACATCCATTAGTGAAGCAATTATGGTCGCTCAAAAAGCTGGTGAAGAAACGAAGAGGTCTGCTGAAAAAGAATCTGAACGTATTATTAATCAAGCAAGATTGCATAGTGAAACAATGATTAATGATGCAATGATGAAGTCTCAACATATTGCAATGCAAACAGAGGAAATCAAAAAACAGTCTAAAGTATTTAGAGCCAGATATAAAAAATTAATCGAAGCGCAATTAGATTTATTATCGACGAATGATTGGGAAGAATTATTAGAATATGATAAAGATATTAACGTTGAAGCTCAATCAAAGGTTGACAATATTGTCAATAATGATGATAATGTAAATAATTAATTAAATTAAAACGATAAAGACACGTTTATATTTTAATTCATGAAAGAGCGAGTATGATACGGTGTGAGCATACACATGAACAAATATAAATATCACTTTATTGCAAATAATATAACTTTGAAGTGAACTTCTAATATGAAGTTAAGTTAGGTGGTACCGCGGTATTTGATCGTCCTAATATTAACTTTAGATTAGAAGTTTTTTTGAGTCATTATAAAATTACTATTGCCAACATCATAAGTTCAGTGAAAAGAACTATAGTCAACATATGAATCATATAGGAGGTATATTTATGGATTATAAAGATACGTTATTGATGCCAAAGACAGGGTTTAAAATGAAAGGCGGCTTAATTAATAAGGAGCCGAATTATCAAACGCAATGGGAATCACAAAATATCTATCAAAAACAACTCGAAAAAAACAAGGACAATACACCATACATTCTTCATGATGGTCCACCCTTTGCGAATGGTTCAGTGCATATGGGACATGCGTTGAATAAAACGGTTAAAGATATCATCCTTAGAATTAAGTCAATGCAAGGGTATTACACACCCTTTGTTCCTGGATGGGATACACATGGTTTACCGATTGAGCAAGAATTAACGAAAAAAGGTGTCAAACGTAAGGAAATGTCAGATGCCGAATTTAGAAAATTATGCGAAGAATTTGCATTGGATCAAATTGATAATCAAAGAGAAGTTTTTAAACGTCTTGGTATTCAAGGTGACTTTGACAATCCATACATTACGTTGAAAAAAGAATATGAAGCTGAACAACTGAGAGTATTTGCTAAGATGGTTGAGCGGGGCTTGATTTATAAAGGTAAGAAACCAATTTATTGGTCACCATCGAGCGAGAGTTCGTTAGCTGAGGCGGAAATTGAATATCAAGATAAACGCTCTCCGTCTATCTATGTTGCATTCCCTGTTGAAGATGGGAAAGGCGTTGTTGATCAAGGAGTTAACTTCATTATTTGGACGACTACACCATGGACTATTCCATCGAACCTAGGGATTAGCGTTAATGCGGATCTGAATTATGTTCAATTCTCATATGGAGAGTCAATGTATGTCGTTGCAGAAGCATTACTTGATGATACGTTAGAAGCATTAGAATGGGATGAAGATAAGGTTGATAGAATTCATGAGTTCAAAGGATCAGAATTAGAATATATTACGTGTAAACATCCATTATATGATAGAACATCACTTGTGATACTTGGAGATCATGTTACAACTGATGCTGGTACAGGGTGTGTTCATACAGCACCTGGACATGGTGAAGATGACTTTGTTGTCGGTCAACGTTATGATATTGGAGTCATTAGTCCACTTGATAGTAAAGGTGTATTTACAAATGAAGTCGAAGATTTAGAAGGTGTATTCTATGAAGATGCCAATAAAGTTGTCGGTGAAAGATTAGACGAAGCAAATGCATTATTAAGTCTTAAATTTATTACGCATTCATACCCACATGATTGGCGTACGAAGAAACCAGTCATCTTTAGAGCAACACCTCAATGGTTTGCTTCAATTCAAAAGATTAGACAAGATATATTAAATGCAATTGATCAGACTGAATTTAAAGTAGAGTGGGGACATAAACGTATTTATAACATGGTTCGTGATCGACAAGACTGGGTAATTTCACGTCAACGTGTTTGGGGTGTTCCGATTCCAGTATTTTACGCTGAAGATGGATCGATTATAATGGATAAACAACTGATCGATCATGTTGCATCACTCGTAGAACAGCATGGTACGAATGTTTGGTACGAACGTGAAGCAAAAGACTTATTGCCTGATGGTTATACACATCCTGGAAGTCCTAATGGGGATTTCACAAAAGAAATGGATATTATGGACGTATGGTTTGATTCTGGCTCTAGTCATCAAGCAGTTGTTGCTCGTCGAGAAGAATTATCGTTCCCTGCTGATTTATACTTTGAAGGAAGCGATCAATATAGAGGATGGTTTAACTCATCAATCACGACAAGTGTGGCGGTAGCAAATCAATCACCGTACAAAATGTTATTGAGCCATGGCTTTGTTATGGATGGTGAAGGGAAGAAGATGAGTAAATCAGTCGGTAATGTCATCGACCCAGCCAAAGTGATGAAACAAATGGGTGCTGATATTATTCGACTTTGGGCGATGAGTGTCGATTATGAATCTGATGTCCGTGTATCTCAAGATATTTTGAAACAAAACTCAGAAGTCTACCGTAAAATTAGAAACACATTTAGATTTATGCTTGGGAATGTTGCGGACTATGACCCAAATGAGAATAAGATTGATTACGATCAATTAGAAGAAATTGATCAGTTCATGCTTCAATCTTATTATCGAATGATGAATGCATCAATCGAAGATTATAACCGTCATGAATTTCTACCAGTATATCAACGTATTCAAAACTTTATAAACGTTGAATTAAGTAACTTCTACTTAGATTACGGTAAAGATATATTGTATATTGAAGCGATGAATGATCATAAACGTCGTAGTATGCAAACTGTACTCTATGAGATTTTAACAGGTATGACGAAGTTACTTGCTCCAATTTTAGTACACACGGCTGAAGAAGTATATGAGCATACACCACATACAACAGAAGAGAGTATTCATTTGGAATCTATGCCAGAGCAGGTAGAAGTAGATTTAGCGATTATTAAACGATGGAATGATATTTTGTCGATTCGTGATGATGTATTGCGTGCATTAGAGAAGAGTCGTAATGATAAAGTCATCGGTAAATCATTAGAAGCTCAAGTCACAATTGGGAACACAAAACAATTTGATGCTGTGACGAAATTAAAAGAAATAAATACGCAATTAAAGCAGTTATTTATCGTTTCAAAAGTAGATATCGCTACAGAAGTTGATGAATCTTTTGAACAATATCAATATGCGGCTGTTAAAGTTCAGCATGCCGATGGGATTAAATGTGAAAGATGTTGGAACTATGTAGATGACACTGTTGAAGACGAAGCACATCCTAATTTATGTGTACGTTGTCACGACGTTGTTACGAAATCATAATAGACTAAATAAAGAGTTCACCTCTTTTGGGGTGAACTCTTTTAATGTTAATGTACTCGATATGGTACAATGAATGATATGCAGAGTAAATGATTTATATTTAATTTCTAATTGAAAAGGTGACCTGATGAAAAAGTATATTAATGCAATCGTGATTATTTTAGGCGTTATATTGATCGATCAATTATCGAAATTATTCATCCAACGGAGTATGGAACTTGGTGATTCAATTAAAGTAATAGAAGATTTATTTTACATTACATCGCATAGAAACTCAGGTGCTGCATGGGGTATGTTAGAAGGCCAAATGATTTTCTTCTATATTATGACGGTGATTGTATTAGGATTACTCGTGTATTTGTTTATGTATGAAGCACATAGCCGACTAATGCAATACGGAATTGCACTCATTATTGGTGGAGCAATTGGAAACTTTATTGATCGTGTATTATATCAACATGTTATAGACTTTATTGATGTCTATATTGGAACATATGATTTTCCCATATTTAATGTTGCCGATAGTGCGTTGACCATTGGAGTAATATTATTGTTTATTCATATGATGAAAGATTTTATATCAGACAAAAAAGAACAGAAAATGAAAACAAAGTAGGAGATATTATGCAACAACAATTTGAATTTCATATCGAAGAAGAATCTGGCCGTATTGATAAATATTTGACAGAGCAAAATAGTGACTGGTCAAGGTCTCAAATCCAAGATTGGATCAAGCTTGGCTTAGTGACTGTGAATGACAAACCAATTAAACCGAATTATCAAGTCAGTAACGGTGATTATATTGTAGTCACTGAAAAAGAACAGCAAAAAATTGATTTAACCCCTGAAAATTTAAATTTAAATATTGTTTATGAAGATGATGATGTGGCTGTAGTGTATAAACCGAAAGGTATGGTTGTTCATCCTGCACCAGGCCATCCAACGAAGACGTTAGTTCATGGTCTATTGTATCAGTTGAAAAATTTATCGGGGATTAATGGTGAAATAAGACCTGGTATTGTTCATCGAATTGATATGGATACTTCTGGACTATTGATGGTTGCTAAAAATGATATTGCACATAGAGCATTAGTTGAACAACTTGTAGACAAATCAGTGACTCGGGTCTATACGGCACTTGTTCATGGTGTAATACCACACAATAATGGAACGATTGAAGCGCCTATTGGTCGTAATCCGAAAGAGCGACAAGAAATGGCAATTGTGGATGATGGTAAAGAAGCGACAACACATTTCAATGTTTTGAAGCGTTATGAAAATTATACACTCGTTGAATGTATATTAGAAACGGGTAGGACACATCAAATTCGTGTTCATATGAAGTATATTGGATATCCACTTGTCGGAGATCCAAAGTATGGTCCGAAGAAGACGATGGATACGGGTGGACAAATGTTACATGCAGGAGTAATTGGTTTTAATCATCCGACAAAGAATGAATATATGGAATTTGAATCACCACTACCAGATGCATTCGAATCCGTATTAAAAAAATTACGTCCAATGACTTGATGAAATGTTATGCCAATGATATGATGTATATAATTAAATAGAACATGCTTTAACTATGTCCTGTGAGACATAAAAGATGAATGAGTAGATATCATAAGTGCGAGACACGTATATGTATATCACTGTAATTTTTTATGGGTTTTAACCACCTCTACTAGGCATAGTAGAGGTGGTTTTTTTGTATTACACTTATAAGGAGGTTCTAAAGATGACGATTAGTAAGGTACTTGATGAAAAGCAAATGATGCGTGCTTTAACACGTATGTCTCATGAAATTTTAGAAAATAATAAGGGCACTCAAGATTTAATACTTGTCGGAATTAAGACACGTGGTGAATATTTAGCTACATTCATTCAACAGAAAATTGAACAGATTGAAGGGATAGCTGTTCCAATTGAGCATATTGATATTTCAGGATATCGTGATGATATAGACGAAAAAACACGTGAAGTTTATTTAAAATTGAATATTGACCATCAACACGTCATATTAATTGATGATGTATTGTATACAGGTAGAACAGTTAGAGCTGCGATGGACGCATTGTTAGATCATGGTCGCCCAAAGAAGATATCACTCGCAACATTGATTGACCGAGGACATCGTGAACTACCAATCCGTGCTGATTTCGTTGGGAAGAATATTCCAACATCCAAAGAGGAATCTATACATGTCTACGTGAAGGAAATCGATGATTTAAACGAAGTTTCGATTTCTAAAGGGATAGATAAATAATTAGTACTACAATACAAACGAAATTAATATCGTGTACTTTCACTTTATTAGTTTCAATATTAATAAAGTGATTTTTTTATGAGGTGAATGAGATGTTTAATAATAAGTTAACGCCAATTTATGATGTTCATGAGCGACCTGCTTTTACTAATCTATTACTATTAAGTTTTCAACATTTATTCGCAATGTTTGGGGCGACGGTTCTCGTACCATATTTAACTGGATTACCTGTTAGCGCTGCACTTATTGGTAGTGGGGTAGGTACTTTACTTTATATATTTGTAACGAAAGGTCAAATTCCAGCATACTTAGGTTCATCATTCGCATTTATCGCTACAATCATTGCGGCACTGAAAGGATATGAATTAGGATCGGTATTGATTGCATTATTTGCGTCTGGGTTGTTTTATGTTGTAATCGCAATGATAATAAAATTTATTGGTGTTCAATGGATTTTTAAAGTGTTACCACCTGTCGTAGTTGGACCGGTGATTATGGTCATTGGATTAGGTTTAGCACCTGTTGCAGTCAATATGGCGATGTATGAAGACTCTAATGCGATGACAGGGTACAACATGACATATATTATTGTCGCAATGATTACGCTGCTTACGACTTTAATTTGTTCGGTATATTTTAAAGGAATCGTTAGACTCATTCCAGTACTGATCGGAATCATTGTCGGATATATGAGTGCAATTATATTTGGAATTGTTGATTTTGACCCAGTGATACAAGCGAAATGGTTCGATTGGCCGGATATTTATGTACCGTTTTTATCTTATACGCCAACGATTGATTTAGGGCTCATTGTGATGATCATCCCTATTACATTTGTAACAATTTCTGAGCATATCGGTCATCAAATGGTGATTAATCAAGTGGTCGGTCGTGACTTTTTCGTCAAGCCAGGATTACATCGTTCACTACTCGGTGATGGACTGGCGACAATGTTTGCAAGTATTATTGGCGCGCCACCAAATACTACATACGGTGAGAATATCGGTGTATTAGCGATTACGAGAATATTTAGTATCTTCGTCATCGGAGGTGCTGCAATCCTTGCGATTAGCTTAGCATTTATTGGGAAGTTTACAGCGCTTATTTCGACCATTCCAACACCTGTGATGGGTGGTGTCAGCATTTTGTTATTTGGAATTATCGCTTCAAGTGGTCTAAAGATGTTAGTCGATGAAAGAATAGATTTAAATGATAAGCGTAACTTAATGATTACATCGGTGATTTTAGTTTTAGGGATTGGCAAAGCATATTTAGATTTTTCACTAGGTGAGATTCATTTAAACATTGAAGGAATGGCTTTAGCGGCAACAGTAGGCATTGTGATGAACTTGATTTTACCAAAGACGGTAGGGGAGGATTCAAATGAGTAGAATTGTATCAATGAAAGACTTATCCAATGATCAAATCATGACACTCATCAGACGTGCATTACAGTTTAAACAAGGTGAACTTGATGTTGATTATAAAGGGATGACCGCTTGCAATTTATTTTTTGAAAATTCGACACGGACGAAATCAAGTTTTCATATGGCCGAAATGAAATTAGGGATGAATATCTTGCCCTTTGAAGTGAGTACTTCAAGTGTGAATAAAGGTGAGACATTATATGATACGATTCAAACGTTAAATTATATCGGTGTTGATTTGTTTGTCATTCGTCACCCAGAAGTTGAGTACTATAATGCACTTGATACGATGAATGTGCCATTGCTTAATGGTGGAGATGGTACTGGCCAACATCCTTCTCAATCATTGCTTGATTTAATGACAATTTACGATGAGTTTAAGCGATTTGAAGGGCTCAAAGTATTAATTTGTGGTGATATATTACATTCTAGGGTCGCAAGAAGTAATGTTAGTGCGTTAACTGCATTAGGTGCAGAGGTCATCTGTGCGGCAAAAGATAAATGGATAGATTCTTCACTAGATGTACCATATGAACCTATTGATGATGTCATAGAAGAAGTTGATGTCATCATGTTATTACGCGTTCAACTAGAACGACACGACGAATCTAATAGTGTTGATATCCAAGGGGATCAATCATACTTAGAATCATTTGGATTAACGACAGAACGTTATAAAAAGATGAAAAAGAATGCAATCATCATGCATCCAGCTCCATTTAATCGAGGGGTTGAAATAGCAAGTGAAGTCGTCGAAATGGAACAATCTAGAATATTTACACAAATGGAAAATGGCGTATATATGCGTATGGCGATGATAGATGAAGTATTAAAACAAAAGGAGAGGGAATCAAAATGAATATTTTAATTAAAAATGCAATGTTGAACACAGCACAATACAATGGACAATATGACGTCTTAATTTCAGAAGGGCTGATTCAACGTATCGGTTCGTCTATTGATTATAACGACCAAGATACGAAAGTAATAGACGCAAATGGTAAATTATTATCAGCCGGTTTAATCGATGTACATGTTCACTTAAGAGAGCCAGGTGGAGAACATAAAGAAACAATTGAGACTGGTACGAAAGCAGCTGCTCGTGGAGGATTCACGACAATTTGTCCAATGCCAAATACACGTCCTGTTCCAGATCAAGTTGAAACAATGGAGAAATTAGAACAAACAATCGAATCAGATGCAGTTGTGAAAGTATTATCATATGCATCGATTACAAAACGTCAACTTGGTAATGAACATGTCGATTTCGATGCATTAAGCAAATGTTCAACGTTTGCTTTTACTGATGATGGTGTCGGTGTTCAAAGTGCACATATGATGTATGAAGCAATGCAACGTGCGGCGAAAGTGAATAAACCAATCGTAGCGCATTGTGAAGAGAACACATTAATTTATAACGGTGCGGTTCATGCAGGGGACGTGAGTGAACGTTTAAATATACCTGGTATTCCTTCAATCTGTGAAGCAACACAAATTGCACGTGATGTACTTTTAAGTGAAGCATCAGGCTGTCATTATCATGTTTGTCACGTATCGACAAAAGAGTCTGTTAGGGTTATACGTGATGCAAAAAAAGCTGGTATTCATGTCACTGCTGAAGTGACACCACACCATTTACTTTTATGTGAAGATGATATTAAAGAACACGATACAAATTATAAAATGAATCCTCCACTTCGTAGCAAAGAAGATCGCGATGCATTAATTGAAGGATTATTAGATGGTACGATTGATATGATTGCCACAGATCATGCACCTCATGCTGAAGATGAAAAGAATACAACAATGGAGAAGGCACCATTCGGAATTGTCGGCAGTGAAATTGCATTCAGTTTGTTATACACACATTTTGTGAAAAACGGAGAGTGGTCACTTGAACAGTTGTTAAGTTACTTAACGACTCAACCGAAAGCGGTATTTGGATTAGATGTCGGTGAGATTCGTGAGGGAGCGATTGCTGATTTAGCATTATTTGATTTAGACAATGAGTACACAATAGATGCAAATGATTTCGCATCTAAGTCACATAATACACCGTTTTTAGGCGCAAAAGTTTACGGAGAAACTGCAATGACGATTGTTGATGGTGAAATTATTTATGAAAGAGGTGTCACACAATGGACTTAAAGAAAAGATATTTAGTTTTAGAGGATGGCAAAGTATATTCAGGATATGCATTTGGAAGTGATCAAAACGTATTTGGTGAAGTTGTATTTAATACAGCGATGACGGGTTATCAAGAAACGATTTCTGATCCGTCTTATACTGGACAAATTGTAACATTTACTTATCCGTTAATTGGTAATTATGGTATGAATCGTGATGATTATGAGACAATCCATCCTTCTTTGAAAGGTGTTGTCGTTCGTGAAGTGTGTGAATTGCCAAGTAACTTTCGTAATGAAGAAACATTAGATCAAGCGTTAAAACGGTTTAAAGTACCAGGTATATATGGAGTAGATACGAGAAGCTTAACAAAGCGTATTCGAAATTCAGGTGTGATGAAAGGAGCACTTGTAGATTCAATTGAGGATATTGATCATATCATTGAACGGATTAATATGACTGAATATCCAACAAATGAAGTTGAACAAGTATCAACGAAATCACCATATGTATCAACAGGGAAAGGATACCGTGTCGTGCTCGTTGATTTTGGTAAAAAGCAAAATATCGTGCGGGAGTTAAATCGAAGAGATTGCGATGTAACGGTTGTACCGCATAACATCACAGCAGAAGAGATTATCCAAATGAATCCTGACGGTATTATGCTCTCGAATGGTCCTGGAGATCCAACAGATGTACCGGAAGCGATTGAAATGTTAAAAGTGATTCAAGAAAAGTTTCCAGTATTCGGCATTTGCCTTGGTCATCAGCTTTTTGCATTAGCGAATGGCGCAACAACGTTCAAAATGAAATTCGGTCATCGTGGTGCTAACCATCCCGTTTTAAATATTGAAACGAATAAAGTTGAATTAACAAGTCAAAACCATGGATATAGTGTCAGCCGTGATAGTCTTGAAGAGACTGAATTAATCGAGACACATCGAGCGATTAACGATAATACAGTAGAAGGATTAAAGCATAAAGAACATCTGGCGTTTTCAGTTCAATATCATCCTGAAGCAGCCCCTGGACCACATGATCCGAATTATTTATTTGACCAATTTATTGAGAATATGAAGAGTTATGTTGAACGCAAAAAAGGAGGACGTCATCATGCCTAAACGTACGGATATTAAAAGAATTATGGTGATTGGATCTGGACCAATTATTATCGGACAAGCAGCTGAATTTGATTACGCAGGGACACAAGCATGCTTAGCGTTGAAAGAAGAAGGCTACGAAGTCATCCTAGTGAATTCAAATCCAGCAACGATTATGACAGATAAAGAGATTGCAGATAAAGTTTATATCGAACCGTTAACGTTAGACTTCATCAGTCGTATCATTCGAAAAGAAAAACCAGATGCACTGCTGCCAACACTTGGTGGTCAAATTGGTTTAAATATGGCCATTGAACTTGATCAAGCTGGTGTACTTGAAGAAAATAATGTTGAATTACTTGGAACTAAATTATCATCAATCAATCAAGCAGAAGATCGTGATTTATTCAGAAGTTTGATGAATGATATGGGAGAACCTGTCCCAGAAAGTGAAATTATTAATACGATTGATGAAGCGTATCAATTCGTTGAAAAAGTAGGATACCCATTTATTGTCCGTCCCGCTTTTACTATGGGGGGAACAGGTGGTGGAATTTGTTATAACGAACAAGACTTAAAAGAGATTGTACAAAACGGTTTGAAATATTCACCTGTCAGTCAATGTCTACTTGAAAAATCTATTGCAGGCTTTAAAGAAATTGAATACGAAGTGATGAGAGATAAAAACGATAATGCTATTGTTGTTTGTAATATGGAGAATATTGATCCAGTCGGTGTTCATACAGGTGATTCAATTGTCGTTGCACCATCACAAACGTTAACTGATTATGAATATCATATGTTACGTGATGTAAGCTTGCGTATCATTCGTGCATTAGGGATTGAAGGTGGATGTAACGTTCAGCTTGCATTAGACCCACATTCATTCAATTACTACATTATTGAAGTGAATCCACGTGTATCTAGATCAAGTGCATTAGCGAGTAAGGCAACAGGGTATCCAATCGCTAAAATTGCAGCGAAAATTGCCGTCGGTATGACGTTGGATGAAATGATGAACCCTGTGACGAAAACGAGTTATGCAGCATTTGAACCGACATTAGATTATGTCGTATCAAAGATACCAAGATTTCCATTCGATAAGTTTGATAAAGGTGAACGTAAACTAGGTACTCAAATGAAGGCAACTGGCGAAGTAATGGCCATTGGACGTACGTATGAAGAATCATTACTGAAAGCAATTCGTTCTTTAGAATATGGCGTCCATCATTTAGGATTACCGAATGGCGATGAGTTTGAACTAGAACACATTATGAAGCAAATTGGCATTGCGAGTGATGAAAGATTATTCTTTATTGGAGAAGCACTTCGCCGAGATATTACGGTTCAAGAAATTCATGACATTACTCAAATTGATATGTTCTTCTTAAATAAGTTCAAGCATATTATCGATATCGAACATATGCTAAAAGAAAATAAAGGATCACTGACACATTTAGAGTTTGCGAAAAAATATGGATTTAGTGATAAAGTAATTGCACACCGATTCGAAATGACAGAAGAAGAAGTGTTTGAATTACGTCAACAACACAATATTATGCCAGTATTTAAAATGGTCGATACGTGTGCTGCAGAATTCGAATCAGAAACGCCATATTTCTATGGAACATATGAAGAAGACAATGAATCGATTGTCAGCGATAAAGAGAAAATCATCGTATTAGGTTCTGGTCCAATTCGAATCGGACAAGGAGTCGAATTTGATTACGCGACAGTTCATGCGGTATGGGCGATTCAGCAGCAAGGATATGAAGCGATTATTATTAATAATAATCCAGAAACTGTATCAACTGACTTCTCAATCAGTGACAAATTATACTTCGAACCATTAACAGTAGAAGATGTCATGAATATCATTGATCTTGAGCAACCGAAAGGTGTAGTCGTTCAATTTGGCGGACAAACTGCAATCAATTTAGCGGAAGGTTTAAATGCGAGAGGGGTTGAAATACTTGGAACGAGTCTTGAAGAGATTGATCGTGCGGAAGACCGTAAATCATTTGAAGCACTCCTTCAATCTTTAGAGATTCCGCAACCACTTGGTAAGACGGCAACGAATGTCTCTGAAGCGATCGATAACGCAAATTATATTGGGTATCCTGTACTCGTTAGACCTTCATATGTTCTTGGTGGCCGAGCAATGGAAATCGTTCATACTGAAACTGAACTAAAACAATATATGGAAAATGCGGTGAAAGCTTCACCAGAGCATCCAGTATTGATTGACCGTTATTTAACAGGTAAAGAAATCGAAGTCGATGCAATTAGTGATGGAAAAACAGTTGTCATTCCAGGTATTATGGAGCATATAGAACGTGCAGGAGTTCATTCAGGGGATTCTATCGCAGTGTATCCGCCACAGAATTTAACAAATGATCACATTAAAACGCTTGAAGAATATACGATTAAGCTTGCTAAAGGGCTGAATACTAAAGGGTTAATTAACATTCAATATGTGATCTCGAATGATGAAGTATTTGTGCTCGAAGTGAATCCAAGAGCGAGCCGTACAGTGCCATTTTTAAGTAAAATTACAGATATTCCAATGGCAAACCTTGCGATGAGTTCAATTTTAGGTCAATCTTTACAGTCATTAGGATATGAGACAGGTGTTCAACCAATACAGGAAGGCGTATATATTAAAGCACCAGTATTCAGTTTCTCAAAACTTAAAAATGTAGATATTACATTAGGCCCTGAAATGAAATCAACAGGGGAAGTTATGGGACAAGACCAAACGATGCAAAAAGCGCTATACAAAGCTTTAGCAGCTACTGGTTTAATTGTGAAAGACCATGGAACTGTGTTGTTCACAGTGAGTGATGATGATAAAGAAGAAGCAACGGAATTGGCTGAGAGATTTTATAAGATTGGCTATAGAATATTAGCCACGGAAGGCACGGCGAAAACATTTAACGAACAAGGTATACCAGCAGAATCTGTAGATAAAATTAGTGACGATAAAACAGATTTACTTGATGCGATACAGCAAGGAAAAGTTCAACTCGTCATTAACACAATGACGAAAGGTAAAGAGATAGAACGTGATGGCTTTAGAATCCGTCGGGAATCAGTCGATAATGGTGTACCATGTCTTACATCACTTGATACTGCGAGTGCGATCATCGATGTTATCGAATCGATGACATTTGAAATGAATGCAATGAATGAATAAAGGAGAGTCAAATATGGGCGAACAATTTATCGTTAAATCTCAACGTTCAATTGCACGTAATATTTATGAACTCATCGTCACAGGTGATAAAACAGAAGCGATGAAAACACCTGGCCAATTTGTACATATTCAAATTGGTCAAGGGACTGAGCATATGTTGCGCCGTCCCATTTCGATTTGTCGAGTGGAAAACAATGAACTGACAATGTTATATCGTGCTGAAGGAAAAGGAACACAATTTTTATCAAACTTAAGAAGCGGTGACCGATTGGATATTTTAACACCACTCGGTCAAGGGTTTGATATTCATCAAACAGATAAAAAAGCACTTTTAGTTGGAGGTGGGATTGGTGTTCCACCAATGTATGAGTTGGCTCATCAATTAAAATCCATCGGCAAAGAAGTAGAAATTGTATTAGGATTTAATGATCAGCAAGATGTATTTTATGAAAATGAATTCAACGCATTAGGAAAGACTCATATTGCAACGGCCAATGGTTCATACGGTACGAAAGGGTTTGTTACAGATATCATTGAAACGCTTGATGATGATTTCGATACGTTTTATTCATGTGGTCCAATGCCGATGTTGAAAGCTTTAACTCATCAGTTATCTGATAAGAAAGGTTACATTTCTTTAGAAGAGCGAATGGGCTGTGGTATTGGTGCATGCTTTGCATGTGTTGTACCTGCAGATAATGACAAAGGGTACGTCAAAATTTGTTCAGACGGACCGGTATTCGAAAGTGGGGCGTTGAAGTTATGAGTCGACTAAATATCAATATACCAGGATTATCATTAAAGAATCCGATTATTCCAGCGAGTGGGTGCTTTGCATTTGGTCAAGAATATAGTCAATATTATAACTTATCAAAGCTTGGTGCTATCATGATCAAAGCGGCAACAGATCAATCACGATTCGGGAACCCAACACCACGTGTAGCAGAAACACCAAGTGGGATGCTGAATGCCATTGGATTACAAAATCCAGGTGTCGATCATATATTAGAACATGAGTTGCCATGGTTAGAACAATATGACGTTCCGATTATTGCAAACGTCGCTGGAACAATGGTAGAAGATTACGTTGAAGTCGCACAAAAGATTTCAAAAGCACCAAATGTCCACGCATTAGAATTAAATATTAGTTGCCCTAATGTGAAAGAAGGCGGCATTCAATTTGGAACAGACCCAACTGTTGCTAGTGAGTTAACAAAGGCAGTAAAAGCAGTATCGTCTGTACCAGTCTATGTAAAATTATCACCAAACGTTACAGATATTGTTGAAATGGCAACCGCAATTGCTGACCATGCTGATGGTTTAACAATGATTAATACACTCGTTGGAATGGAATTAGACCGTAAAACAGGTAAGCCGATCATTGCTAACATTACAGGAGGGCTAAGTGGTCCAGCAATAAAACCTGTTGCGTTAAGAATGGTCTATCAAGTTGCACAAGCGGTAAATATTCCTATTATTGCAATGGGAGGTATCCATCGGACACAAGACGTGATTGACTTTATCTCAGCAGGTGCAAGTGCCGTGGCAATCGGTACAGCCAACTTCCAAAATCCAATGATCTGTAGCGACATCATCGACGAATTACCTAATTATTTAGATGAACATGGAATAGATCATATATTGGACATTAAAGGACGGGCGTTCAAGAATAGATAATTTAACTCTATATGATGTGAACAAAAGATTTTATAAGATAAAAATAATGTAAGTATTATAAATAATATAAATAAAATTTAAGGGGAGTAATCATATGACGAAGCCAATTATTGCATTAGATTTCAATGACCAACAAACAGCTTTAAATTTCGTTAATCAATTTGATGAATCATTATTCGTTAAAGTTGGAATGGAACTTTACTATCGCTCTGGTCCTGAAATTATTTATGAACTTAAAAATTTAGGGCATCAAATTTTTCTTGATTTAAAATGTCATGATATCCCGAACACAGTAGGGAAAGCGTTGGAAGTCGTTGCAAGTCTTGAAGTGGATATGGTTAATGTCCACGCACTGGGTGGTCGTAATATGATGCTCCGAGCAAAAGAATCGATTGATCGAGTCAATAAAGATACGAAATTGATTGCTGTGACACAATTGACATCAACGAATGAGCAAATGATTCAATACGAACAAAATATTCCACTTACAATGAGAGAATCCGTTCTAAATTTAGCAACATTAGCACATGATTGTCATTTAGACGGTGTTGTATGCTCGGTGCAAGAAGCTGAATTATTAACAGAACAATTAGGAAGAGACTTTTTGAAAGTCACACCAGGCATCCGATTGAAAGAGGATAGCGTAGATGATCAAGTACGCATCGCAACACCAACTGTTGCTAGAGAATTAGGTAGTACTCATATCGTAGTAGGACGTTCAATTACACAGCATGATAACCCAATTGAACGATATAATTATTATAAATCAGTTTGGGAGGGATAATAAATGGCATCAATTGCACAACATTTATTAAATATTAAAGCCGTTGAATTAAATACAGTTAATAAATTTACGTGGGCAAGTGGAATTCAATCTCCGATCTATTGTGATAATCGATTAACGATTGCATATCCAGAAGTGAGAAGACAACTTGCAAAGGAAGTAAGTGAACTTGTTAAGACATTTGGAGAAGTTGAAATTGTAGCCGGAACATCGACAGCAGGCATTCCACACGCAGCATTTGTGAGTGAAGTGTTGGACTTGCCAATGTCATATGTAAGGGGTTCTAAGAAATCACACGGTAAAGGGAATCAAATTGAAGGAGCGAATGTAGAAGGAAAGAAAGTCATTGTCATTGAAGACTTGATCTCTACAGGAGGATCTTCGTTAGAAGCCGTAAACGGAGTGAAAGCACAAGGCGGAGAAGTCGTTGGTGTGGTCGCGATTTTTACTTATGGATTGGAGAAAGCGAAAGCACAATTTGAAGCAGCCGATGTGGAATATAAGACCGTGACGAATTTGGATGAGTTGTTAGAAGAAGCGGTAGCGATTGATTATATTGATTCAAATCAAGCAGAAGAGATAAAAGCATGGAGAGATGAATTATAATAGAGAAACCTTGTACGATTCGAACTGTTGAATTGTACAAGGTTTTTTATTTAGATATTTAAGACTACAGATTTGAAGTATAAAGATACATCTGATTACTAATTTTATTGTATAAATGGGTATTACTGATTTTAAATCTGTTTTTGAAAAAAAGTATTTAAACGTTCTAACAATAATGAATATAAAATAGTACAAGTGGATACTGTTAAGCTCATGTATAAGTCATTATTAATAAATTGCATAAAGTACAAACAAATTAAACCAAAGATGAATGTGATTGCTGGATAAATTATTAATGTAATCTTGAACAGAATTTTATTATATGTAGAAAGTAAAAACAATATGGTTACAAGAGTAATAATGATTGCATATTCATTTGGAATGGGTTGTTGAAAAAATAAAGATGGTATATAAATCGATATCAAAATAAAAAGTGTATGTAGAAAGATCATGTTTTATACTCCTTTTATTTTCTAAATATTTAAACTTATTGTAACATATATATTGAATCGAGATGAAAGGGGAGGTAACTTCTTTGAGAGATTTAAATTACTTGATTGTAAACTTTTTGTGGATGATATTTATTACTGTATTGGTATATCATTATATGTCAGCTCTTAATTATGGATTTCCGATATTTATAATCTTAATCATTCTAATTTTATTTTTAATATTGATTATTTATAACGTAAGAGTACTCGAAAGAAAAAAATAATTTTATATAATGTGTAGTTGTATGAATAAAAAAATAGTAAACAAAAATATCCTAAACTTTATATTAAAACCCGAGCATTCAATCTTATGTGAGTGCTCGGGTTTTTAAGATTTTCAATTATAAATGTAATGTTTTAAGAAGGACTAAGATAGTACTTTGGGTGTGACATTCAACGTCGTTTGATGATCATACGTAACAAATCCTGGTTTGGCACCGCTTGGCTTATGAACATGTTTTATATACGTGTAGTCGACTTCTACGTTGTCACTCATATGTGCGGATGAATATCCTGCGGCGTATTGCGCTGCTTGTTCAATTGCATCATCTGTTGGTTCACTGTCTAATATGACAACATGAGAACCTGGCATATCTTTAATATGGAACCAAAGATGATTATTTTGAGCTTTTTTTGTTGTAATATAGTCGTTTTGTTTATTGTTTTTACCAATTAAAATGGTTTCACCTGTTGAAGCGGTTGTCGTTATATAGTTTTCGTGAGATTTTTTGTTTTTTTGTTTATGTTGCTGTTTTGACTTCTTCTTTTTTAGAAAGCCTGCATTAATCATTTCTTCTCTTACGTCATCGATATCTTGAAGGTCAATTGTTTGCATCGATTGGTGAAGTGAGTCGATGTATTGTAAATCTTCTTTTGTTTGTTTTATTTGAGCGGTTACTTCTTTTTGTCGTCGCTTTAATTTTTGATATTTTGCGTAATATTTTTGAGCATTATCATTGATTGACTTCGTTGTATCGATTTCGATGGTGATTGGTTCATTGGTATAGTAATTAATGACTTCAACTTGATCAGAATGGTTGTTCAGTTGATGCATATACGTTGTGAGTAGCTCACCTTTTAATTGGTATTCATCCATATTGATGGCTTCATTGTATTCATTGTTTAATTTTTCAAGTTTAGATTTCAAGCGTGACTTTGTTTGTTCGATCGTTTTAAGTAAATCTTTGGCTTGTTGATCAATTTTCGCTTTGTTCGATCTATCTTTATAAAATGCATCACACAATTCACTGATTGTATCGTAAGTTTTAACGTCTTCAAACGGTGTGAAGTAAGTTGATGCTTCACTTTGAATATTAGGGTGTGTGATGTAAAAGAACTCTTTATTGTTTGAAGTCCATAGTGTTGGTTGGGGATCTTGACAAATTGACATAAATTGTTTGAATAATTGATTAAAATTATCTCCTGTTACAAAGCGTGATTGACTTAGCATCAGTTTTGCACTCATCGGAGATAGACCTTCGAATGATTGCATCACTTGTTTATCAAGTCGTCCTTGGTTGAAATCAATATATTTTACAGGTGTATCAACATCAAATGGATTGATCTTATTTTGTGTTGCTGGTGTGTCATAAGTAAAACCAGGCATGATTGTACGGGCTTTATTCGTATTTGGTGTTAAATGTTTGATGCTGTCGATTATTTTGTCTTCTTTAGTTGTTAAAATAATGTTACTATGTTTTCCCATCACTTCGACATATACATGATAAGTTGTTAAATCACCTAAATCGTTACGACTTTCAATGACGAATTGGATGAGGCGGTCATTTCCAATTTGATTGATTTCATGAATCATTCCACCTTCTATATGTTTTCTAAGCACTTTCGTAAACATTGGTGGATCAAATGGTATATCAAATGATGATGTGGTCATATGCAACCTTGCATACATTGGATGGGTTGAAATAAGTAATTTTTGCTTTTTTTGTTGACCTTTAACTGTGAAAATTAAATGCTCATGGTCAGCTTGTTGAATTTTTTGAATACGCTGTGGTAATTGACTGTGAAGTTCATGGATTAAAAACTGTGTAAATAGTCCATCAAATGCCATATAGATGCCCTCAGTTCTAAAGTGTAGTATGTATTATTTTATCACGTGTATAACTTTTGTAAAAGTTACGATAATGTCTATGATTTTCATAGGGGTTGTGGTAAATTAATAGTATTAATTAAAAGGTAGGGTTTATATATGATCAATCCACAGGGATTAATGATAGTATTAAGTGGTCCATCAGGTGTTGGTAAAGGTACAGTACGTAAAGCAATTTTTGATCACCCTGACACTGAATTTGAATACTCAATATCGATGACAACTCGTAATATGCGAGAAGGAGAAGTTGACGGTGTTGATTATTTCTTTAAATCAAAAAAAGAATTCGAACAATTGATTGCAGACGATAAGTTCATTGAATATGCACAATATGTAGATAATTATTATGGAACACCTGTCGATTATTGTATTGAAACAATTAATGACGGACGTGATATATTTTTAGAGATAGAAGTTGAAGGTGCTAAACAAGTTCGCGAGAAGTTTCCTAATGCCTTGTTTATTTTCTTGGCCCCACCAACACTTGGCCATTTAGAAGATAGATTAATTGGACGAGGGACTGAAAGTGATGATATAATTAAGAACCGAATAGAAACCGCGAAAAAAGAACTCGAAATGATGAGTTTGTATGATTATGTAGTGATTAATGACGAGGTTGATGCTGCACGACAAACAATCCAATCAATTGTAACTGCTGAACATCATAACCGTAAGCGCATTGAACAACAACTGAGAAAGCATTTATTGGAGGTCGATTAAGTATGTTATATCCAGCAATTCATGATTTAAAAAAACACGTAGATTCTAGTTATATGATAGTGACACAAGCGGCTCGTCGTGCACGTGAATTACAAGAGCACCCTGATTCAGCATTTAATGAATCATATCATTCATATAAGCCTGTAGGGAAAGCATTAGAAGAACTCTCTCAAAGGAAGTTAAACATTAGTAAATAATACAGTTGAAGCCGACATTCAAATATTGGATGGACGGCTTTTTTAACGGAAGGAGAACAATCCAATGAAAGTATTACTTGCAGTGACTGGAGGTATTGCCAGCTATAAAGCTTATGAACTCGTCCGTCTGTTTAAAAAGAATGGTCATGAAGTAAAAGTGATTATGACCCATAGTGCGAGTGAATTTGTTAATCGTAGAACATTTGAAGTATTGACTGAACAACCGGTATATATCGATACGTTCGAAGAGGAATCGACTGCGTATATTAACCATATTGAACTAGGTAAATGGTGTGATACTTTCATCATTGCACCTGCAACAATGAATACGATTGCCAAACTTGCAACCGGACTAGCAGATAATATGGTCACTAATGTTGCTTTCGCACTGGATCCGACGGTTAAAAAGTACATTGCACCAGCGATGAATGTGAATATGTATAACCATCCAAGAACAGAACAGAATATTAAAGTATTAATTGAAGATGGGTATCAATTAATTAGACCGGGAAGTGGATTTTTGGCATGCGGTGTTGTAGATACAGGTAGGTTGGAAGATGTAGAGGTTATTTATAATACGGTCATTCAATCTGATATACCAATAAATCAACCATTGCTGAACAAACAGGTTATCATCACGGCGGGTCCAACGTTAGAACGAATAGATCCTGTTAGATTTCTCTCTAATCATTCATCTGGAAAGATGGGCTTAAGTATGGCAAAAGCATGTGAACGACTTGGAGCAAAGGTTACATTCGTTGTTGGACCGAATCAACTAGAGATTCCATCATCATTTAATGCGATTCACGTTGAATCAACACATGATATGTATAAAGCTGTGATGACGCATATTGACTCTATGGATATATTTATCGGTGCAAGTGCAGTGAGTGATTATACAGTTGATCAAAGTGAACATAAAATTAAAAAGTCCGATGGAGAACTTGTGTTGAAGTTGAAACGAACGGAAGATATATTAAAAACGGTTGGTGAACAGAAAAAAACTGGTCAGACAGTCATTGGATTTGCTGCTGAATCTCAATCGTTAGAAACTTATGCGATGAAAAAGCTGAATACAAAACATGCAGACTTTATTATAGGGAACTATATTAATCAAGATGATTCAGGGTTTAAATCAGATACGAATGAAGTGATTGTGTATAGCCATAATCATCCACCATATCCGATTCAAAGCAATCATAAAGATCAAGTTGCGATAGATATTATGAATTTTATTGTAGGTGAATAATCGTGTTCGTAGAAGTGATTGTAGATATTAATCATAAACAAGTAGACCAGCTCTTTACTTATCGTGTTCCCAAATTTTTGGAACAACAAGTCACTGTTGGACAACGTGTCATTATTCCTTTCGGTAGACAAACGAAAGTAGGCTATGTCATCCGGTGTGTAGAGCGACTGGACGATGCTCAGTTTAATGATCCATCGAAAATTAAATCAATTCAGGCGTTAATGGATTATGAACAAGTATTAACGAATGAGCTTATTGAATTAAGCCGATGGATGGCAGATACTTATATTACGACTCGAATCGGTGCGATAGAATCGATGCTACCAAGTGCACTGAAAGTAAAATATGAAAGATTAATCTTTATGAATCCAGAGCATGAAGTACAGATGAACTTATTTTCTGACGCATTAAAAGATAAATTTAATGCATCAGGTCATTCAGGATTTAAGCTATCATCTATACCATTAGATAGTCAGTTATTTAAGGAAATACAACAGTTATTAGATGAAGGAGTATTAATTCAAGAAAGTGATATCGCACAATCATTAAATAAGAAAAAATCTTTATCCGTACAATATATTGAACAAAATATTGAACGACTCAAAGGACAAAAGCAAATCGAATGCTATGAATTGATTAAATCACGACCATTTGATTGGTGGACATATTCTGATTTGAAATCACATGGATTTAGCCGATCAGTCGTGAAAGGACTTGTGGATAAACAATTTCTTGAAGAAGGTTACGTTGAAGTAGCACGTGACCCATTTGCGCATATGGATGTCTTGCCAACTGAAAAGAAGCAATTAAATGGTGAACAACAAATTGTATTTGATCGAATTTCTAATGATATCGTTGAATCTAAACAACAAGTTCATTTACTCCATGGGGTCACTGGAAGTGGTAAAACTGAAGTTTATTTGAATTTAATTGAACAAGCATTATCATTAGGCAAAGAAGCGATTATGCTTGTGCCTGAGATATCATTAACACCGCAAATGGTAGAACGAGTGAAAGCACGATTTCAAGATGACGTTGCAGTCCTCCATTCGGCACTGAGTGCGGGTGAAAAATATGATGAATGGTCTAAAATTAATAAAGGCATAGCAAAAGTTTCTGTCGGTGCAAGGAGTAGTATATTTGCACCATTTAAAGAATTGGGCATTATCATTATGGATGAAGAGCATGAATCGACATATAAACAACAAGATCATCCGAGATATGCAGCGTTAGATATTGCGATTGAAAGAAGTAAATATCATGACATCCCTATTGTACTCGGTTCTGCAACACCAAGACTTGAAACGTACGTTCGAGCTGAACATGACGTATATACATTGAATACATTGACTACTAGAGCGAATCAACAAGCGACATTGCCAGACATTCACTTAATTGATTTGACAAAAGAATTCACCGTTGATCCGCAAATGTTATTTACAAATCCTTTACTTAACTCGATTAAGGAAACATTACAAAAAGGTGAACAATGTGTATTGTTTTTAAATCGTCGTGGTTATAGCACCCATATTACGTGTAATGAATGTGGTCATGTCCCTCACTGTAAACATTGCGATATTTCATTAACATATCATCATCATTCACAATCATTGAAGTGCCACTATTGTAATTATGAAGAGAAGAAATCTCATCAGTGCCTAAGTTGTCATGCACAAAATAGTATGGAGCTTATAGGTGTCGGGACAGAGAGAGCAGCTGAAACATTGGGTGAATTAATTCCTGAGGCAAAGATTGTCAGAATGGATAACGATACGACTCGAAAAAAAGGTGCTCATGAAAGGATTTTTAATCAGTTTGGGCAAGGTGAATACAACGTGTTAATTGGCACTCAAATGGTAGCTAAAGGATTAGATTTTCCAAATGTCACGTTTGTCGGTGTGTTAAATGCAGATACTCAATTGAATTTACCTGACTTTCGAGCGAGTGAACATACATTTCAATTGCTCACACAAGTAAGCGGTAGAGCGGGCAGAGCAGATAAGGCAGGTCAAGTCTATATTCAAACGTTTAACCCAACGCATTATGCAATTAAACATGTTGTATCTAAAGATTATTTAGCATTTTATCAAGAAGAAATGGCTTATCGTAAGATGGCGAAATATCCACCTTATTTTTATATGACATTGATTGTCATTGAACATGATGATATGGATGTAACATTACAACATGCACATTATATATATCAATATATTGATCAACAGATGAATAAAGGGTGTTATTTACTCGGACCAACTCCTAGTCCGGTATCTAAAGTAAAAGATAAGTACCGTTATCAACTTTTGATCAAATATAAGCAGCAAAATCAAATGAATCACATATTATATCAAATTGATCAGCAGTATAGATCACTTTATCAAACTGACCGAATTGCGGTACATATATATATCAATCCGGATCATTTTATGTAGTATTTAAATAGCCTAAAAAGTAATGGAGGAAGTTATGTCAAAATATAATGTTATTTTTATGGGAACTCCTGATTTCAGTGAACATATTTTAGAACAACTCATCAATGTTGTAGATTTGAATATATTAGGTGTTGTCACTCAACCTGATCGTCCAGTCGGGCGAAAGAGAGAATTAAAGCCAACGCCAGTTAAAGTGATTGCAGCTGAACATGGAATCGATGTATACCAACCTGAAAAATTGACGGGGTCAGAGACGGAAGAGTGGATTATTTCAAACGATGTTGATTTGATCATTACTGCAGCATATGGTCAACTTGTTCCGGAATCAATATTGAACCATCCTAAATTTGGATGTGTTAATGTTCATGCTTCATTACTTCCTAAATATAGGGGAGGCGCTCCTATCCATCATGCAATTATGAATGGAGAACCAAAAACAGGGATTACGTTAATGTATATGGATAAAGCGTTAGATTCTGGTGATATTATCCGTAAGGAAGAAGTTTTAATCTCAGATGATACAACCGTTGCTGAAATGTTCGATACGTTGAAAGTCGTTGGGGCTAATTTGTTAGTCGACACTTTGCCATTAATTTTTAATGAAATGAATGAGCGAGTAGCGCAAAATCAT
Organism: Abyssicoccus albus; assembly: GCF_003815035.1. NCBI lineage: Bacteria > Bacillati > Bacillota > Bacilli > Caryophanales > Abyssicoccaceae > Abyssicoccus > Abyssicoccus albus. The sequence continues at coordinate 454,430 of NZ_RKRK01000002.1, forward strand.
AAACAAGCAACATACGCACCGAATATTACTAAAGACGATGAACGTATAAACTTTGAGATGACTGCCCGAGAAGTTCATAATCACATTAGAGGTATGAATTCATGGCCTGTTGCACATACGTTAATTGATGGAACACGGTTAAAGATTTACCGTTCTAAAGTCTCTGAACAAACGATTGAGTTTAGCCAACAGAATGTTCCAGGCATGGTAGAAATAAAGGATGATCAATTTTTCGTTCAGTGTGGTCAGTCAACTGTGATTGAATTAATAGAAGTTCAACTCGCAGGGAAGAAGAGAATGTCAATTAAACAATTCTTACAACTTAAAGTGGCTAAGGATCTATCAGGAAAAGTGTTAGGTGAATCATTATGATGAGAGCATTAGCGTATGAAGCATTATGTGATGTATATATGAATGGTGATTTCAGTGACCAAGTGATAGATTCTTATTTAACGAACCATGAATTAAATGAGTTGGATAAAAAGTTATTTACAAACATTGTTTATGGGACAATACAGCATCAAATGACATTGGATTATTATGTGAAACCATTTATCCAAACAAAAATCAAAAAAGATTTAAAAATCTTATTATGGATGAGTGTTTATCAAATGGAATACTTGGATCGAGTGCCGACATTTGCGATTATTAATGAAGCGGTTGAAGTGGCAAAAAATAAAATAGGGTTCCATCAGTCTCAAATTACGAATGGAATATTGCGGGCAGTAAGTCGAGAAGGGGTAAAAGATGTATCATTAATAAAAGATCCTGTTCATCGAATGAGTATCAAATATAGCATGCCACACTGGATTATTAAGTATTGGCGAAAGTTTTATGAAGATGATGTCATTGAAGATACATTGAAAACATTAAATATGCCACCATTACAATGGATTAGAGTTAACAGCAAAAAAATGAATAAAGAACAAGTCATTGAATTGTTAGAACTTGATGGTTATGAAGTATTAAATAAAGACGTCATTGAGTACGGATTTGCTATTCAAGGTCCTTCAATACAACATCATAAATTGTTCAATGATGGGATTTTATCGATGCAAGATATTAGTTCTATGCTTGTCACTAAAGAATTATATGCTAGCGGCCAAGATCTAATACTTGATGCATGTAGTGCACCCGGTGGGAAAACAATGTACATTGCAAATCAACTAGACGAAGGTCATATTGTCGCCAATGATATAAACAAACAAAAAGTAGCAGATATTAAATCACAAATTCAACGACTTGGAATAAACTGTGTTACGGTGATGAATGAAGATTCAAGAGAGTATGACTTTCAGCAACAGTTTGATAGAATAATAGTGGATGCACCGTGTTCAGGATTAGGTGTTGTAAGGCGGAAACCTGAGATAAAGTACAACAAGACAATGGAAGATATGCTTGAATTAAGTGATATTCAATTAAGTATATTAAACCATGTCAAACAGTATTTAAAGCCTGGCGGAACACTTGTTTATTCTACATGTACGATTTTTCAACAAGAAAATGAAAATGTCAGCTACACATTTAAGAAGCAACACGAAGATATCGAATTTGATCATACAGAGTACAAAGATTCATTAATCGAACATAATACACATCAAATCCTTCCACAACATTTTAATGGTGATGGATTTTTCGTTTCAAGATTTATTAAGAAATAATTTTTTTAAGGAGTAATTTATGGCAATCAAACCAAAAAGCAACAAGTTTTTACCAGATTTCGAAAAAGACTCAATCTATTCATTTAGACTAGAACAACTTGAAGAATGGCTCGTTGAAAATGGGTATGAAGGTTACCGTGCAAAACAAATCTTTGAATGGCTTTACGAGAAACGTGTTAATTCTTTTGAAGAGATGAGTAATTTAAGTAAGTCACTTAGAACACTATTAGAAGAAACTTTTGTGTTTACAACATTAAAAACAGTAGTTCAGCAAGAAAGTAAAGATGGAACGATTAAGTTCTTATTTGAGTTGCAAGACGGTTATACAATTGAAACCGTATTAATGCGTCATGATTATGGTAATTCAGTTTGTGTCACAACCCAAGTAGGCTGTCGCATTGGCTGTACATTCTGTGCATCAACTTTAGGTGGTCTAAAGCGTAACCTACAAGCTGGTGAAATTGTCGCACAAGTGCTCAATGTTCAAAAAGCGTTAGATGTTACCGATGAACGAGTATCCTCTATCGTTATCATGGGAATTGGAGAACCTTTTGAGAACTATGATGAAATGATGGACTTTTTATATGTTGTCAACCATGATGATGGTTTGAACATAGGTGCCCGTCACATTACGGTATCAACGTCGGGTATTGTACCACGCATTTATGACTTTGCCGAAGAAGATTTACAAATCAACTTTGCAGTCAGCTTGCATGCAGCGAATGATGAAATTAGAAGTCGTTTGATGCCGATTAATAGAGCGTATAATGTAAAGAAATTGATGGATAGTTTAAAGCATTATCAGAATGTAACGAACAGACGTATTACGTTTGAATATGGATTATTTGGTGGAGTAAATGACCAAGTCGAACATGCGAAAGAATTAATTCAATTAATTAAGCCATTGAATTGTCATGTAAACTTAATTCCAGTAAACCATGTCCCTGAAAGAAACTATGTTCGAACGGCTAAAGATGATATTTTTAAATTCCATCAAACATTAGTCCGCGGAGGAATTAACGCGACAATCAGAAGAGAGCAAGGTGCTGATATTGATGCAGCATGTGGTCAATTAAGAGCGAAAGAACGAACAGATGAAGTGAGGTGATTTTATGAATATTACTGCAATCACTCACCAAGGATTTCATAGAAATCATAATGAGGATTATGTTCAATATGTTTACAATCAGACGAATCAATTACTTATGGTTGCTTGCGATGGAATGGGTGGTCACAATGCCGGTGAAGTTGCAAGTACTATCGCGTGTAATTCACTCATTGAATCTTTTAAAGCAACCAATTTGATCACTAAAGATCAAGCCAAAGAATGGTTAAGAGTTCAAATCAATAATGTAAACGAATTAATTTTTAAAAGAAGTCAATCAAATGATGATGAAAGAGGTATGGGTACAACACTTTGTGCAGCGATTGTATATCATGATGAAGTATGGGTTGCAAACATCGGTGATACGCGAGCATATATGATTAGTCAAGATAAAATCCACCAAATGACTTATGATCATACATTTGTTGGTCATTTGATGCGTTCAGGTGAATTGACAGATGATGAAGCTAGGCAACATCCACAACGAAATATTTTGACGAAGTCAGTTGGAACATCACGATTAATTTACCCAGATATTATGAAATATTCGACAAAATATAAAGACTTTATCTTACTTTGTACCGATGGACTAACGGATGAACTGACAGATGATGAGATTAAAAGTATTACGAACCAATCGAACGATGTACATCAAGCTGCAGAGCAATTGATTGAACTTGCGCTTAATCGAGGTGCTTCAGATAATTTAAGTATTATTTTACTTGATTTAAAAGCAGGTGATCTTGAATGATTGGTGAGATGATTAAAGATCGATATAAAATTATACAGTACATTGGTCGAGGTGGAATGGGGACTGTTTACAAAGCGTATGACACGATATTAAATCGAGATGTTGCCATCAAGATGATCAAAGTAGATCCTCATGCGAAAGAAAAGACAATTAAGCAATTTTATAAAGAAGTTCAAACTGCAACGAATTTATACCATGATCATTTAGTGAATATATACGATGTAGATGAAAATGAAGAGTATTGTTCTATTATAATGGAATTAGTCGAAGGACAAACTTTGAAGGAATTTATACAAAATAACCATCCTATTGAATTAGAGCAAGTACAGAAAATAATGCTTCAAATTGTGAGCGCGATTGAAGTGGCTCATGAGGCAAACATCATTCATCGTGATATTAAACCTCAAAACATTTTAATTGATGAACATAACGAACTTAAAGTAACTGATTTTGGAATTAGTAAAGCAACTGACAGCCACACAATTACTGAAACAAGTAATTATTTAGGATCAGTAGAATATGCAGCACCTGAGCAAGTGAAAGGTAAGAAAACATCAGAAGCTACTGATATTTATGCATTAGGAATTATTCTCTTCGAACTATTAAGCAATCAATTACCATTTTCTGGTGAAACCCAAGTGAGTATTGCTTTGCAACATATTCAAGATGAAATTCCCGAAATTAACCAATATCGTGAAGTATCAAATAGAGTAAACAATATTATTTTAAAAGCTACTGAAAAACATCCTGAGGATCGCTTTTCATCTTTAAAGGAAATGAAAAATTCAATTAAGTATATGTTAGATGATCAGCCGGTATCACCGTATGTGCTGAAATTTAAAGAAAATAAAACAGAAACAATCATGCTAAATTCAGGCATTCAAAAAAGTACACAGCATAAAGAATCTAATGAAAAATTAACTGCTGTTCCACCTGTTCAAAAAGATCATGAAGATACACTATCGAAACCGACTAAAAAGCAATACAAGTGGTTATTTATTTTACTCGCAACGTTGCTAGTGCTAGCGATAACAAGCTGGTTTGTATTTTCAATGCCAAGGGAAGTTGAAGTTCCAGATTATAAAGGTTTGACATTAAAACAGTATGAACAGTTATTAACAGAAGAAGATTTAATGATTGGCGAAAAATATTCAGAGTATAATGATGATGTAAAAAAAGATCAAATTATTAAGGTGACACCAAATGTCGGTGCTGAAATCGAGAAAAATTCATCAATTGATGTCCTAGTGAGTAAAGGTGAAGAACCATATAAAATTGAGGATTTTACTGGCCAAAAATTTGATGATGTTGAACAGAAATTAGAAAAAGCAAAATTTAAAACAATTGATTCAACGGAAGAATATAATTATGAATTCGAAGAAGGTCATATTATTTCGCAATCTATTGAACCAGATAGAAGTGTTATTGCATCTAAATCAAATATTAAGTTCACCGTTTCAAAAGGGCCAGAAATGATCTCGATATTAGATTATACGAACTTATCATTCGATAAAGCAAAATCAGAACTTGAAAAAGAAGGATTTAATGTGGAACGGAAAGATGAGTATTCAGAAGATGTCGAAGCTTTAGATGTGATGAAGCAAGAACCAAATGACGGAGAACTTCCGAAAGGTTCTACAGTTCAAATTACTGTGAGTAAAGGGCCGAAACCACAAGCTGATAAAGAATATCGTGAATCCATTACGTTAGAGCATAGCGAACCAAGTGTTGAGGATGAATCAACGGAAGCACCTGATGATGATCAAGACGGTAAAGATCCGTTAGATGAAGACAGTGACAAAGATGATGAGAAGACATCAGAAGAATCAACAGAAGAGCCGACTACTAATAAATCAAAACGTAAACAATCAGAGTCTGGTCAACAACAAAGTAGTACAGCTGATGAAACAGCTCACAATAATAAAGCCAAAATTAAATTAGTAAATAATGAATCAACAGATGTAAAAGTATATATTAGTGATAAAAATCATGATATTAAAGAACCTGTTGATGAATTTACAATTACAGAAGATACAGAATATGAACTGAAATTAGTTGTTGAAGAATCTATGACAGCAGAATATAAAATTGAAATAAATGGTGAAGTATGGAAAAGCAAGAAAGTACATTATGATGAAATCGATGAAAATGACCAAGCTTCTGACGATTCATCGAATAAAAGTAAAGAGACTGAAGATGAGACCGAAGAGGATAAAGAAAATGCTTTATCACCTGATCAGTCATCGAAGTCTAATGAAAGTAATGAACCTTCAACGACCGACGACAAAGAATCTAAACAAAATCAATCAGCGAGCATAAAGGAATCTGATCGAGCTTCTAAATTATCTAACATGAACTCCTTATTATAACGTATTTTAAAAGTTAGCGAATGAAAAAAGGAATGAGCTTATGGAAGAATTAATCAAAAAATTAGAAGGGTATCTTTTCAGTGATTATGTATACCAAGAAGCAATCAATGACAATATTATTACTGAATATAAGAGACTTTTGAACGGAACAATACAGGATACCTCTACCTCTTTTTATTTTTTAAATGATTTATTATTGCAATGCGGGGCGTTAAATACTCAAGTACTTCATCCAGAGGTTAAGCCTTTTATAGGATTTATGCCAACATTGTTAGAAGATACATTCTATGTGAAGCACGTTGCTGAAGACCTTAGAGTAGTCATACATGACAAAATTACCCATCTTGATGATGAACCGATAGAACATATACGGAATAAATATAAACATTTATTAACTTCAAATGATAGTGGGTTATTACTTCAACATATTATTAGGCGTAATCGATTCATGACAATTGCTAGAGGAAATCAAACGTATACGATGGATGTCCTAACATTTAATGCATTGAATTTAACGGTTGATCCATATTTTAAATTAACTGACGAATCTAATCATCTTGAATTAAGAGTAAGTCATTTAAATTTTGATATAGATTTTATCGAACAGATGCTAGATCGATATCGTCATAAAATCAATGATGACACAACATTCACTTTGAATTTGACAGGGAATCGTGGCGGTGAGATTTATTTGAAGGGGTTAATTAATAAGCTTGAAATCATCTCTTCGCAAATCAAAAGTATAAAAATTGATGAATATACCGCTGGCAATGCATTGTTACTTGCGAACTTCTATGAATCAAAAGGAATACAAGTATACGGAGAAAATACTGGTGTAATTCATGATGAAAGTTTATGTCGTTATGTTGAAATTGGAAATGGTTTCATACTTAAGTATCCGAATCAACCGATTTCACTTGATATGATTGAATAAATTTTAATAACCTAAATTGTATCTTATTACTTGCAAAATAGGTATATTATTGGCATTATATTTGTAAGCCATCAAATAAACTTTTAGAGTTCAATGAGTTTGTTTGAATATTTTGAGGAGGAGAATTTATGGGCAAATCAATACCTAGAGATAGAGGAATGGACAATACTGTTAAAGCTTTAAAGAAGGGATATACTTATATTCCTGAATTAAGAGAACGTTTGAACAGTAATGACATTGTTGCAACACGTGCATTAGGTGGGAAGAAAACGGTAATCATTAGTGGTAAGGATGCTGCTGAGCTGTTTTATGACAATGACAAGATTGAACGTCAAGGGACATTACCACCACGTGTTGTAAAAACTTTATTCGGTAAAGGGGCTATTCATACAACGACTGGTAAAACTCATATAGATCGTAAAGCATTATTTATGTCGTTAATGACTGAAGAAAACTTAAGCTACTTAAGAGAATTAACTCGTCTAGAATGGTACTATAATACGACAAGAATGAGTCATATGGATGAAGTTAATGTTTATAAAGAGGCTATTTATGTCCTGACAAAAGTAGGGATTAAGTGGGCAGGATTGCATGCTTCTGAAGATGAAATTAACCAATACGCTGAAGATATGGATACGATGATCGATTCATTTAAAGCAATCGGTACAATGTTCAAAGGTTATAAAGAAGCGCGTAAAGCACGTGACCGTGTTGAGACTTGGTTAGAGGCTCAAATTCAAGGTGTTCGTGATGGAGAGATTACACCTCCTGAAGGAACTGCTTTATATGAATTTGCACATTGGAAAGATTACGAAGGAAATCCAATGGATGCAAGACTTGCAGCAATTGACTTAATGAATGTCATTAGACCATTAGTAGCAATTAACCGTTTTGTTGCGTTTGGTACATTAGCGATGTATGAATTCCCTAAAGAACGTACAAAAGTAGCTCAAAATGAAGAGGATTATGTTTATAAATTCATTCAAGAAGTAAGACGTTTCTATCCATTCGTTCCATATTTACCTGGTAAAGCTGGTAAAGACATTGAATTTAGAGGATATGAAATTAAGAAAGATACTTTTATGGTATTAGATGTATACGGTACATTACACCGTGAAGATTTATGGGAAAATGCTGACCAGTTTATACCTGAGCGTTTTGAAGACTGGGACGGTTCACCATTTGATTTAATTCCACAAGGTGGTGGAGACTATTATACAAATCACCGTTGTGCGGGTGAGTGGATGACGGTGATTGTTATGGAAGAGTCTATGAAATACTTTGCACAAGCGATTAAATATGAAGTACCAGCACAAGACTTGACGGTTGATTTAAATAAATTACCGGGTCGAGTGAAATCAGGATTTATTATTAAAAACGTAGAAAGAGATATTAATCGTTTTTAATCACCGACATCTTTAATTTAATCATTTACAATTATAATTTCTAAAGTACCCATTATTATTGGGTACTTTTTTTTATGAATAGATTTATTTATAAATTAATATAGTAAATAAGTATAATTAATGTATGAATTACTAATTGAATTTAAGTTTGAATTAAAAGAAATCTAAAAATATAGACGAATATATAGTGAATATATTTAAATAGTGATTTGAATACAGTACAATAATAATTAAATAGCCATATGTAAAGTATAGAAGTATACTATCGAAAATGAAAAAAGAGTATCTAATATGATTTTTATCGATAATTGAGAAATGATGAAGTTTTAAAGTTATAACTTTTAAAGGTATTAAAGAATTCAAATATAATTGAGGTGGATTAATTCGATGATAAACGGCCGTATTATAAAGGCAATGAGTGGAGAATATGTTGTGGATACAAATATAGGTGTATTTACTACTCGCCCTAGAGGGATATTTCGTCATAAAAATAATGCACCTAAAGTAGGCGATTTTGTCGACATTAGTACGACTGATGAAGAACACGATCAGAGTGTAATTGTACATATTCATCCTAGAAAAAATGAGTTTATACGACCAGCGGTGTCTAATATTGATTATTTAGCCATTGTGATGAGTGTCAAATCACCAACGATTGATTGGTTGTTAATTGATAAATTTATATGTAGCAGCTTACATAATGAAACGAAGCCAATCCTCATTTTGACCAAATGTGATTTATTAGCTGAAGATGATTACAAGGCACTAGAGCAATATAAATTGTATTATGATGATTTAGATATTTCATTATTGTTTTCTATCAACAATCATCATTTGAATCAGTTGAAATCACTAATCAAAGATCATGTTGTTGTGTTGACAGGACAAACAGGGGTTGGAAAATCAACGTTGATTAATAAGTTAGATCAGTCGAAGGATTTAGAGACACAAGAAATTTCTACAAAGCTTGGTCGTGGTAAGCATACAACTCGACATATTGAATTATTTCCATTCAAAGGAGGATATATTGGTGATTCACCAGGATTTAGTCAGTTAGATGTATCAATGATAGAAATGCAATCATTGAAATATTATTTTGAAGAATTTAACCGATTTTCAAAATCGTGTAAGTTTCGGGAATGTTTACATCACCGTGAACCGAAATGCCAAGTGAAAAAAGCGGTTGAAGAAGGTTCTATTATGAAACATCGGTATGATCATTATATTCATTTGCTTGAAGCAAAAATGAATGAAAAGCCTAAATATTAATTTAGTATTTATTGCAAAGACATGTTTTGATTTTATTAATAAAGGCAAATACACGAAATATAATTTATGAGGTGATATGAATGAAAGTATATCCATCATTACTTGCTGCAAATTTTTTGAACTTACAACGTGATATTGAACGATTAAATCAATCAGCGGTTGATGGTCTTCATTATGATGTGATGGACGGTCAGTTCGTTCCTAATTTATCTATGGGACCTTTTATTTTGAAACAAATAGATGCGGCATTTGATCTTTTTTTAGACGTCCACTTAATGATTGAACATCCCGATCGTTATATTTCAGATTATGCAAATGCTGGTGCTGATAGGTTGACAGTACACGCTGAAGCATGTACACATTTACATCGTGTGATTCAACAGATTAAGTCACATCACATGGAAGTGGGTATTGCACTAAATCCAGCAACACCCATTAATTCAATATTACCGGTTATTAAAGACATTGATTGTGTGTTGATTATGACTGTAAATCCAGGGTTTGGTGGACAATCATTTATTCACTCTATGTTGGAGAAAATTGATGAGTTAAATCAATTCAGAGCGCATCATGATTTATCATTCGTCATTGAAGTAGATGGTGGTATAAACGATGAAACAAGTCGTTTATGTCATCAATATGGTGTTGATGAAGTTGTAAGTGGGTCTTATTTGTTAGCAAGTGATGATATGACTGACACAGTGAAGAGGTTAAGCAATGATTAAGGAGCATATTACGAAGACAGATAAACATGATAACCATATTAATATATTGTGCACTGATATTAATATTGATGCTTCACTGATTCATCAACGACAGAATGAACGATGGATTGGTGTTGATCGAGGAGCAGAAGTCTTATTGTCATATGATATAACGCCAACGTATATGGTCGGTGACTTTGATTCTGTGGATTGTGGTGTAAAGTCTGAACTTATTGAGCAAGGTGCAACGATATTGCCAGAAGACAAAGATTTGACAGACTTAGATCAAGCGTTAAGATGGTGTGATAAAAATAAATTTACTTCAGTCAATGTATATGGTGCAACGGGAGGGAGGCTCGACCATTTTATGAGTGCTATTGAATTGTTGAAGCACCCTAAACGACTTGAAGAGAAACATTCGATTCGAATGATCGATGATCAAAATGTACTACAAATGTTTGATCAAGGGAAACATCATATAGCCAATCACTTCGATATGAAATATGTTTCTTTTATACAGCAAAGCGATATATGTACTATAGCTATAGAAGGATTTAAATATAACCTTGAAAAAACAACGTTAAAACAAGGAGAATCTTTAACCGTAAGCAATGAATTTTTGAAAGAGACAGGTGTACTGCATGTATATGAAGGGCTTGTTCTTGTCATTCAATCTAAAGACAAATAAGAATATCATTATAGTATATACAAATTGATAATGCCGTGATATTGTTATATAGCAAATATTATAAAGAAATATCGTTATTCAGATTAGAATGTGGGGTGGTTTCATATCGCTTTACTTGGAGCAGTAATCAATGCACTTGCTATCGTCATCGGTGGTGTCATTGGTTTATTTCTAACTAAAATTCCAGAGAATCTTAAAGATACAATTATGAAAATACAAGGCTTAATTATTATTGTGCTAGGCATTCAAATGGCAGTGCAAGCAGATGATATTATCTTGTTATTACTTGCCTTAATATTAGGCTCTACAGTAGGAGAATTTATTCAGCTTGAATTGAGGCTAAATCAATTTGGGCATTGGATGGAATTTAAATTGGGAGATAAGCATGCTGGTAACTTAAGCCAAGGATTCATTACCGGAACATTAATTTTTGTCGTTGGAGCGATGGGGATTATTGGTGCTTTAGATAGTGGTATTAGAGGAAATCATGAAGTATTAATTACGAAAGGTATAATGGATGGCTTTATTGCATTAGTGATGACAACTGCTTATGGATCTGGTGTGATCATTGCTGCCATTCCAACGTTATTGTATGAAGGTGGTTTATCACTCCTTGCTACACAAGTAGATAAAGTCGTACCAGAGTCCATATTGAATGAAATGATTGCTCAAATTACCGCAAGTGGTGGTGTAATTATTATCGCAATTGGATTGAATATGTTGAACATCACTAAAATGCGTGTTGCAAATATGATCCCAGGTATTTTTATGGCTATTTTATTTGTATATATTTATAGTATTTTTTAAGAATTAAAAAAAAGAGAAAGGCGTTTGCCTTTCTCTTTTTATGTGAATTAAACACGTTCAACTTTACCAGATTTTAATGCACGAGCTGAAACCCAAACTTTTTTAGGTTTACCATCTACTAAAATTCTTACTTTTTGTAAGTTAGCTTTGAAGACTCTTTTATTTGCATTTAAAGCGTGTGAACGATTGTTACCCGCTTTGACTTTACGACCTGTTACATAACATTCTTTAGCCATTTTATGTGCCTCCTTTATCTTTTGCTCTTATGAAATAACATACTTAAATATTTTAGCATATGCATCATATAAATTCAATATATTATTTGATATGATATAATGACATAGTAAATTAAAAATTAAAAATGTAATCATCGAAAAATTGTTTTCTATAAAATGTTTAAATTTTATAGAAAACTGTGTATTATAATAAAGTATTGTATAAGGAGTGTATAAGAATGTCTCTACAATTAAACAATGAACATGGCACGATTGATGTTTCTAATGAAGTCATTGCTACAATTGCTGGTGGTGCGGCTGTAGAATGTTTTGGTATCATTGGTATGGCAAGTAAACATCAAGTGCGAGATGGATTTACTGAACTTCTCGGCAAAGAGAACTACGCAAAAGGTGTAGTCGTTTCACTTAATGAAGATATGTTGAATGTTGATATTTATATTATCGTTAGCTACGGTATAAAGATATCAGAGGTGGCTAGAAATGTTCAATCAGCAGTTCAATATAATTTAGAGAAAACATTAAATTTAAAAGTCAATGCAGTGAATGTCAATGTGCAGGGTGTGCGTGTTGTCACTGATAATGAAAAGTAAGGAGTAGAAGTATGGTTAAAACAATAGACGGACGTAAATTTCAAAAAATGATTATATTGGGAGCCGATAATTTATCTTCATATGCTGATTATGTAGATTCTTTAAATGTATTCCCTGTTCCAGATGGTGACACGGGAACGAATATGAAATTATCAATTCAATCTGGTAAAGAAGAAGTCGTAAATAACTCGAATGATCACATTGGTGAAGTAGGGAAAGTATTTGCTAAAGGATTACTGATGGGAGCCCGAGGAAATTCAGGAGTCATTTTATCCCAATTGTTTAGAGGATTTTCTAAACATATCGAAGGTGAAGAACAAATTGATGCAAAGATGTTTGCGAGTGCATTTCAAGCAGGTGTTAAAACAGCTTATAAGTTAGTCATTAAACCAGTAGAAGGTACGATTTTAACAGTTGCGAAGGATGCGGCGAATAAAGCAACTGAATTAGCTGAAGACACTGACGATGTTGAAGTTATTATGGATGAGGTGTATAAAGAAGCAATGGCTTCATTGAAACGTACACCTGATTTACTTCCTGTTTTAAAAGAAGTTGGCGTTGTGGATAGTGGGGGTCAAGGGCTAGTCTATGTTTATGAAGGTTTTTTAAGAGCGTTAAATAATCAAGAACTAGATATTGATCAGTCAATTGCTAACTTCAGTGAAGATGGCAAAGTAGATACGGATTCATTTGTAAATGATGAGCATGATTTCTTAGCAGATTTTATGTCTACAGAAGATATTATTTATGGATTCTGTACAGAATTCATGGTTCGTTTTCAAGATGGTAAGAAACCATTTGACGAAGAAGAATTTAGAAATGATATGGGTGAATTTGGTGATTCATTGCTTGTACTGAGTGATGATGAAGTTGTTAAAACACATGTGCACTCTGAACATCCAGGTCAATGTTTAACGTATGCAGAACAGTATGGGGAAATTATTAAAATTAAAATCGAAAATATGAGAGAACAACACCGTGAAGTACTCAAAAAACAGCAAGATAAAGAATTGAATAAAAAGGTTGATTTTGCAGTAATCGCAATTTCAATGGGTGATGGTATTTCAGAAATATTTAAAGGTTTAGGCGTAACGCACATTATCTCAGGTGGGCAAACGATGAATCCATCAACAGATGATATTGCACAAGTGATTAAGAAAAGTGGTGCGAAAAAGGCCCTTATTTTACCAAACAACAAAAACATTATTATGGCAGCAAATCAAGTAGACTCTGTTGTTGATGCAGAAGTTGAAGTTGTTGAAACAAAAACAATCCCGCAAGGATTAGCAGCTTTACTTGGTTATAATCCTGATGAATCTGTGTCGGTAAATAAAGAGTCAATGACACAAATGATGGAGGATATTCAATCAGGATCTATCACAAATGCTGTACGAAATACGACGATTGATGGTGTTGATATTAAAGAGGGTCAATTTATGGCTATTCAAGAAGGTAAAATCATAAAGGCACTTGATCAAATAGAAGATACATTAAAACATTTATTGGATGAAATGATCGATGAAGATTCAGAAATTGTCACAATTATTAGTGGAGAAGAAGCTGACAGTGGAGTGACTGAAAGAACTAGACTTTATATAGAAGAACAATATGAAGATGTCGAAGTTGAGATTCATAAAGGACGTCAACCAGTATATCCTTACTTAGTCTCTGTTGAGTAAATCTTTCAAAGGATTATGCACATAAAGTGATGTGCATAATCTTTTTATTTTTAGTAAAATAAATTTAACAAATTAATGTAGGTGACATGATGGCGATACTTCCAATTATACATACAAATCGTATTTTTAATATCGATCAACTGGATAAAATAGGGCCTAAAACGTATGAAAAGTTCAAAGAAAATCATATAGTGACGAATGAAGATTTAATTCAGTACGTCCCAACACGTTATAAAGACTATCAATTGACTGATTTAACGCAAATAGAAGATGGACAACAAGTTAACGTTGTCGGCTTAGTTTATCAAATTGGTAAACCGAGCTATTATGCTAAAAGGCGTTCAAGAACGATTGTTAGAGTGTATATTAAAGATATTCCATTCAAGTTAATCTTTTTCAATCAAGTTTATTTGATTAAGCAATTGACCGTCGAACAAGAATATATTATTAGTGGAAAGATTAATTTAGCAAAACAAGAAATTACCGTCAATCGTATTAAAGTAAATGATCATGAGCATAACGATGAAAAACAAACTCTTGAACCTCACTATAGAAAAATTAAAGAAATTTCTACTAAAACTTTACAACATGCAATTCATCAAGCATTGGACATGACTTCTGGTTATGTAGAATTACCAATAGACCTTGTTAAGAAATATAAATTAACTCCATTAGATGTCTGTTATGAAACGATACATCGTTCACAAGATTCTAGACAAATAGAACTTGCTAAGCGATCAATTAAATTTTATGAGTTATTTATGTTCCAACTCTATATGCAATACAAAAAGCATAATCAACAATTAAAAGACTCGACAGAGCCTTTAAATGTAGAGATTGATGAATTAAGTCCGTTAATTAATCATCTTCCATTTGAACTTACTATAGATCAGAAGACTGTTGTTGAAACCATTATTAAAGATTTTAATGGTACACATCTTATGAATCGTCTTGTGCAAGGTGATGTAGGTAGTGGGAAGACAATTGTTGCATTAATTGCAATGTATGCGATTCATTTGAAAGGGTATCAGAGCGCATTTATGGCGCCGACAGAAATTCTTGCAACACAACATTTAGAAGGGTTGAAATCATTTGTGGATCAATGTCGACTTTCTGTTCAAATAGAGTTGTTAACGTCTTCTACACCGACGAAAGAAAGAAAGCGAATATTATCGGAACTTTCATCAGGTGAAATCGATATGATTATCGGTACACATGCGTTGTTAACAGAAGAAGTGGAGTTCGATCAATTAAAACTTGTGATTACAGATGAACAGCATCGTTTCGGGGTTAGACAGAGAAGCATTTTAAAGGATAAAGGACAAGGCGTGCATGTTCTTATGATGACCGCTACACCAATTCCTAGGACGCTTTCATTTACAGCGATGGGTGATTTAAATGTGTCATTGATTCGATCGAAACCAGCTGGAAGAAAGCCGATTATCACGAGATGGTTTGATGAACGAGATCACGATGAAATGGTGACCCTTCTGAAAGATGCACTGAATGAGAGACAGCAAGTTTTCGTTGTTGCACCGTTAATTGAAGATAGTGATATGGTTGAAGCGCATAGTGCAGAATCTCTATATTATTTATATCAACAACTATTTAATCACCATTCAATTGGACTAATGCATGGAAAACTCAAATCTGATGAAAAAGATGAACTAATGCAACAATTTATAAGACATGATATTGATATTTTAATTTCAACAACAGTTATTGAAGTAGGGGTCAATGTCCCTAATGCTTCTTTGATGATTATATATAATTCAGATCGATTTGGTTTATCAACACTTCATCAATTGCGTGGTCGTGTCGGACGAGGACATAAACAATCTTATTGCTATTTAGTTGCTTCGCCGAAAACAGAAACAGGAATTCAACGTATGAAAATTATGGAACAATCAGAAGATGGGTTTTATATCGCTGAAAAAGATTTAGAAATGAGAGGACCAGGTGATTTTTTAGGAGTAAAACAAAGTGGATTACCTGACTTTCAGTTTGCCCATTTAGTAGAAGATTATAAAATGGTCATGTATGCACATCTTGAAGCCGAATATTATATTAATCATTTAACGGACGATTTAAAAATGTGGTTAGATAATTTTAAACCTGAATTAGAAGCTTAATAATCAATAATTGTAAGATATTAGTGAATCACATATAATATAAAATATAAACTTTAAGAGGTGAGAAATGAGAACTTTATTACGAATTATCGGTGTATTATTAATAGTTGCAGCAATTATATTATTTAGTTGGTCACACATTAGATCGTACGTTATGACACAAATAAATGAGAGAATGATTGAAGCATTTCAAAACGGTGAGTCTACAGTGTATGTAAATCCTATTGAAGAATGGATTGCAACGAATGGACAACAAGATGCACCAGATCAGGAAGTTGTTTCTGTAGATGAGAAAGAAGATTTAGATGGCATTGATCATGAAGACCCATCTAAGCATCAAACTGATTACACAGAAATTGGAGATAGTATGGTCGCTTTTATCAAAGTACCATCCGTCGGAATCAACGAACCTATCTTGAAAGGCCCTGCGACGGTACAGAATCTATACAATGGGGTAGTATTTGTCGAAGAGGATGATAGTTTAGATGACCAGAACATTGCTATTGCCGGTCATAAATTACTTGGCACAAATATGAGGTTTTCGAATTTAGCGGATGCAAATATTGGTGCAAAAGTCATTATAGTGACACGTGATGGAGAAAGAGAATTTGAAATAACAAACAAAAAGCACGTAAAACCTAATGATGTATCAGTGTTAGAAGAACAGCAAGGAGAACCAACAAAATTAACGTTAGTGACTTGTGATGATTATGATCCAAATACAGGATTATTTCTTACACGAACGATTATTACTGCAAAAGAAGCTTAATTTATCTTATTTAGAAAAGAGTGCAACGGAAGTGTTGTACTCTTTTCATTTTAAAATCTTGAAAAGGTATATCGTTATTGATATTATTAAGAAGTATTAATACCTAGTACTAATTTTGGATATGAAGATAGGGATTGAATTTATGAAAAATAAATTATCGAAAGAAGAAAGACATTCAAAACTTAAATCATTGATTGATGATAATCCTTTTTTAACGGATGAAGATTTATCGAACAAATTCAATGTAAGCATTCAAACCATAAGATTAGATAGAATGACATTAAATATACCTGAAGTTCGAAAGAGAATTAAAGCTCGAGCAGAGCAACCAATTGAGATTTCAAGTTTGAAAGAAGATGAAATTATCGGTGAAATAATCGATATTACATTAAATAAAAGTGCAATATCAATGCTTACAATTAAGGCGAATCAAGTTTTTGACCGCAATCATATTGCAAGGGGACATATATTGTTTGCACAAGCGAACTCTTTAAGTGTCGCTTTAATTCAACATGATACTGTACTTACTCGAAGTGCATCTGTAGATTTTGTAAAGCCAGTATATTTAAATGACCAAGTTATTACTAAAGCCAAAGCATCAAGGATAGATAATAAATTTTATAATGTAGAAGTCCAATCTGAAGTTAAAGGTGAACTGGTTTTTAAAGGTACTTTCAAGATGTATTATAAATCTTAAATAATGAGGGATAACAATGAAAATTGCAATAGACTTAATGGGTGGAGATAATGCACCTGATGTAACTAAAGTAGCTGTAAACAAATTTGTTAAGGATTATAATGATGTGGAAATTTTAGTGTTTGGTCATCAAGACCATAATGACTTTGATCATGAGCGGATTGAGTTTATCCATTGTGAAGACGTTGTAACAATGGAAGATGACCCTGTAAGAAGTGTCAAGCGTAAGAAAGATTCAAGTATGATGCAAATGATTCAATACATGAAAGAACATCGAGAAGTTGCCGGATTATCGGCAGGTAGTACGGGGGCTTTAATGAGTGGTGGACTTTTTATTTTGGGCAGAATCCCAACGATTGAGCGACCAGCACTTGCGAATATGTTACCTACTAAATCGACTAAAGGATTTTTCTTTTTAGATATTGGTGCAAACAGTCAGAATAAACCGGAACATTTGGTACAATACGCAAAAATGGGTTCGATTTATATGGAAAAAATGAACGGCATCAGCGCTCCAACGGTTGGACTGTTAAATATTGGGACTGAAGAAAAGAAAGGGACAGATTTAACGAAGGAGACACATCAACGATTAAAAGAAACAGACTTGAATTACATAGGCTATGTAGAGTCTAGATCAATACTTAAAGACAGTGCAGATGTAGTAGTAACTGATGGCTTTACTGGAAATATGGTGTTGAAGTCTATTGAAGGTACAGCATCATTTATGATGGATGTCATCAAGGAGAGTATGATGCAAAATATCATTCGAAAATTCAGTGCTTTATCACTAAAACATGCGTTCAAAGATGTTAAGAAGACACTTGATTATACTGAGTATGGTGGTGCGATTTTACTAGGGTTAGACGGGACGTTAGTGAAAGCACATGGCTCAAGTAATGAGAAGGCTATTTATTCAGGTTTAAGACAGTGTTATCAATTAACACAAAATGAAGTGACGCAAAAAATAAAGTATTCAATCCTTGAAGGAAGTGACGAATGATGAAAAAAGTTGTATTATTTCCAGGACAAGGCTCTCAAACAGTTGGTATGTTTGAAAAGATGGTAGAAGGGATTGATGAACAAACTAAACAACATGTGAATAGACAAATCACGGCACTATCAAATGTAGTAAATCAAAGCTTTGAATCATTAGTGAATACGGATGAAGCTCAACTAAATATTACGATGAATACTCAACCCGCTTTATATATTCACAGTATCGTCTTGTATCAATACATGGAATCATTAGGTTTTGAAGCAGATTTATACATTGGGCATAGTCTTGGTGAACTTACTGCACTTGCGGCAAGTAAAGTATATTCTTTAGATGATGGTGTTAAAATAACTCGTCAACGTGGTGAATTGATGGATAATGCATACCCTAAAGGTGTTGGAAGTATGGCAGCAATTTTAAAGATGGATGATCACAAGTTGTTAGAGTTGATAGGGATGATTGATAAAGAAAACCATCGACTATCGATAGCGAACTTTAATACGCCATCACAGACTGTCATTACAGGACACTATAATGCCGTTGAAGAATTTGTCAGCCGATGCAAAGAATATGGCGCCAAAAAGGCGATTCAATTGAATGTGAGTGGGCCATTCCATTCACCACTGATGAAAACGATAGAAGAACCATTTAAATCGTATGTTCAACAATTGAACACGACTAGTAGTATGAAGCCAATCATTGGGAATTATAGTGCCAAAGAAGAGAAAGTACAGGAACGATTAATTGATCATTTAGTGAAGCAGTTATACTCACCTGTTCGATTTGTTGAATCGATTGAAAGAGCGATTGAATTAGGTGCAACAGAATTTATAGAAGTTGGTAATCAATCAGTATTAGCAAATTTAGTGAAGATAATTATTAAAGAAAAAGGCTATAATAAAGATGCATTTAAGGTGACAAGTATACAAACGATTAAAGAAGCAAAGGAGTATTTAGATGAGTAAAATTGTTTTAGTAACTGGTGCTTCAAGAGGGATAGGACGAGCGATTGCATTGAAGTTTGCAAAACCAGACCATCATGTGATTGTAAATTATGCAGGAAATAAAGAAAAAGCATTGTCTGTAAAAGAAGAAATCGAATCACTAGGAGCTACTTCAGAAGTGTACCAATGTAACGTAAGTGATATGGAGTCAGTACAAGAAATGTTCAAACATATTAAGTCAGAACATACAAAGATTGATGTCATCGTAAATAACGCAGGAATTACACGAGACACATTGCTCATGAGAATGAAAGAAACTGATTTTAATGATGTGATTGACACGAATTTAAAAGGTGTATTCAACGTTATAAAATCAGCTTCTAGATTAGTGCTTAAAAATCCAACGGCCAAAATTATTAATGTTTCTAGTGTTGTAGGTGTCACTGGTAATCCTGGGCAAGCAAACTATGTTGCAAGTAAAGCGGGGGTTATCGGTTTGACAAAAACAGTAGCGCAAGAATTCGGACCGAAAGGTATTACATGTAATGCAGTTGCACCTGGATTTATTGTATCTGATATGACAGACGAACTCAGTGATGAAATTAAAGAGAAGATTCTTGCACAAATTCCAATGAAATCATTTGGAGATGTTGAGGATATAGCGAATGCGGTAGAATTCTTAGCAAGTGATAAAGCGAGATATATAAATGGTCAGACATTACATGTCAATGGCGGTATGTTTATGAATTAATTAATTAAATGAATTAATTTATTTATTATAGTATAAATTGTATAATATGAAAGACCCTTTTTAAGGAGGTGAAATAAAATGGCAAACGCTGAACAAATTAAAGAAATTATCGCAGATAAATTAGACGTAGAACGTGAAAAAGTTGTTGAAACAGCATCATTTAAAGAAGATTTAGAAGCGGATTCATTAGATATTGCTGAACTTGTTATGGAACTTGAAGATGAGTTCGATACTGAGATTCCAGATGAAGAGGCTGAAAAAATCCAAACGGTTGGAGATGCAATCAACTACATTGATTCATTATAATTTTACTAAAAGACACCTATTGATTTAGGTGTCTTTATCTATTATGTATTATCGAATTTTGTCATGGTATAATGAAAAAATGAACTGTTAAAGGCACAATATATTGAGGAGGTCATTATGTCTAAGAAAGAGAAATTACTTCACCATTTTAATCAATCATTTGATGAATTTATGAATCAACTGCACTTGGAATATAATCACTTAGAATTATTTCAACAAGCATTTTCACATTCATCTTTTGTCAATGATTTTAAATTGCCGAAATTAAGTCATAACGAACGGTTAGAGTTTTTAGGAGATGCAGTATTAGAATTGATGGTATCGAATTATGTCTATCATAACTATCCCCATTTACCTGAAGGTAAATTAACTAAAATGAGAGCTGCGATAGTGTGTGAGCCATCACTTGTAATTTATGCAAATCAGTTAAATTTGAATCGTTTAATTTTACTCGGTAAAGGAGAGGAAAAAACAGGTGGAAGAATGCGTCCTGCATTAATTGCTGATGTGTTCGAAGCTTTCATTGGTGCACTATATTTAGATCAAGGTTATGAAGTCGTAAAGTCATTTTTAACTGAATATATTTATCCAGTTGTTGAAAGCCAATCGATTACTGAAGTGATTGATTATAAAACACAGCTCCAAGAATATATTCACCAAAAAACGCATCAAACAGTTACTTATGAATTAATTGAAGAGGATGGACCGGCACATAACAAACTATTTACATCTGTATGTATGATTGATGGTGAAATCATTGGTAAAGGGTCTGGACGTACGAAAAAAATGAGTGAACAAGATGCTGCTAAAGTAGCGTTGCAAAAATACGAAAGAGGCAAAATGTAGTGGTTTATCTAAAAAAAATAGATGCGTACGGATTTAAATCATTTGCCCATAAAGTAACTGTAGAATTTGATGCAGGAATTACCGGAATTGTTGGGCCTAATGGATCTGGTAAAAGTAATATAACGGATGCGATTAAATGGGTTCTTGGTGAGCAGTCTGCAAAAAAACTACGTGGTCAAAAAATGCAAGATGTGATCTTCTCAGGCACAAAAACGAAAAAACCTTTAAACTACGCAGAGGTGACTCTATTTCTAGATAATTCAAGTGGAGCGCTGAATATAGATGATAATGAATTGATTGTCTCAAGACGATTATACCGTAATGGTGATAGTGAGTATTTACTTAATAAAGAACCGGCAAGATTAAAAGATGTTATCGATTTATTTATGGATTCTGGACTTGGAAAAGATGCGTTTAGTATTATATCACAAGGAAAAGTAGATGAAGTTTTAAATGCTAAAGCTATTGATCGTCGAGTATATGTCGAAGAAGTTGCAGGCGTGTTGAAATACAAAAAGAAAAAAGAACAATCTAGTGATAAATTAAATAAAACAATCGATAATTTAAATCGAGTGAATGACATATTAAGCGAACTTGAATCAAGAGTAGAGCCGTTAAAAAGAGATAGTGAAATTGCGAAAGAATACTTAGCGCTTTCTGATGAATTGAAAACGGTCGATGTTCAAACACATGTCTATGAGATTCATCATCAAAATGAAGCTTATGATCGAATAAAAAAGCATGTGTTAGAACTAGAAGATATTATTGAATTAAATAAATCTCGCTATAAAAAACTATCCAATGAACAAGAGAATAATAAAGAAGAGCGTAAAACGTTAGAAGACCAAATTTCAGAGCTACATCAGCAGAGAGTCAAAGAAATTGAACAAAAGACTCGATATGATGGACAAATCGAATTGATTAAAGAACGAATTAATATGGGAAGTCAATCACAAGATGATTTAATAGATCAACTTGAGCAGTTGACAAAAGAAGAAAATTCAATCAACGCTTCGCTTGAACAATTAAATAAAGATATCACATCGAATCAAAGTAAAGGATTAGCATTAACTAATCAACTTAATGATCTTAAATCACAACGAACAAATATTGATTCCGACAATACACGGTCAATCGATGATATTAGAGATGAATATTATGCGATTAAAACAAAAGAAGTCGAATTAAAGAATGAAATTCACATGATTGAGAATGACTTAGATCGGAAATCTCATGAAAGACAACGGTTCGAAAAAAGACATCAACAACTACTAAAAGAGCGAACTGTATTAGAGGATAAAGAAGAAGATTTAAGGCAACAGTTAAGCCAATTAAATACACAATTAGAAGAGAAAAGAATTGAATACAAGCAGTTGAATCAAACAATTGAAACGTTACAGCAACAATACGAACAAAATGGATCGAAATTGACTGAAGCAAAGCGTCTTTTCCAAGAGCATCAATATAAAATTGGTATGTTAAAGCGAAATATAGACAACTTATCGGGCTATTTTCAAGGGGTAAAAGCAATATTAAATTCAACACATTTAAAAGGTATTCATGGAACAGTTGCCGATTTAATTAAAATTGATTCTAAGTATGTTACTGCGATCGAAACGGCCCTTGGAAATCGATTGCAATCAATTGTAGTCGATCGATCAGTTGATGCTAGACGTGCAATTCAATTTTTAAAAGATCATAAAAAAGGTAGAGCGACATTTATACCGATAGAGTCAGTGTCACAACAAAATATACTCAATGTTCAGCAGATAAGACATATGAATGGATACATTGGATTGTGTCATGAAGTCATAGAGTATCAACCTAAATATAAATATATTATGGAACAAGCGTTATCTAAAACCGTGTTAGTCGATACACTGGCAAATGCGAATGAAATCAGTCGTGAAATGAATTATAAGGTAAGGATTGTGACACTTGATGGTGAGATTGTAAGCCCTGGTGGTTCGATGACTGGAGGGTATAAAAATACTACGACGTCGGTATTAAACGATAAAGCTGACTATGAATCTATGATAAAGAGTACACCGTTATATGAACAAAAATTAAATAACTTGGAACAAACGGTTAGTGAACAATACTTTAAATTGAAGGAATTACAAAGTGACTTATCGATGTGCTCTGAGGAAGGTAGTCGAATAAGTGAAAAAGTTAATTCAATCGATTTAGAACTTATGAAAGCATTAGAGTCTAAAGACTTCATCACCGAACAAATCGAATTTATAAAAGTGGATTCTAGTTCTAATGAAGGGGTTCAACAATTAAGTATACTTCGTGAAGAGAAGGAAAGTATTTCAAAAAAATTAAATGACTTAGAACAATTGTTAGAGAGAACGTCTCAAACAGATGAAGAACGAGCAAAAGAGAAAGAACGATTGATTGAAGAAGAGCAACAACTGAATGTTGAATTAAATATAGTTCAAACCGACATTAAACATAGTCAATCGAAAATTGTTGAATATCAGCATCGTCTGAAAGATATTGACGCTCAAATCAAATACATTCATGACAAAAAGACTAGAACATCTTCTGATGATGAACAAAATGAACAGCAAATTATAGAACTTGAAGAGAAACTATTAAATATTAATGCATCACTTCAACAGACAATTAATCAAATAGAATCATGGCAACAAAAATTAAGTTTAATAGATTCAACAATTAATCAAAATGATACATCCCTAAAGCAATTCTCAGAAATGATACAAATGAAATCAACAGAACTTAATCAAGCCAAACAGAAATTAGCGCGTATTGATATTCAAATCGAGCAACATATTGAAGCATTAAGCGAAGATTATAGGTTAAGTTATGATGAAGCAAAATCAACTTATGGATTAACTGAAGAGATAGCAAACGCGAAACAAAAAGTTAAATTACTCAAAAAATCAATTGATGAACTTGGATCAATTAACATGAATGCGATTGAAGAATACGAAACGGTTAAGACTCGGTATGATTTTTTAAACGATGAACGAAATGACTTACAATCAGCATACAATACGTTGACACATATAATTCAAGAGTTAGATAATGAAGTGAGAACTAGATTTCAGCATACATTTGATGAAATAAATAATCATTTTAAAGAAACATTTGCACAGCTTTTTGGTGGAGGTCAAGCTGAATTACAATTGACTGAAGAGGACTATTTGACAGCAGGTATTGAATTATTTATTCAACCACCAGGTAAAAAAGTAAAGAGTTTATCATTGATGAGTGGTGGAGAGAGAGCACTCACAGCACTTGCACTATTATTTGCGATATTAAAGGTCAGAAGTGCACCATTTGTAATTTTAGATGAAGTTGAAGCTGCATTAGATGATGCCAATGTAATTCGTTATGCAAATTATTTAAATCAGTTAAAATCAGACACTCAATTTATTATCATTACGCATCGTAAAGGGACGATGGAAAATGTAGATAGACTATTTGGAGTGACCATGGAACAATCTGGAATCTCAAAACTTGTAAGCGTAAATCTTAAAGAAATTGATCAAATGGAAGGAGTTAACTAAATGAGTTTATTTAATAAATTAAAAAAAGCATTTGTTCCAAAAGATGAGCCAGTTAAATTTCCAGAAGAAATAGAATTAGAAAAGCTTGAAGAACGAAAACGTCAACAACAAAGTGTCCAAGCCCATGTCACTGATGAAGAACATCATGTAGAACAAGACATAGAACAAGAAACTGAAGGTGTCATTGAACCACCAGAAGAGGTTGTCTTTGCGCAAGATGAATTCGATAATGATAGTGGATTGATGAGCCTAGAAGAATTTGAACAGTGGGAATCTGAACAAATTGGTGCTAAATTTAAGCAAGGTTTAGAGAAAAGCCGTGAACAATTTCAAGGTGCATTAAATAACTTAATGAGTCAATATCGTACTGTGGATGAAGATTTCTTTGAGGCGTTAGAAGAAATGTTGATACAAGCGGACGTAGGCTTTCAAACCGTTATGGATCTAACAGATGAATTGCGTGACTATGCAAGAAAAGAGAATATTACAGAAACAATTTATCTAAAAGAAATTATTGTTGAGAAGATTGTAGAAATATATAACCAAGATGAGACACTTGATGAAGAGATGAATATTACAGCTGGTGAATTGAATGTTATTTTAATGGTAGGTGTCAATGGTGTCGGGAAGACAACGACTATTGGTAAGCTAGCTCATCGATACAAAGCACAAGGAAAAACTGTCATGCTTGCAGCAGGAGATACGTTTAGAGCTGGAGCAATCGATCAATTACAAGTATGGGGCGATCGAGTAGGAGTTGAAGTCGTTAGACAAGCTGAAGGCAGTGACCCAGCAGCAGTAATGTATGATGCTGTTCATGCGGCAAAGAAACAAGGTGTTGATGTATTAATCTGTGACACCGCAGGACGTCTTCAAAACAAGAAGAACTTAATGAATGAACTTGGTAAAATCAAACGTGTACTTCAAAAAGTTATTCCTGAAGCACCTCATGAAGTGTTGCTTGCATTAGATGCAACGACAGGCCAAAATGCATTATCACAAGCTAAATCATTTAAAGAAGTCACTGATGTGACAGGCATAGTATTGACGAAGCTTGATGGAACAGCAAAAGGTGGTATCGTTCTTGCAATACGTAATGAATTAAGTATTCCAGTTAAGTATGTTGGATTAGGTGAGAAGCTTGATGATTTACAACCGTTTAACGCTGAACGATATGTCTATGGCTTATTTGCTGACATGATTGAAGCTTCTAATGACGATATGGATAAAGGATGATAATTACATGAGTCAATCTATTGAAGATATAATTTATATTAATGAACTCATCGATATGTACAATCCATTCTTAAGTGAAAAACAACAAAAATATTTAGACCTATATTATGCGAAAGATTATTCACTGACTGAAATTAGTGAACTATATCATATTAGTAAACAAGCAGTGTCTAATAACTTATCAAGAACAATTCAACAATTAGAGGAGTATGAACAGACTACGCAGTGGTTACAAAAAAAGTTGGATATACAAAAACAATTACACAGCATACAGCGTCAGATTGAAAAAATATATTCGGATTCAACAGAAAGTCATCACACTCTGAAAGAAAAAGACGAGTTGAAAGAATCTATAGATGATTTATTAAATATTGTAAATACGTTATAATATATGAATGAACTAAAACGAAATAATATATACACGTTGTAATAACAAATGTATATGATGATAGGGAGTGAGTGTATGGCATTTGAAGGATTAAGTGAACGCCTGCAATCAACGATTCAACAAATTAAAGGTAAAGGTAAAGTGACGGAAGCTGATATTAAAGCAATGATGCGTGAAGTACGCCTTGCATTATTAGAAGCGGATGTTAACTTTAAAGTAGTAAAACAATTTACTCAAACGGTTAAAGAAAGAGCACTTGGTGCGGATGTAATGGAATCATTAACACCAGGTCAACAAGTCATTAAGATTGTTCAAGAAGAATTAACTCATATTATGGGTGATGAACAAACAAAGATTAATATGAGTCAAAAGCCACCAACGGTTGTCATGATGGTTGGTTTGCAAGGTGCGGGTAAGACGACAACTGCAGGTAAATTAGCACTTAATATGCGTAAAAAACATAACAAAAAACCATTACTAATTGCAGGAGACATATATAGACCCGCTGCAATCAATCAACTCAAAACAGTTGGTAAGCAAATAGATATACCAGTATTTTCATTAGGAGATCAAGTTTCCCCAGTGGAAATTGCCAAACAAGGACTACAACATGCGAAAGAGGAACATTTGGATTTCGTTATTATCGATACAGCAGGTAGACTTCATATTGATGGAGATTTGATGGAAGAGCTATCTAACATTAAAGAATTAGTGAATCCAGATGAAATCATGCTTGTTGTCGATGCGATGACAGGTCAAGATGCCGTGAATGTCGCTGAAAGTTTTAATGATCAACTAGATATTACTGGTGTAACATTAACGAAGTTAGACGGTGATACGCGTGGTGGTGCTGCATTAAGTATTAGAGCAGTGACTGAGAAGCCGATTAAATTTATCGGGATGAGTGAGAAGATGGATGGTTTAGAGCCGTTCCATCCTGAACGAATGGCAAGTCGTATTCTCGGTATGGGAGATGTGATGAGTCTAATTGAGAAAGCTCAAGGTCAGATCGATGAAGACAAGGCGAAAGAGATGGAACAGCGTATGCGCAAAAACGAATTCTCTTTCAATGATTTTTTAACGAGTATGGATCAAATGCAAAATATGGGCGGCCTCGAAACAATTCTTGGAATGTTCCCAGGTGTGAATAAAAAAATGTTGAATAATGCGAACTTCGATGAGCGACAAATTGACTATTTCAAAGCGATTATCTTATCAATGACAGATGAAGAGCGAGACCAACCGGCAATTATTAACCCATCTCGAAAGAAGCGTATCGCTAAAGGTTCGGGTAGACCGTTATCTGAAGTGAATAAGTTATTGAAACAATTCAATGAAATGAAGAAGATGATGAAGCAATTCACAGGAAATAAAGGAAAAGGTAAGAAAGGCCGTAAAGGCAACCCATTCGCAGGGATGAACTTGCCATTTTAAAAGATTAAAATACGTTATTTAAATTGATGTCAACATTTTATATTGACGCCTTAAATTAATCTTGTTATAGTATATAAGTATTGAAAAAGAAGGAGTGAATAAATATGGCAGTTAAACTAAGATTAACTCGTATGGGTTCTAAGCGTAACCCTTATTACCGTATCGTAGCAGCTGATGCTCGTGCACCTCGTGATGGTCGTATCATCGAACAAATCGGTGACTACAACCCAGTGGCTAAAGGTACAGCTGAAGAAGTTCGTATCGACGAAGCATTAGCACTTAAATGGTTAGGCGATGGTGCTCAACCGACAGATACAGTTCGTGATATCTTATCTAAACAAGGTATTATGAAGAAATTCCATGAATCTAAACAAAGTAAGTAATTATTTTGTATAGTGAATAAACCACATTCATTCAGTTGGATGTGGTTTAATTTTTTGACCACACAATGTATAATTTATATAAATTAAACCTTAATCATGCGAGAGTATAATATAGTATAAAAGAAGAGGTGTTCTATGATAAAAATCGGCAGAATTGCAAATACCCATGGTATCAAAGGGGAAGTGAAGATTCAGTCAAACTCTGACTTTCTAGAAGAACGTCTGCAAGTTGGCAAAGTCATTCAAGTTAAATATGATGGACAGTTGGTCGAATTGACGATTGCAACGGTAAGAGTGCATAAAGAAATGTATATGTTAACATTTGAAGGAAAAAATAATATAAATGATGTTGAACAATACAAGCAATGTGATGTGTATGCTGACGCACTAGAAGTTGTCGAATCACTTGAAGAGGGTGAGTTTTTATATTCTCAAATCATCGGGTGTGAAGTATTTGATTATGGTGAGTCTATTGGTGAGGTGAGCCAGATTATTGAAACAGGTGCGAATGATGTCTGGGTAGTTAAACATAAAGAAAAAGAATATTACATTCCATATATTGATGATGTTGTTAAGTCTGTTAATGTCGATGAGCAAAAGATTATTATTGAATCATTGGAAGGGATGATTGAATGATTATTACATATTTAACATTGTTCCCTGAGATGTTTGATGGTGTGATCAATTCATCGATTATGAAACGTTCCCAGTCTCATAATGTCACATTTAATTGTGTTAACTTTAGAGATTATAGTGGAAATAAACATCAACAAGTAGATGATTATCCATACGGTGGTGGCCAAGGTATGGTGTTAAAAGTTGAACCGATTTATAATGCTTTACAATCGTTACCACCGAATGAGAATCGTCGGGTTATATTACTATGTCCTCAAGGAAAGCCGTTCACTCAAAGAGATGCAAAATCATTTAGTGAATGTGAAGATATTGTCTTCATATGTGGTCATTATGAAGGGTATGATGAGCGAATTAGAGAGCATTTAGTTACTGATGAATATTCAATCGGGGATTATGTACTGACAGGGGGAGAACTTCCAGCAATGGTCATGACGGATGCGATCGTTAGATTGGTACCAGACGTATTAGGTAATGAATTAAGTCATCAACAGGACTCTTTTAGTGATGGTCGATTAGAACATGCGCAATATACTAGACCTAGAGAGTTTAATGGATGGTCTGTTCCAGATGTATTATTGAGTGGAGATCATGCGAAAATTGAAGCCTATAGACAACAAGATAGTTATGCTAGAACTGAAGCAAGAAGACCCGATTTGTTATAATATTTGAGTTTATTAAAATATATTTCATCAACATAAAAAGTTGACCTTAAACATTGTTTATGGTAATATATATCAAGTGTGAAAGCACAGATTACCAATAATCCACTGACACAATGATGATCAAGATTATTGAAGAAATAGGAGAGATAGTATGATTAATCAATTAATCCAAGACATTACGAAAGAGCAACTACGCGATGATATTCCTGAATTCCGCGCTGGTGATACTTTACGTGTTCACGTACGTATCGTCGAAGGTGATCGTGAACGTATTCAGGTATTTGAAGGTGTAGTCATTAAGCGTCGTGGTGGCGGTATTTCTGAAACATTTACAGTTCGTAAGATTTCTTACGGTGTAGGTGTTGAACGTACATTCCCAGTGCATACACCGAAAATCGACAAGATTGAAGTAATGCGTCAAGGTAAGGTACGTCGTGCTAAACTTTACTACTTACGTGAGTTACGTGGTAAAGCTGCGCGTATCCAAGAACGTCGTCGCACATAATAGTAAAAGGAAAAGCCTTACAATACAAGGCTTTTCCTTTTTTTATTTTATATACATTTATTTAAGCCCATTCTTTTTGAATGGGCTTAAATAACAAATTTATCGTTTTGATCACCTGAGACGTTATGATGTTTAGATCTTTATTGACGTTTCTTGTTTTTGAACTTTCTAAATAGATTTTGTTCATTTCTATGTTTTATTTTATTTTTATTAATTAATAATAAGTATCCAATAAATCCAATTATCCCTAAAATGGTTCCGATGATTCCAATGATCCAATACGGTGGTTTGTAAGTGATTATAATCTCTTTTGAATCATTGTCAATCGGGATAGCAATCGCTGAGTGGTAGTTTGCATCAATAATTTTTTTTGTTTCTCCATCGACTTTTGCTTTCATTCCATCGCGATAAGGTAATGGCATGACTGCATATTTGCCTTTAGGGTTGTTTAGATTGATTGTTATGTTTCGACTGTTTAAGTTTACTTTATGATCTTCAGATTTTGATATCGCTTGATCTAATTGTCTATAATCTTCACCATGAATCCCTTTTACTTTGAAATGATATTTCCCTGCTTTCATTCGAATTGATATTTGATCATTTGCTTTTGCAGAGATGACACGATCTCCTAACTCTCTTCGATAATCATCATTTAAAGGTTTTCTAGTTTCATAGTTTTCATTGACCCAATAATGATGATAATTTGTTTCATTATCAGTCAGTTTACCATAGAATGTAACATACATATCATCATATTTTTCCATCGTACCTTTCGGTAAATTTAATATGATACCACCATCATCTTTTGTTACATGGAGTAAACCTTCTTCAGTCATCTTAGAATTGTTATATTGTAATGTGGCTGAACTTAATAAGTTCTGATTAAGTGAATTGAAAGGCTCTCCTTGTTCACTTGCTACAATTCCATTAAGCATTGCATGCTCCTTATCAAGTGCAAATTGTAAACTATCTTTTGAATAAATATTATCTGTTGTTCTAACATAAGGTAATAACTTTGTATTCTTAACGGGGTTAAGGGGTTCATTCGTATTTATATTGTTAGGAATGACAGATTTATCAAGTTCAAAATGTGTTGGGAATTTATCTCCTTTTTCAACAGAATAAGCTACATTCATTAATGAATAAAGGTTTGTACGATTTGCTAGCCCATAGTATATACTGTGGCTGTTTGTTCCCATAGAAACCATCAATTCATCATAAAATCTCAAAATATCTTTATGGAAGATACTAGAATATAAGCTTATTCCATTAAAATGCTGATACATTGGTGTGTTATGCGTTAAATAAGTCAGCCAATTAATACGTTCATGTGGCTTAATATTATCTTTAATATTTTCTATTATTTTATTTTGATAGTCACTATTATATTTTTCGCTTTGGATATGTGCGATATTGCGTTCTTCGACTGGATGTAAAGATTTAATTTGAATCTGATAATAACCGTATATCATGACAATACTAGAGATAATCGTAATGTATGAATACCATTTTAAATGGATATGTTCATTTTTAATGATAAATAGACCAAGAATAAAGAGCATTGGAATTGAAATGGTCCAAATTAATATCTTGTCATGTTCGATAAATGCAATAGGGTATATGATGAATACAGGAATCATTGAATGGATGAATTGGCTTAAATTTAATTCTCTCATTCGATATATCCATTGTGCTATCAAACCTGCTGCAAAGAATGCAAGGATATATACCCAACGTCTCTGTACAGCAGAAAACCCATTAAAGAAACTATCGGTATATTCACTAAGTGATAAGACTAAAAATAAAATAGTAAAGATCGCAAACATTTTGTAAGCGAAATGGCGATATAATTTGAAACTAAATAAAGCAGGTATCACTAAGAAAAATAGAATTAAATAATGACCATCGTAAAAAATATTATAATGGACCATTAAAGGCACTAATAATTTCAATTCAACATCGACATCACCACGACCATTATCAAGAAATGAAGTCACACCAGCAAGGAATCCCATCGATGATATAAATAGGCCGATGATAGCTCCGATTACACTTTGAATGAAATATTGACCTCTCGATGCAATATCGTCTTTATATTTAAATATTAATCTAAATAAGAAATAAAGCAATACGATGACAAATTCATAATAGGCAAAATAAAAATTATTAAACAATGTTGCTGCAATTGCAATGATAAAAAGCCCAGGTTTCTTATATCGTAGAATTCTTTCTAATCCGAGTAGTGTCAATGGTAAATAAATCATGACGTCACTAAAAAATGACCATGTAAATGTAAATAAGAAATAAACACTTGAAAACCCATACAAAATACTGAATACGTAAGCGATATGATTTTTATTCGTCCATAGTTTGGCATAATGATAGGTGATAAAGAAAATAATTGTTAATTTAATGACTGAAATAAACCATGCATTATATAACCAAAATTCTGGACGATCTACGGGTAGAGGCAAAAAGATATCTAAAATAAACACAATGATACAATTTAAATAAAATATTAAATTCGTTGAATAGTAGTAGGCTAGATCTGAAAAATAATCTCCACCAATTCCAAAGTCTTGAGCGTAAAACATCGAAAAGTTTGAGAATTTTTCATATAAAAAGAGTTGGAATGGAATCATTTGACTGATTCCATCACCTTTACCTGTAAAGAGTGTTCCGTGTACGAACAATTCATAACCATAATAGCTATGGCAAATTACAGAGAACAAAAAGAGTACTATATAAGGAGTTTTATATTTTAGTAAATGGTTAATAAATGACAACCATATGAATTGGATTTTATTTATAATGTTACCCATTGTTGAGTTCATCCTCCTTATTCAAAGTCCTTTTTGCTATTTTGTTTTTATTGATCCTCATCCAAAGGATAAATAAAATTGATGCAACGATTCCGATGAATGAAATCAATAATGTTAAATAAAAGTATGGTGGTTTAAATGAAATTTCAATTTTTTTGCTATTTTCATCGACCTTAACAGCTGTCATTAGATAATTGACTCGATGTGGCTCAACTGATTTACCATCTACTTTAACGTTCATACCATCACGATAAGCAAGCGGGAATACTGCATAACCTCCATTGTGATTGTCGATTGTAATTTCTTGATGATCTATAGAATCTTTATACGTATATTGGATATCATCTTTAAATTCAGTTAAAGCTTTATAATCTTCACCGTAAACACCTTGTAATTCAACGTTGTATTTACCAGGAGATAAACCTATTAATATATTTTCTTGCATAGGAATTCTATACATTAAGTTATCTTGATGCGTTCTATATTTACTCGTTTGGAACAATCGATCATTTGAATAACCGTTGACGTTAATTTGATA
Organism: Abyssicoccus albus; assembly: GCF_003815035.1. Lineage (NCBI taxonomy): Bacteria > Bacillati > Bacillota > Bacilli > Caryophanales > Abyssicoccaceae > Abyssicoccus > Abyssicoccus albus. The sequence continues at coordinate 488,211 of NZ_RKRK01000002.1, forward strand.
TCTTGAAATGGGTTCAATTAACTCAACTTTCAGTTCAACATACAAGTCTTTATATTTTGACTGTATATCTTTTGGTACAGGGATGGTATAGCCGCCACTGCCTGCATGAATTTGAATCGTTCCGTCAGCATTTTGTTGTCCATTACTTATTTGTGGATTCAATTTGGTTAAAAGATTTTTTGCTGGGTCAATTTGTGAATTAGATTTGAGTTCATTTGACACTATACCTTGGATCATGGCATGTTCTCGATCAATCGGGGTCTTCAATTGATCTTCATTATAAATTTTATCCGTGACACGAACGAAAGGCATTTTATTTGTGTTCTCATACACTTTATATTTGTCATCTCCAAGAATTTCTTTAAAACCATATGGCACTTCACCTTCATTTGCACGTCTCATGACATAATTTACACCAAATAGAGCATGGAGATTTGCTCTAGATTGCAATCTAGAGTAGCGACTAATGCTTTCATGTTTTAAGTTAATTTTTAAGTCATTATAGTAGAAATCAATGATATGACCATCAAAGATAGATGAGTATAGACTAAATCCTTTAAAGTTTTGGTACATTGGCGTATTATCTTGCTCATCGACACGCCAATCTAATCGATCTTCATCACGCATTAAGTTAGAAACTTGATCTACATAATGTTGTTGGAGTTCAGAATTATATTGGTTAGTATCTAAATAATATAAGTGTCCACGATCTGTGATACCTGGATGGAATATTTGATAATTCGTATGGACAGCACTTGTCATTAACGTAAGAATAGCGATGAATACAATGTAAATTTTCGTTAAATAATTTGGCCACGGTGATATACCATATTGATCTTTATTTCTAATGATGATAATAAGAGCACCAATCACCATAATCACAGGCACAACGTATAACCATACGATATTTCGATCTGGATGCGACATGGAGTAAAAAACTTTACTTAGTGACAATAATATAATAGGTGGTACAAGTGTCATTAAATATGTTTTTAAGTTGATTGATTTGAACAAAGTTACATAGTAACCAATCAGCATACTCGATGTAAATGTAAGAATATAATGCCAACGTTTTTGTGGTGCAGAAAATCCATTGAATACTTTATCAGTCCACGGAATTATACTCAGTAACATTAATACGATGGTAAATGATGCAAAGAGTCTAAAATAATAATTTTTATATAATTTAAACGTAAATATTGCTTGGATTGCTATAAATAATACAACGACTAAATAATTATCATAAAAGATATTAGCGTTTTCATCAAACGGGGAGAATAGAGGCATTTCCTCTTTATATTCTTCTCGTTCATTACCAAGAAATCCTCGAGCACTATGGAAAAATGCAACGCATGATATCGCAACTCCGATGATTATTGAGATAAAACTATATATAAACTTTTGAATTCTGTTCAATGAATCTTCTTTGTAAATATAAATAAATCTAAATAAGAAATATATTGCACCAATTAATGTTTGATAATACGCAAAATAGAAGTTGTTAATAAATGATATTGCAACAGCGATTATTAAAATTGTAGGCTTTTTTTCTCGGCATAACTTTTCAATCCCTAAAATAAGTAATGGAAGCCAAATGAATACATCACTAAAAAAGCTCCAGAACACAGTGAATCGAAAGTATATCGGTGAACAAACAAATAAAAATCCACCTAAAAAACTTGCAAATCTATTAATATGTATATATCGTGCAAGCTTATACGTGACGAGTATTGCGGCAGCTGATTTAACGATTGAAATAAAGTAAGCATTATAAACCCAAAAATTAAGTTCAGTAGGATCGACAATCGATAATAGATGGAGAATCTTTACAACGATAACATTAAATAAAAAAACAATACTTGTTGAATAATAATATCCTAAATCGGTGTAAAAATCGCCTCCGAGACCAAAATCTGTTGCATAGAAAAAATGACCATTCGAAAACTTTTCATATAAAAAAAGTTGAATTGGTAACATCTGTTCTAATCCATCATTTGGACCTGTGAAAATAATTTTTTCTTGAAGTGTTTCTCCAGTCAGTACACGATATAAAACATAACTATGAGAAATCGTCGCAAGGACTAATGCGACAATACTATATATAATATATTGAAGGTAATGTGTTTTAATGTGAATAATACAGTTGTTCATCATTTCTAATAAATGTGTTTTATACTGATTCATAATTGTAACCTCGCTATTATTTATATTTATCCGTAAGTATCCATTTCGTAATAATGTATGTAAAAGGTACGGTAATAATCAATGCGGGTAGGGGCGCTATCTTGGAATCAACAGTGAAATATTCAACAAGGAAATAGAGCAACAGCGTTTGCATCCCCATATTAAACACTTGGGTCAGTGGAAACTTAAATAATTTTCCCCAGGTTGGTTTAACTTTGTATACTACATAACAATTCATAAAAAATGAAAATATAAAAGCAACTAAGAAGCCTAAAATATGACTTGCAAGATAAGGTAAAAACAAATTTAAAAGTAAATACACACTATAGTAAACTAACGTATTTAATAAGCCAATGACTAAAAAACGAGTGAATGGCGTATTAATCATTATCATCACTCGATTCTTGAATGATATAATGCGGTCTTTTTTTTGTTTCATAATAAATTCGACCAATATATTCTCCGATCACACCAAGGCAAAATAACTGAATACCACCTAATAACAAAATACTAGCTAATAAAGTAAAATAACCTGGTGTATCAATGCCATGAATTAAAGTTTGTATTAAAGCGATGATTATATAAATAATGGATAAACACATAATAAAACTACCGAGATAGAAACAAATTCTAAGTGGTTTATTATTATATGAAGCAATACCATCGATAGCATAATCAATTAATTTAAATAATGAAAAGCTACTTTGACCTTCGTTTCGTTCAACATTACGCATTGGTATGGATTTTTTTCGATAACCCACCCATTCAAATATCCCTTTTGAAAAACGATTATACTCACTTAAAGAAATAATTGATTTGACGACTGGTTTACTTATGAGCCTGAAATCACCTTCACCATCGGTCAAGTTGATATCACCAGTAACGTTCATTAAATAATAAAATAATTTAGTTGGGATAGATCGGATAATACTTTCTCCTTGACGATCTCTTTTGGCAACGACTTGATCATAGCCTTTGTGATAAAATTCTATCATCTCATGAATCATTTCGACAGGGTGTTGTAAATCAGCATCCATTATGATACAGACATCACCTTGAACTGCTTTTAAGCCAGCTAACATCGCTGCTTCTTTACCAAAATTTTTTGAGAATGAATAGTAACGACATATTGGATTGTCTTGACACAATGCTTTAAGTGTATCTAAAGATTGATCTTTTGAACCATCGTTAATAAAGATAATATCTAATTCATAATTCGATAAGTTATCTTTTAATTGGTTATATAATGGTTTTAAGTTTTTGCTTTCATTAAACACTGGTATGACAATTGAAATAAGCATAGTGACTCCTTATATGTTGAATAATGCATGAATTTAGTTATACATTGGAATTATACTTTACAATACATATGATAACAAATAGATGATACAATAATATCATTATTAAATTGAGGTGAGTTTAAATGGTCATTCAATGGTTCCCTGGACATATGGCGAAAGCGCGTCGTGAAGTGAGTGAACAGTTAAAAAAAGTTGATGTTGTCTTTGAGATTGTTGATGCTAGAATTCCAGAATCTTCAAGAAACCCGATGATGGAAGATATTATAAAACATAAACCAAAAGTATTAATTTTAAATAAAAGTGATTTAGCGGAGCGAGACAAAACGAAACAATGGATTCGTCATTATGAATCACAAGGTATTATCGCAATAGAAATCGATTCCATCCATTCACAAATTACATCAGCCATTGAGCAAGCTGCTAAACGTGCAACTACAAATATTTTCGAACGAAATGAAAAAAAAGGAATACATAAAGAAACGATTAGAGCATTGATTTTAGGAATCCCGAATGTGGGCAAATCGACTGTCATTAACACATTAGCAAAAAAAGGTGCAGCGAAAACAGGAAATAAACCAGGTGTGACAAAAGCTCAACAATGGATTAATGTTGGGAAATCACTTCAATTATTAGATACACCGGGGATATTATGGCCAAAATTTGAACGTGAAGACATTGGTTTGAAGCTAAGTTTAACGGGTGCGATAAAAGATGATATCATTCACTTAGATGAAGTCGCAATATTTGCTTTGAATTATTTAATTGAACATAAATATGAAACGTTATGTGAACATTATAAAATAGATTTTGATCGTGACGGCGAAGTGATTGATTATTTTGATCAGATTGGTATTAAGCGCGGGATGAAGATGAAAGGTAACGAGATTAATTATGAACTTGTCATTGAAACGATTATTCGTGATGTAAGGAACAAAAAATTCGGACCAATAACTTTAGAATTGCCAAATGATGAATTGAGTGACAATTAATGAGGTTAGCTGATTTAAAGGAACAGTTAAGTACAATGTCTAAGGATGAAATAGTCAACAGTGAATTTATAGAAGATCGTCGAGTTGGTGCTCAAAAACTGATCAAAAAACGGCTGAAGCAAATAGAGCAATTCGAACGATTGCGTGAAGCATTTGAAGAAAAAGTACAATTCGACAACCACTATATTAAACATAACAATCGAAGTATTGTTGGTATTGATGAGGTTGGACGTGGACCAATTGCAGGACCTGTTGTTACATGTGCAGTTGTCATTTCGCCACATGAATCTTTAATAGAGGTGAGGGACTCTAAACAACTCAGTACAAATAAGCTTTTAGAATTAAATCAATTGATTAAAGAACATTCTACAAGTTATGCGTATGGCGTCGTTTCTAATGATTTAATTGATGAGATGAATATTTATGAAGCGTCAAGGTATGCTATGAAGATTGCTTTAGAGCAAATAGATACGACAGTTGATATTGCATTAATAGACGCTATGACATTAGAACATCCTATTGAACAATATTCAATTACTAAAGGAGACGACAAGAGTTTTGTCATTGGTTGTGCATCAATTCTTGCAAAAGTACATCGTGATGAATTGATGAAAGAATATGATGAAAAATATCCTGGTTATGGTTTTAGTCAACATGTAGGCTACCCGACGAAGTATCATATTGAACAAGTGAATGCTCTCGGGATCTCACCGATTCATCGTAAATCATTTCAACCGATTAAAGGGTTGATTGAAGGATAATTTGGAAAGCGATTACAAATATAGCCTATAAAAGCGCTTTAAATCCCTAAATGATAGTGAAAACAACGCCTATTTAGTTTACATCTATGCACATCTTTTTTATAATTATAATGCAACAGAAATTAATTCGATTTAGGAGGATGATTCATGAATATCCATGAGTATCAAGGTAAAGAGATTTTTCGTTCCATGGGTGTTGCGGTACCGAACGGTAAAGTAGCATTCACTGCTGATGAAGCTGTTGAAGCAGCGAAATCATTAGACTCAGAAGTATACGTAGTTAAAGCACAAATCCATGCAGGTGGTCGCGGTAAAGCTGGCGGCGTTAAAATTGCTAAGTCACTTGATGAAGTGAAAGCATATGCTGAAGAATTACTAGGAAAAGTTTTGGTAACACACCAAACAGGTCCTGAAGGTAAAGAAGTTAAGCGACTTTACATTGAAGAAGGATGCGACATTCAAAATGAATACTACTTAAGTTTTGTTGTTGACCGTGCAACAGACCGTGTCGTATTGATGGGTTCTGAAGAAGGTGGAACTGAGATTGAAGAAGTTGCTGAGAAAACTCCTGAAAAAATCTTTAAAGAAGTCATCGATCCAACAACAGGATTAATGCCTTTCCAAGCACGTCGTTTGGCATTTAACATTAATATTCCTAAAGAATCAATTAATAAAGCGGCAAAATTAATGATGTCATTATACGAAGTCTTCATTGAGAAAGATTGTTCAATCGTTGAAATTAACCCATTAGTTACAACAGGTGACGGTAATGTATTAGCACTTGACTCAAAAATTAATTTCGATGATAATGCATTGTTTAAACATAAAGATGTCGTTGAATATCGTGATTTAGATGAAGAAGATCCAAAAGAAATCGAAGCATCTAAGTATGACTTATCGTATATTGCTTTAGACGGAAATATTGGTTGTATGGTTAACGGTGCAGGACTTGCCATGGCAACAATGGATACAATCAAGCACTTCGGTGGAGAACCAGCGAACTTCTTAGACGTAGGAGGCGGCGCAACAACTGAGAAAGTAACAGAAGCATTTAAGATCATATTAGGTGATGATGCGGTTAAAGGAATCTTCGTCAATATCTTCGGTGGTATTATGAAGTGTGACGTTATAGCAAATGGTGTTGTTGAAGCAGCGAAGCAAGTAGAATTAGATATTCCATTAGTTGTGCGTTTAGAAGGAACGAACGTTAAAGAAGGTAAAGAAATTTTACAAACTTCTGGGTTAGAAATTACTTCAGCAGATACAATGGCTGAAGGCGCTAACAAAATTGTAGAATTAGTAAAACAATAAGAGAGGGGCATGAAACGTGAGTGTATTTATCGATAAAAATACTAAAGTAATGGTTCAAGGTATTACAGGCGGAACAGCAACGTTCCATACGAAGCAAATGCTAGAATACGGTACAAAGATTGTTGCCGGTGTAACACCTGGTAAAAAAGGACAAGAAGTAGAAGGCATTCCAGTATTCAACACAGTTGAAGAAGCGAAAGAAGCAACAGGAGCAACGGTATCTGTCGTATATGTACCAGCACCATTTGCAGCAGATTCAATTGTTGAGGCAGTAGATGCTGAATTAGATTTAGTCATCTGTATCACTGAACATATTCCAGTGTTAGATATGGTGAAAGTGAAACGATATATGGAAGGTAAGAAGACACGTTTAGTAGGACCAAACTGCCCAGGTGTGATTACAGCGGACGAGTGTAAAATTGGAATTATGCCAGGATACATTCATAAGAAAGGTCACGTTGGCGTTGTGAGCCGTTCTGGTACGTTAACATATGAAGCAGTTCATCAATTAACACAAGCAGGTATTGGTCAAACAACTGCTGTCGGAATTGGTGGAGACCCAGTAAACGGAACAAACTTCATCGACGTATTAAAAGCATTCAATGAAGATCCTGAAACAGAAGCAGTAGTCATGATTGGTGAAATCGGAGGAACAGCTGAAGAAGAAGCGGCTGAATGGGTTAAAGCGAACATGACGAAGCCTGTTGTTGGATTTATCGGTGGTCAAACAGCACCTCCTGGTAAGCGTATGGGTCATGCTGGTGCGATTATTTCTGGTGGTAAAGGGACTGCTGAAGAGAAGATCAAGACGATGAATGATTGTGGTATTGAAACAGCACCAACACCATCTGAGATTGGTGAGACGTTGATTAATCGTATTAAGCAAGAAGATGGTTTATATGAGAAGTGTTTGACGGTTAAATAAGAATATAGTGTTGAGGAAGCCTAACCTACGTAATGCAGGTTAGGTTTTTTTGTTGTGTTAATATTTGGAATGAGTATGGTCACCAGAGTATTTGAGATTTACTCTGAATACGGAGTAGATTTTTGTCGGAATGAGCGTGGTAATCAAAGTATTTGCAATTTACTCTGTTTACAAGTAGTGCTCCATATCTGAGTAAAAATATATAACTATATAAATTGCAAAAATAATTTATTAATATAATAAATTACATACTATTAATTATATATGACTAAAATTAATTAATTAAAGTAAAATCTAGTAATTTGTTGCATTTTGTATTTTATATAACATAAACATTTACTGATATGTAATCGATTTGTAGTATTAACCATCTATAATATAGATACATTTATATTAATAGAGGTGAATCAATGCAGTTTGAATTATCTTTTGATTTGTTACAGTTACCGTTAAAGTTTAAACGATATTGTTATTCGATAGAATTAAAAGATCAAAATGATTTCATCCATATACTAAACGATGATGTAATCTGTAAAAAATTATTACTTAATTCTAATAGTCAAAGGCCAATATATAAAATTAAGGAACAATTTAAAGAGCTAATGGATATAGACTTAGTAGCTCATTATAAATCAATCGATATTACTCCTATATGTTATTATCATAAAACTTATCCAATAGATTTAAAAAATATTTATGATCCACCATTTATGCTTTATACAAAAGGAAAAGTTGAATATTTGCATGAATCTATAGCTAAGTTAGCAATTGTCGGAACGCGAAGTGTAACAGACATGAGTGAACAAATTGTAAAAAGAATTGTAGATGAATCATTAATGGAGAATTTTATTATAGTGTCTGGTCTTGCAAAAGGTATCGATTCAATTACACATGGTCATGTTGACGAGTTAAATGGCAAAACAATTGCTGTCATCGCTGGAGGGCATCAATATCATTATCCTAAATGTACAATGTCGATACGAAAACAATTAGAAAGTAATCATTTAGTTGTTAGTGAATATCCTCCAATGGTAGCACCTAAAAAGTGGATGTACCCGATGAGGAATAGGATTATTAGTGGTCTGTCCAGAGGTGTCGTAATAATACAAGCTAAAGAAAAAAGTGGTAGCCTAATTACTTTAGATTGTGCATTAGATCAAAATAGAGATGCATTTTGTGTTCCAGGTTCTATTTTAGATGAAACATTCAGTGGAAATAATTTGAAAATACAAGAGGGTGCATATCCTATACTTAGTGCTTCAGATATACTTTCTTATTATCATTTAGTCTAGTCCTCATATTTATTAATCTTTATTTTCCATCCAACCAGTTGACAAACGCCATACCATGCAATAATATTTACACTTGAACATAAGTACGTGCAGTGTATCAATGGTTTGTATGGAAAGGAGCATGCACTTTGGCTGATAATTTGGTTATTGTAGAATCGCCGGCGAAGGCGAAGACGATAGAGAAGTATCTTGGGAAGCGTTACAAAGTTGTGGCGTCGATGGGACATGTGAGAGATTTGCCTCGGAGTCAGATGGGTGTTGATTTTGAGAATGATTTTGAACCGAAGTATATTACGATTCGTGGTAAAGGTCCTTTAATTCAAGATTTGAAAAAAGAAGCGAAGAAGAGTAAGAAGATTTTCCTTGCGAGTGACCCGGATCGTGAGGGTGAGGCGATTGCGTGGCATTTGGCTTATGTGTTTAAAGATATGGATAAGCCGTTAAAGCGCGTGGTCTTTAATGAAATTACAAAGGATAAAGTGAAGGAAAGCTTTAAAGAATCTCGTGAAATCAACCAAGATTTAGTAGATGCTCAACAAGCACGTCGTATTTTAGATCGTGTCGTAGGATACAATATATCACCTGTGCTTTGGAAGAAAGTAAAGAAAGGTTTATCTGCAGGGCGTGTACAGTCTGTTGCACTTCGATTAATCATTGATCGAGAGAATGAGATTCGTAACTTTACTCCTGAAGAGTATTGGACGTTAGATGGGACGTTTAGATATAAGAAGTCAACGTTTAAAGCAAAGTTTCTTCATTATAAAGATAAACCGTATAAATTAAAGACGAAAGACGATGTTGACTTTATTAGACAAGCATTGTCTACAGATGATTATGTCGTACAAAATATTGTCAAGAAAGAAAAACAACGCAAACCTGCACTGCCATTTACAACGTCATCTCTGCAACAAGATGCCGCACGTAGTTTAAACTATAAAGCACGTAAAACGATGATGGTTGCTCAACAATTATATGAAGGAATTGATCTAAAAAAACACGGTGGTATTGTCGGTTTAATTAGTTATATGAGAACTGATTCAACACGATTAAGTGATGTAGCTGTTAATGAAGCTCGTAATTACATCAATGATGAATATGGTAAACAATACGTAGGTAATGTAAGGGAAAGTAAAAGTAGTAACGCTCAAGATGCACATGAAGCGATTCGTCCGACGAGTATTTTACGAACACCTGAACAAGTGAAATCATATTTATCTAAAGATCAATATAAATTGTATCGTTTGATATGGTTAAGAACCGTTGCGTCATTAATGTCTAATGCAATTTTTGATACTGTACGGATGGATGTCGTACAAGATGACGTGAAATTCCGTGCAAATGGTCAAACATTAAAGTTCGATGGATTCTTGAAGATTTATGAAGAATCTACTGATGATAAAGAGGAAGAACATCGTAAATTACCTATTATTGAAGAAGGAGAGATGGTTAAGAAACAATCTCTTGAAGAAGCACAACATTTCACTCAACCGCCACCTAGATATACAGAAGCTAGGCTCGTTAAGGAAATGGAAGAGCAAGGGATTGGTAGACCGTCTACCTATGCTCCGACACTCGATACGATTCAAAAGCGATATTATACAAAGCTTGATCAAAAGAAATTCCACCCTACAGAACTTGGTGAAATCGTTCATGAATCGGTTGCGCAATATTTCCCTGAAATCATAGATATTGGATTTACTGCTGAGATGGAGAAACAATTAGACCAAATTGCTGAAGGGAATGTGAAGTGGCAAGTTGTATTAAAAGATTTCTATGAAGAATTTAAGCAACATGTAGACAAAGCTGAGTTGGAAATGGAAAAAATCGAGATTAAAGACGAACCCGCAGGTGAAGATTGTGAAAAATGTGGTTCTGAAATGGTCATAAAAATGGGGCGCTATGGTAAGTTTATGGCATGTTCGAATTTTCCTGATTGTAGAAATACTAAACCAATCGTAAAAACTATCGGCGTCAAATGTCCAAAATGTCAAAAAGGTGAAGTCGTTGAAAGGAAATCAAAGAAAAATAGATTATTCTATGGATGTGATCAGTATCCAGATTGTGACTTTATTACATGGGATAAGCCAATAGGAAGAGACTGCCCTAAATGTAGTGAATACTTAGTTTTGAAAAAGAAAGGTAAAAAGTCACAAGTACAATGCGTTAATTGTGATTACAAAGAAGAACAAGATTAAAGATGAGTGTTTACTCATCTTTTTATTTATGGATTAATACGATTTAATTAAAGCGAATAGATAGGAGAGAATATAATGGTACAACATGTAAATGTTATAGGTGCGGGGCTCGCTGGAAGTGAAGCAGCATATCAATTAGCACAACGAGGTGTCAACGTTAGACTATATGAAATGCGTCCAAAAAAACAAACGAAAGCGCATCATACGGATAAGTTTGCTGAACTCGTTTGTTCGAATTCTTTAAGAGGAAATAGTTTGCAAAATGCAGTCGGTGTTCTAAAAGAAGAAATGAGACAGTTAGATTCATTAATTATTAAAGCGGCTGATGAAGCGCAAGTGCCAGCTGGTGGAGCTTTAGCTGTCGATCGTCATGACTTTAGCAGAATAGTAACGGAAACGATTCGAAATCATGAACGAATAGAAGTCGTAAATGATGAATATAGACAAATTGGTGATGAACCGACGATTATCGCGACTGGACCACTGACAAGTGATGCACTAAGTGATGAAATTAAAAAGCTGACAGGCGAAGAACATTTATATTTCTATGACGCTGCAGCACCAATCGTTGAACGTGATAGCATTAATATGGATATCGCTTATTTAAAGAGTCGTTATGATAAAGGTGAGGCAGCCTACCTAAATTGCCCGATGACGAAAGAGGAATTTGATCAATTTTATAATGCATTGATTGAAGCTGAGGTCGTACCCCTTAAAGAGTTCGAGAAAGAGATATACTTCGAAGGGTGCATGCCATTCGAAGAACTTGCACGAAGAGGTCCTAAAACATTGACATTTGGACCAATGAAGCCTGTTGGCTTGGAACATCCTGATACTGATAAAAGACCCTATGCAGTTGTTCAATTACGCCAAGATGATGCTGCGGGGACACTTTATAATATTGTTGGATTCCAAACGCACTTAAAATGGGGTGAGCAAAAGCGTATTTTACAAATGATACCTGGTCTTGAAAATGTAGATATCGTTAGATATGGTGTTATGCATAGAAACACGTTTATCAATTCACCAAATGCACTCAATCAATTTTATCAATTTAAATCTCACGAACACTTATTTGCTGCAGGTCAAATGACGGGCGTAGAAGGTTATGTTGAAAGCGCAGCGAGCGGCCTCATTGCTGGAATCAATATGGCGAAGAAAGTGAATGAAGAAAAGATGATTCAATTCCCTAGAGAAACTATGATTGGTGCGATGGCATATTATGTCACACATGCAGATCAAAAGAACTTTCAACCGATGAATGCAAACTTTGGGTTAGTGCCAAGCTTAGAAGAAAGAATAAAAAATAAACAAGAACGTTATGGTATATTAGCAAATAGAGCACTTGATTCACTTCAATCATTCATTAATACTGAACTTTAATATATTAAACATAAAATTGGGTGAAAACAATGGACCAACACATTGAGGAATTTTTGGATTATATTCAATATGAACGAGGGTATTCAATAGAGACTGTAAATGCATATACAAAAGATTTAATAGCTTTAGAACAGTTCATGACATCTGAACATTTAACATTAGATAGTATGAAATATGTAAATACTCGAGCGTTAATGAATGAATTGTACGATTCAAATTATAGTCGTTTAACGGTATCGCGGATGATATCATGCTATAGAAGTTTTTATAATTTTTTAATAAACCGATCGATATTAGATGATAATCCCTTTAATCAACTCGTACACCCAAAAAAGACTAAGAAGTTACCGACTTTTTTCTATGATGAAGAAATGGCTTCAATATTTAATTCGCTTGAACCGTCTCATCGATTCTATGAAAGAGATCTAGCGATTTTAGAAGTGATGTATGCGACTGGTCTTCGAGTGAGTGAGCTTACTTCATTAAAAATTGAAGATGTTCATTTAGATATCGGTTATATTAAGGTGACAGGTAAAGGGAATAAAGAACGAATAATTCCAATCGGAGAATATGCGATTGAAGCAATCAAGACATATATTGATGTTCGAAGCCATATAACAGAATCAATTTTATTTTTGAATTATAGGGGCGAACCACTTACACCAAGAGGACTTCGATATATTCTCAATAGAATTGTTGAGAGAGCTGTTGGGGTCTATGAAATTCACCCACATAAAATTAGGCATACATTTGCGACCCATTTGCTTAATCAAGGTGCAGACATGCGAACAGTACAAACATTACTAGGGCATGTCAATTTATCTACAACAGGCATATATACACATGTCACGAAAGAAAAATTAAAAGAAACGTATATGAAGTATCACCCTAGACAGTAATCATTTTATATTGAAATAAATTCAACTTTGTGACAAAAGAATTACAATTCATAAATTAAGTTATAAATTAAGTATAATTCTATGAAAATTTATCAGAATTGTATTACAATGTTGTTGGACAAGATTTGATTCAAAAAAATTTTTATACGAACATTTAAATGTTAATCATTGGGGGAATTTTAAATGAACTTATTAGGTAAAATTAGAGAAATTAGTGCTCGAATACAAAACAGTGATGAAACGACTGTAGATTTTAAGAAAATGAGTGATGATTTAAGTCGTGTTATGATTTCTAATGTCTTTATTGTAAGTCGTCGAGGAAAAATATTAGGTTATGGTGTAAATCAAAATATTGATAATGGCCGTATAACTGAAATGCTTGAAAATAGACAATTTCCTGAAGAGTATAATAATGGTTTACTTAATGCGAATAAAACTATTGAAAATATTCCATTTGATAATGAACTCACAGCATTTCCAACTGAGAGTGTTGAACTATTCAATGAATCTTCAACGTGTATTATACCAATTAAAGGTGGCGGAACTAGACTTGGTACATTAGTCATCGGTCGCGTCACACAAGATTTTAACGATGATGACTTAGTATTAGCAGAATACGCTGCAACAGTTGTCGGTATGGAAATTTTACGTGAAAAATCTAAGCTTGTTGAGAAATCTGCTCGTGATAAAGCGGCAATTCAAATGGCGATTAATTCGTTAAGTTATTCTGAAAAAGAAGCGATTGAACATATTTTTGAGGAGTTAGGTAGTACTGAGGGATTATTAGTTGCATCAAAAGTAGCAGATCGTGTTGGTATTACAAGATCGGTTATTGTCAATGCATTAAGAAAATTAGAAAGTGCGGGTGTCATTGAATCACGTTCATTAGGAATGAAAGGAACGTTCATTAAAGTTAAGAAAGAGGGCTTCTTAACTGCGTTAAATGAAGAACAATAATTTAATAAACGCTATTGAATTAAAAGAAATATTGTGATATATTAATTAAGGTTATGTGCCAATAGCCAAAAAATACACACATGATTATAGACCATTAAACAAAGGTGCCGAAAGGTCTTGTTTATATATAATTATGGAGGTAAAAACCAAGGAGGAAATAATTATGGCAGTTATATCAATGAAACAATTGTTAGAAGCAGGTGTTCATTTTGGACATCAAACACGTCGTTGGAACCCTAAAATGAAGAAGTATATCTTCACTGAGCGTAACGGAATTTATATTATTGACCTACAAAAAACAGTTAAAAAGGTTGATGAAGCATATAACTTCGTTAAACAAACAGCTGAAGAAGGCGGTAAAATTTTATTTGTTGGAACGAAGAAGCAAGCTCAAGAAGCAATTAAAGCTGAAGCAGAACGTTCTGGCCAACTTTTCGTTAATGAAAGATGGTTAGGTGGAATTCTAACAAACTATAAAACAATTTCTAAGCGTATTAAGCGTATCGATGAAATTGAAAAAATGGAAGCTGATGGAACATTTGAAGTACTTCCTAAAAAAGAAGTTGTAGAAATCAACAAAGAATACGATCGTTTAATGAAATTCTTAGGCGGTATTCGTGATATGAAAGAAATGCCAGCTGCATTATTTGTTGTAGACCCTCGTAAAGAGCGTAACGCAATTGCAGAAGCGAAAAAATTAAACATTCCTATTGTAGGAATTGTAGATACAAACTGTGATCCAGATGAAATCGATTACGTTATTCCTGCAAATGATGATGCAATTCGTGCCGTTAAATTATTAACTGGCGCAATGGCAGATGCAGTATTAGAAGCACAAAAAGGTGTTTCTGATCAAGAGATTGCAGCAGAGCAAAATATCGATTTAGATGAAGCGTCTGAAGAGGGTGCTGAGCAATCATCTGAAGAAAAAACAGAAGCGTAATAGTTATTATTAATATGAATACCGGTGATAAGATTTCTTATCACCTTTTTTAAAATAAACATTTAAATTTCTAGGAGGCTAACATTATGGCAATTTCAGCTAAATTAGTAAAAGAATTAAGAGAAAAAACTGGTGCAGGAATGATGGATTGTAAAAAAGCTTTAACTGAAACAGATGGTGATATCGACAAAGCGGTAGATTACCTTCGTGAAAAAGGTATGGCTAAAGCAGCTAAGAAGTCTGATCGAATTGCTGCTGAAGGTTCATCTTTCGTTAAATCAAATGGTAACGTAGCGACAATTTTAGAGGTTAACTCTGAAACTGATTTTGTAGCACGTAATGATCAATTCAAAAATTTAGTTGAACAGTTAGCAGATCATATTTTAGCAACAAAACCTCAAGATTTAGAAACATTAATGGCTTCTGACATTAATGGTCAATCAGTAGAAGATTTAATGAATGAATCAATTGCAAAAATCGGTGAGAAATTAACTTTACGTCGTTTTGCAATCGTTGAAAAAACAGATAATGATGCATTCGGTGAGTACCTACACATGGGTGGTTCGATTGGTGTATTAGCATTGGTTGAAGGATCTAGTGATAGCGAAGCTGCAAAAGACGTTGCAATGCATATTGCAGCATTAAACCCTAAATTCGTATCTCGTGAACAAGTTTCAGAAGAAGAGTTAACTCGCGAAAGAGAAGTGCTTAAAAACCAAGCATTAAATGAAGGTAAACCGGAAAACATTGTTGAGAAGATGGTTGAAGGAAGATTACGTAAATATTTAGAAGAAATTTGTGCTGTAGATCAAGCGTTTGTAAAAAATCCTGATCAAACAATTTCTGAGTTCTTATCTTCTAAAGGTGGAAAATTAACATCATTTGTCCGTTTTGAAGTTGGAGAAGGTTTAGAGAAACGTAATGATGATTTCGCTGATGAGGTAATGAATCAAGTGAACAAATAAGAACGAACAAAAAGGTGCTCAGGTTAGTGCCTTTTTTTATAGCAATTAATCGTAAAGGTGGAAAATTAAATGTTACAATCTTCTAAATATAAAAGAATCGTACTTAAGCTCAGTGGTGAAGCATTAGCAGGTGAAGAAGGTTTTGGCATCAATCCTGTTATAATAAAAAATATTGCGAGTCAAGTTGCGGAAGCAAAACAATTGGACGTCGAAATCGCTGTCATTGTCGGTGGCGGAAATATTTGGCGAGGTAAGACAGGTAGTGACCTAGGCATGGACCGTGGAACGGCTGATTATATGGGCATGCTTGCAACTGTTATGAATTCTCTTGCTTTACAAGACTCATTAGAACAATTAGGATGTGATACTCGAGTATTGACATCGATTGAAATGAAGCAAGTTGCTGAACCATATATTAGAAGACGTGCAATCCGTCATTTAGAAAAAGGTCGCGTCGTTATTTTTGCAGCTGGTATTGGTAATCCTTATTTTTCAACGGATACAACAGCAGCGTTAAGAGCAGCTGAAGTCGAGGCTGATGTGATTTTAATGGGTAAAAATAACGTCGATGGTGTTTATTCTGCTGATCCGAAAACTAATGAAGATGCGGTGAAATATGATCACTTAACATATATGGAAATGTTAAAAGATAACTTACAAGTGATGGATTCTACAGCATCATCATTTTGTATGGACAATGATATTCCGCTCGTGGTATTCTCAATTATGGAAGATGGTAACATTAAAAAAGCGGTTCTCGGTGAAGAAATCGGGACAACGATTAACAAATAGGAGTGTAACAATATGACACAACAAGTTATCAATTCAACGAAAACATCAATGAATCAATCTATAGAACATTTCGAAACTCAATTGGCTCAAATTAGAACGGGTAGAGCTAACTCTAACTTACTTCAAAACGTAACGGTTGATTATTATGGTGCGCCGACGCCAGTTCAACAATTAGGAAGTATTTCAGTACCAGAAGCAAGATTATTAGTTGTTACACCATATGATAAAGGTTCTGTGGATGACATTCTAAAAGCTATCAATCAAGCAAACCTAGGTGTTAACCCTACGAGTGATGGAACAGTCATACGAATTACAGTTCCTCAATTAACAGAAGAGCGTCGTAAAGAGCTTGTTAAGGATGCTAGGAAAGAAGCAGAAACTGCTAAAATAGCCATTCGAAATATACGCCGTGATGCTAATGATGAATTAAAATCATTACAAAAAGATGCTGAAATCACTGAAGATGATTTAAGATCATTTTCTGAAGATGTTCAAAAATTAACAGATGAATTTGTGAAAAAAATTGATACATTAACAGATGATAAAGAAAAAGACATTATGAGTGTATAGTTAAGTTACGAAGAAAGAACAAACTTTCGTTACGAAGAAGGTTTGTTCTTTTTTTATGATTAAAATTCAATCATACGAAATTCATGCGACGTATGATAAAATAAAAAAGATAAGTAAAAGAGGTGACTCTATGGGTTTATTTAGCAAAAAAACAAGTGACATTGAATCATTTCATACGAATGTAAAGCATTTAGCCATTATTATGGATGGTAATGGTAGATGGGCAACGAAAAAAAAGATGCCACGTATTAAAGGACATTATGAAGGTATGCAAAATGTAAAGAAAATCACACAAACATGTCATGATATAGGCGTAGAGTATTTGACGTTATACGCTTTTTCAACTGAGAATTGGAAGAGACCTGAGCAAGAAGTGAATTACTTAATGAAGTTACCAGGAGATTTCATGGATAACTTCTTACCGGACTTGATGAAGAATAATATAAAAGTTCGTGTGATTGGTGATTTAAATGGATTGCCCCCACACACAAAATGTGCTGTTCAAAATGCAATTGATAATACAGAACAGAATAGTGGGATGCAGCTTATTTTTGCATTAAACTATGGTAGTCGACATGAGATAGTAACTGCAACGAAAAAAATAGTCAATGATGCATTCGATTCAAAAATTGATATTCAAGATATCGATGAACAATTGTTTGCTACTCATTTATTTACACATGACATACCAGATCCAGAGCTTTTGATTCGTACGAGTGGTGAACAACGAATTTCTAACTTTTTATTATGGCAATTATCTTATTCAGAATTTATATTCGTCGATGACCTTTGGCCAGATTTTGACGGTCAAAAATTAATTCAAACATTGAAACAATTTAATGAAAGAAATAGAAGATTTGGTGGATTATAACTATAATCTCACAGTTAGGAGAATATTATGAGAATTCGTACACTCACATCGATATTATTATTATTAGTTATTTTGCCAATTGTTTGGATTGGTGGTTTACCTCTTGTAGGGTTAATTTATATCATGAGTTTTATTTCATTACATGAATTATTAAGAATGAAAAATATTCACATTTTATCATTACCTGGTATTTTTGCGATGATTGCGTTAGGAATATTAATTTATCCAGATATACATGAATGGATTACCGTAGAAACACAAGTGAAAGCATTAATATTTATGAGTTTTATTATTTTAAGCTTTACCGTTGTTTCTAAAAACCAATTTAATTTTATTGATGCTTCGTTTTGTATGCTATCAGTTGCTTATATCGGGATAGGATATATGTATTTCTATCAAACACGAGAAGCTGGCATTATGTTTATTCTATTTGCATTTTTTATCGTGTGGTCTACCGATACAGGCGCATATTTAATTGGTAAAATGTTAGGTAAACATAAATTGTGGCCACAAATATCACCAAACAAAACGATTGAAGGATTTGTTGGTGGGATTATAATTTGTTTATTGGTTAGTTTAATTTTCTTTTTCCAATTTAATTTACATGATAATTTATTAATATTCCTTGCTATTTCTACTGTTTTAAGTATGTTTGGTCAACTAGGAGATTTGGTTGAATCTGCATTAAAGCGTCATTTTGATGTGAAAGATTCAAGCTCAATATTACCTGGGCACGGGGGATTGTTAGACCGCTTTGATAGTTTTATATTTGTATTACCATTGATGAACATTTTGCCATTAATATCATAGTTGTAGATAATAAGCTATATGTATTGACTGGGAGTGAGAAAGATGAAAAAAATAGGCCTCATTGGAGCGAGTGGTTCCATCGGACAACAGACATTAGATGTTATTAAAAGGCATTCTGACGTGTTCGAATTAATTGCTGTCTCTGTTGGAAGAAATACTGAATTTATGAAATCTATCATAACTAATTTCAATCCAAAATTTATTGCAGTTCAAGATGAACAATGTTATTTAGAAATTAAGCAATTCATTAACGAAAAAGCTTTATCTCATATCGAATTAACTTATGGGAATGATGCATTAATTAATATTGCGACTCATGAGGAGGTTGATACGTTTGTGAATGCCATTAGTGGCTCGATTGGTATAAGATCAACGGTTGAAGCGATTAAAGCTCGTAAAAATATCGCGCTAGCAAATAAAGAGACTCTTGTGAGTGCTGGCGCAATCATTATGCCATTAGCGAAACAAAATAATGTATCAATTGTTCCAATCGACTCGGAACATTCCGCGATTTTACAAGCGCTTAATGGTGAAAAGAAAGATAATATTAAACGGCTCATCATTACAGCAAGCGGTGGCTCTTTTAGAGATTTAACACGTGATCAATTAAAAAATGTTAATGTTGATGAAGCATTGAACCATCCGAATTGGTCAATGGGCAAAAAAATTACAATAGATTCAGCGACAATGATGAATAAAGCGCTCGAATTAATCGAGGCAAAATGGTTGTTCGATCTGGATATGAACAAAATTGAAAGTGTATTACATAGAGAAAGTACAGTTCATTCGATGGTCGAATATGTTGATACAAGTATTATGGCACAACTTGGAACACCAGATATGAGAACAGTGATTCAATATGCGTTGACATATCCCGAAAGACTAGCACTCGATATTCCAACACTCGACTTTAAATCACGTTTGAATTTATCATTCGAACCGATGGACGATCGTCGCTATCCATTTATGAAGCTCGTCTATGATGTGATGGATAGTGGTCATACAATGCCAGCAGTCATGAATGCAGCAAATGAGTATGGAGTTCATCAGTTTTTGCAAAGGAAGATTAAGTTTCTAGAAATTGAAGATCTAGTATTTGATGCTGTACAGCATCATAAAATGATTAAAAATCCAACGCTCGAAGACATATTATATGTAGATGAAGTATATAAAAGAGGTGAACAGATTCAATGATAGGGCTAATCGCATTTATTCTAGTATTTGGAATACTCGTGATCTCACATGAATGGGGTCATTTGTTTATGGCAAAAAGAGCAGGTATTCATTGTCCCGAATTTGCAATTGGGATGGGACCAAAATTATTTAGTTTCAAAAAAAATGATACTAAATATACGTTAAGGTTACTTCCATTTGGTGGTTATGTTCGAATGGCAGGTAGTGAATTGGATATGTTCCCAATAAATAAAGGGATGAGATTATCAGTTAAATTAAATGATGACAATAAAGTGACTCATTTATTGTTTGATGATCAGCATAACTTTAAACAAATCGATCAAATTGAAGTGGTAGAATCAAATATTTATGAAAATTTAACCATTACAGGCGTTGACCAATATACTGGAGAACAAAAGGTATACTATTTATCAGAAGAAAGTTATCGTGTAGAAAATGGTGTGAAGGAAAAGATCGCACCAAAAGAAGAACAATTTGATAGTAAAACACCGTTGCAAAAGTTTTTAACATTATTTGCTGGACCATTTATGAACTTTGTATTAGCTTTAGTCATTTTATGTACTGTAGCTATGATTCAAGGTGCTCCAAGTGGTGAAAATGTCATCGGAGGTATTGGTGAAGATTCTCCTGCGGAAAAGGCAGGTTTAAAAACTGGTGACGTCATTAATCAAATTAATGGAAATAAAATTAATTCATGGGATGATATGAGAGAAGTAATGCAACAAACGAACGGTAAAGAAACGAAAGTCATGATTGAAAGAAATGGTGAAATATCGAATGTACAATTGACACCTACTGTTCAAGAAATTAAGCAAGTTGATGGAAGTATCGATAAACGATATATATTAGGGGTTAATAACAAATTATCATTTAGTCCTGTAGATACGATTCCACACGGGTTTTATATTACTTATGAAGCTGGGACAAGAATCGCGAAAGGGATTGTCTTTTTATTTACGTCTATTTTTACAGGAGAATTTAGCTTGGATATGTTAAATGGTCCAGTGGGAATTTATAAAGTGACTGAACAAGTTGCGAGCCAAGGTTTAATTAACTTAATGGCATTTACTGGTTTGTTAAGTGTTAACTTAGGCTTAATGAATTTGCTTCCTATCCCAGCATTAGATGGTGGCAGAATATTATTTGTTTTATATGAAGCGATCTTTAGGAAACCAATCCATAAGAAAGCAGAAGTAATGATTCAACTTGCTGGAGCATTATTTGTATTGATTTTAATGATTCTTGTCACTTGGAATGATATTAAAACTTTCTTTTTATAAGTAAAATCGTCTATTATGGGTTATTAGAGATCATTATTATAGTCAGTTTTTTGATCTATAGTATTTGATGTATACCCATATGTTTTTATTAAATCAATCATGGAATATAAAAATGTTAAAAATCTAACATAAAGAGGTGTTTTTTTATGAGACAATCTAAAATATTTATCCCAACGCTTAGAGAACAGATTGAAACAGATAGTCGTTCACATGGAATGATGTTAAGAAGTGGCATGATTAAACAAACAGCTGCTGGTGTATATAGCTATTTACCGATGGCTAAGAAAGTGTTGAATAATATCGAGGCAATCATACGTGAAGAAATGGAAAATATCGATAGTATTGAAGTTCAAATGCCTATTTTACAGCCGAAAGAGTTATGGCAAGAATCTAAGCGTTGGGATGATTATGGTGCTGAGTTAATGCGTCTTAATGATCGTCACGGTCGAGATTTCGCATTAGGACCAACGCATGAAGAAGTTATTACTTCACTTGTTCGTGATGAATTAAAATCATACAAAAAATTGCCGATTACATTATTTCAAATCCAATCGAAGTTTAGGGACGAAATTAGACCACGTTACGGATTGTTGCGCGGACGCGAATTTATTATGAAAGATGCTTATAGTTTCCATATTGATGAAGCATCTTTATCAGAAACATACGATAATATGTATCACGCGTATTATAAAATTTTCAAACGTGTAGGTTTAAATGTAAGAGCTGTAAAAGCTGATAGTGGTGCGATAGGCGGAGATTATACCCATGAATTTATGGCACTTGCTGATATCGGTGAAGATACGATATGTTTTGATCCAGAGAGTGACTACGCTGCCAATATTGAAACAGCGATTCCAATGAATGAACCACTATCTCATCAAGGAGAAGAGAAACCATTAGAAAGAGTTGAAACGCCAAACGTTAAGAAAAGTATTGAAGTTGCACAATTTCTTGATGTATCAATAGAAGATATGTCAAAAACACTTGTTGTAAAATACGAGGTTGATAACGAACTGAAATATGCGATGTTCATACTTCGTGGTGACCATGAGTTAAATGAAATTTTTGCAATGAGAGCATTAAATGTTAAGTCGATAAAAATGGCTTCAGAAGATGAAGTGAAGTCTTTATTCGGTGCGACATTTGGCTCGCTAGGGCCTGTTGAAGTTGATCATATGCCGATATATGTTGATGATGCCATTAGAGGTCACCAACATATTGCAACGGGTGCGAATGTGGATGGCTATCACTATATCAATGTGTCAATTGATCGAGATATTAAAGATCCGATATATGGTCATTATAGATTTATCCAACAAGGTGAATATGCAGAAGGTAGTAAATCACCAGTTGAATTTGTTGAAGGGATAGAAGTTGGTCAAGTATTTAAACTGGGTACAAAATATTCTTCTTCAATGAAAGCTGAAGTGTTAAATGATCAAGGCCGCAGTGTCCCAATGATTATGGGATGTTATGGCATTGGTGTGTCAAGAACATTAGCAGCAGTCATTGAACAACATATGACAGAAGATTCACTCGTGTGGCCGAAATCAATCACGCCATATGATGTTCATATTATATTACCTAATATGAAAGATAGTGAAACGACTCAATACGCATTTGAGCTATATAAATCATTGAAACAGAATGGTTATAACGTTCTAATCGATGATCGTAATGAACGAGCTGGGGTGAAATTTAATGATGCTGACTTAATTGGTATACCATTACGTATAACAATTGGCCGCGGATATAAATCAGGAGTTGTTGAATTTACGAATCGATTAAAATTGCATGAATCACCAGAAATGAATAAACAAGAAATCAAAATAGAACATATTGTAGATACGGTGAAACAATCATACGAATAAAGTTGCTCATAATTATAAAAAATTTTTCATGACTGGTAGCTTGTACATGTAGAGATAAATCACCTAAGTATCTATGCTGTGTATAATAATTTGAGTGAAAGAGGTATAAATGATGACACAAAACAGTGTATCTTTTGATAAGTTGTTAGACCATATCAACTTCAACCCTGAAGACTCCATCGTTAAACAAGGTGGCCACTCAATTGAAGCATTGAAAATTCATAAAGTTAAACAACTTTATGAATTTTCTTTTGTATTCAATTCACCGTGGGCTATTAACACGTTACTACAGTTTGAAACAAAATTAAATGAAACATTCTCCCCATTCGATGTTGCATTGAACATTACATATACGCATATGGATAATGAACAGCTAGTTTCTTATGTGATTGAAGCATTAAATAGAGTAGAGAACCACCATCATATTAAATCTCAAGTTGCGACAGAGCTTATTGAATATAAAGACGATAAAGTAAGGATTAACTTAAAAGATGAAATGATGGTTAATATTGGTAATGATAAACTCATCCCTCTATTGAAAAAAGAACTTAAAAAGCTTGGTTTTAGTCAATATAATGTTCAATTTGTCATTGAGAAATACGAGCGTCAGCCAAGCACTATCGATGAGCAGCCTAAAATTAAACAGGCTAATGAAAATTCGGACATTGATAATATTCATCAGTACGAAGATGAATTCATGCCAGCGGGTTCATTCGCAAGTGACGCCCATATGTATGAATCAATTATGGAAGAGATTAGACAAGAAGATGAAAATATAGTGCAATCTTCAATTGAAAAGCAAAGAGAAAACAAACAAAAAGCAGAACGCCATGAACAAGATTCTTATGATGAATGTCATATTGGAAAAGAGATTCATCATGAAGAAATCGTATCAATGGCAAACATTATTGAAGAAGAGAGAAAAATTGCCGTTGAAGGAATGATTTTCGACGTTGAAATTAGACAATTGAAATCTAATCGTAGTTTAATTCAATTGAAAGTGACTGATTTTTCTGATTCGATACTTATTAAAATGTTTGAAAATAATAAAGATCAACTTAAACATCTTCAAGCTTTATCAAAAGGGGATTGGATTCGGGTTTCTGGGAAAGTAATGTATGATGAATTTATTCGTAACTTAGCGATGACAGCTCAATCAATACATTCAGTGAATAAAAAACCAAAACAAGATACTCACCCTGATAAAAGAATTGAGTTTCACTTACATTCTAATATGTCTCAAATGGATGCAACGACCTCGATCAGCGATTATGTAAAGAGAGCAAAAGAGTGGGGTCATCAAGCACTTACATTGACAGATCATGATAATTTACAATCTTATCCAGAAGCATATAGTGCTTCATTGGATCATGATATTAAGATTAACTTTGGCTTAGAAGCGATGTTAATTGATGATGGTAAAACGATTTGTTATAAGCCAAGACATATCGAATTAAAAGATGCAACATATGTTGTTTTTGATGTTGAAACGACTGGATTATCAGCAAAATATGATAAAATTATTGAGCTTGCAGCGGTCAAAGTTCATAATGGTGAAATAATTGATAAATTTGAGCGATTTAGTGATCCACATGAGCCTTTAAGTGATACGACGATTAATTTGACTGGGATTACTGATGATATGGTTCAAGGTGCGCCCGAAATTGAAGAAGTACTTCAAGATTTTAAAGAATTCAGTGAAGGATGTATATTTGTTGCACATAATGCTGAATTCGATATGGGCTTTATAGATAGTTGGTATGTCAAAAGTGGAATGGATAAAACAACACATCCTGTGATTGATACGTTAGAGCTATCAAGACGAATGAATACATCAATGTCTAAGCATGGATTAAATGTCTTAGCAAAACATTATAATGTTGAATTAACACAGCATCACCGTGCGATATATGATGCAGAAGCGACGGGATATATATTGATTAAAATGTTAGATGAGCTTTATGCATTAAATATTTTTTATCATGATAAAATTGATCAAACATTGCAAAATAAAGAGGCATATAAGCGCGCATTTCCATCACATGTCCAAATAATCGTTCAAAATCAAACGGGCTTAAAAAATGTGTTTAAGTTAATATCTAGAGCTTCTACAGAATACTTTTTCAAGACGCCTAGAATTCCAAAGCGGTTATTAAACGAACATCGTGAAGGATTGCTCATTGGATCTGGATGTAAAGAAGGAGAAGTATTCACAGCAATGATGCAAAAATCATATGACGAAGCAAAGGAAATTGCTGCTTATTATGATTATTTCGAAATTCAGCCGCTCACGATGTATCAGCCACTAATAGATCGTGAATTGGTGGACTCTAAAGACCGGATTATTGAAATTTTAAAAAATATCGTTGCATTAGGCAAAGATATGAACAAAATTGTGATTGCAACGGGGAATGTTCATTATTTAGATCCAACAGATTCTAAGGCACGTGAAATATTAATAAAGAGTAATCCGGGCAATCCTATTGGACGTCAAACTTTGCCATCAGCTCACTTTAGAACAACTGATGAGATGCTCGACGAATTTTATTATTTAGATGAACAGACTCGACTTAATGTAGTCATTAATAATACGCATCAGCTTAATGACATGATTGATGTCGTGAAACCAATTAAAGATAAGCTATATACTCCAAATTTTGAAAACTCTGATGAGCGAATTACTAAATTGAGTTATGATATGGCAAAATCAATATACGGAGATGACTTACCTGAAGTCATTACAAGTCGTCTAGATAAAGAATTGAAAAGTATCATCGATAATGGATTTAGCGACATATATTTAATCAGCCGTGACTTAGTTGTTAAATCATTGAATGATGGATATTTGGTTGGGTCACGTGGTTCTGTTGGGTCAAGCTTCGTTGCGACAATGACAGAAATTACAGAAGTCAACCCATTGCCACCACATTATGTATGTAGCGAATGTTGCCATCATGAATTTTTTACCGATGGTCGTGTTTCAAGTGGTTTTGATTTACCGAATAAAAAGTGTCCCAAATGTGGTACAGATTATACTAAGAACGGGCAAGATATTCCTTTTGAAACATTTTTAGGCTTCAAAGGAGATAAGGTACCTGATATTGATTTAAACTTTAGTGGTGATTATCAACCAACAGCTCACTTATACACCCGTGAATTATTTGGAGAAGATAAAGTGTATCGTGCGGGTACAATTGGTACAGTGGCTGAGAAGACTGCATTTGGTTTTGTAAAAGGATATTTCAATGATCAAGGCGTTCAAAAACGTAACGTTGAAATCGATAGACTCGTTGCTGGATGTACCGGAGTAAGAAGAACTACAGGTCAACATCCAGGTGGAATTATAGTTGTACCAGAAGATATGGATATCTTCGATTTCACACCGATACAATATCCAGCAAATGATACGAAATCTAAATGGATGACGACACACTTTGACTTCCATTCAATCGATAATAATTTATTGAAACTCGATATACTGGGTCACGATGATCCGACGATGATTAGAATGCTACAAGATTTATCTGGTATTGATCCTAAGACAATACCAACAGATGATGAAGATACGATGAGCATATTTAGTGGTCCAGATATATTAGGGGTGTCAGAAGACGATATTTTATGCAAAACGGGTACTCTTGGTGTACCTGAGTTTGGAACAGGATTTGTTAGACAAATGCTAGAAGAAACGAAACCGACAAAGTTTAGTGAGCTTGTCCAAATTTCAGGACTATCTCATGGGACTGATGTATGGCTTGGTAACGCTCAAGAACTCATTCGAAGTGGTACGTGTGACATTAGCGAAGTGATCGGTTGTCGTGATGATATTATGGTTTATTTGATGTATGCAGGGTTAGAACCATCGGTAGCATTTAATATTATGGAGAAAGTGCGTAAAGGTAAAGGGGTCAGTGAAGAGTTTGAAGAAGAAATGAAATCACATGACGTACCGAAATGGTACATCGAATCATGTAAAAAAATTCAATATATGTTCCCTAAAGCACACGCTGCTGCATACGTATTAATGGCTGTTCGTATCGCTTATTTCAAAGTACATTACCCTCATTATTATTATGCGAGTTACTTCTCAGTACGTGCGAGTGATTTCGACTTAATGATGATGACAAAGCCGAAAGGACAAATTAAGCAATTTATTCAATCGCAATATGAAATGTTTAATGATTTAACGAAAAAAGATAAAGATCTATTAACTGTATTAGAACTTGTCAATGAAATGGCACATCGCAATATCACGATGGATATCATTGATATCGATAAATCAGATGCAAAAGACTTTATTATAGATGGCGATAAGTTAATACCACCATTTGTTGCAATACCAGGTCTTGGAGACAACGTAGCAAAGCGTATCGTAGAGGAACGTGCAAATGGTCCTTTCTCATCTAAAGAAGACATTCATAAACGCTGTGGTGTATCTAATAAAGCGATAGAATATATGACCGAACTTGGATCGTTAAATGAGCTACCAGATACAGATCAACTCAGCATCTTTGACTTGTAGTCAATATTGCTATTAGGGGCTATTTATGATAAAATTAACTTGTTAATAAAGAACTCTAGCCAAAAGAGTGGGTGAATCCCACTCTTTTCGTTTTATTTAGGAGGGTATAATGAGTAAAATAGTCGAACAAGTAGAAACAATGATTGAACCACACATTAAGTCGTTAGGGTTTGAACTTGTTGATTTGGAGTATGTTAAAGAAGGAAAAGATTGGTTTCTTAGAGTATTTGTAGATAAGCCCGAGAAAGGTATTGATTTAAATGATTGTACAATGATTGCTGAATCATTGAGTGAATTATTAGATCAAGAAGATCCCATTCAAGAAGCTTATTATCTAGATGTGTCATCACCGGGTGCAGAGCGTCCTCTAAAAAAAGAAAAAGACTTTGAAGATAGTGTAGATGACATTATTTACGTCAAACTATATGAGCCAATCGGTGGAGAGAAAGAATATACAGGTATTTTAACTGAATTATCTGCTGACTTCTTGACAATCCAATATAAGGATAAAACAAGAACGAAATCTATAGAAATACCTCGAAATAAAATTGCTAAAGCAAGAAAAGCTGTTATTTTATAGCTGAATGTTAAAGGAGATGATTTAAATGTCAACTGAATTATTAAATGCTGTTGATTTTTTAGAGAAAGAAAAGAATATTCCAAGAGAAGTCCTTATAGAAACAATCGAAGCAGCTTTATATACTGCTTACAAAAAAAAACTATGCGAACGTTAAAAATATTAGAGTTGATTTGAATATGGATAACGGAACTTACAAAGTTTATTCTAGAAAAAATGTCGTCGATGAAGTTGAATACCCAGAAGATCAGGTGACTTTAGAGTATGCACTGCAATCGAATCCAGCATATGAAGTCGGTGATATTTATGAAGAAGAAATTACGCCAAATGATTTTGGTAGAGTTGGAGCACAGGCAGCTAAACAAGCTGTAATGCAACGTTTAAGAGATGCAGAACGTGGAATACTTTATGAAGCATACATCGATAAAGAGAATGAAATCTTGATCGGCACGGTTGAGAAGATAGACAATCGATATGTCTATGTAAACATCGGATCAACTGAGGCAGTGTTAAGCGAATCTGAAAGAATGCCTAATGAACAATACAAAATGAATGATCGTATTAAAGTGTTCGTAAATAAAGTTGAACAGACGACTAAAGGACCACAAATATTTGTCTCAAGAACACATCCAGGTCTTCTCAATAAATTATTTGAACAAGAAGTACCAGAAATTACAGACGGTGTTGTCGAAGTAAAATCTGTTGCACGTGAAGCTGGTGATCGTTCGAAAATCAGTGTTCATGCGGAGAATAAAGATGTTGATGCTGTCGGTGCATGTGTTGGAAGCAAGGGTACACGTGTGGAAGCAATTGTCGAAGAATTAAATGGTGAGAAAATTGATATTGTCGAATGGAGCGAAGATCCGAAAGCATTTGTTAAAAACGCACTAAGCCCTTCAGAAGTGTTGGAGGTTATTGTTGATGAAAATGGACAATCAACGACAGTTGTAGTACCCGATTATCAATTATCATTAGCCATTGGTAAACGTGGACAAAACGCACGATTAGCGGCAAAACTTACAGGATTAAAGATTGACATTAAGCCTGAAAGTGAAGCGCGTGAAGAAGGTATTTATCCAACAAATTTAAAAGACTTAGAAACATTTCTTGATGATTAATGAGATGAGCAGGAAGTGATGATGATGACAAAGAAAGTACCAATGCGCAAATGCATTTTAACAAAATCACAACATGATAAAAGAAGTCTGATTCGTATCGTTAAAACAAAAGAAGGCGAATTATTTGTTGATTCAACAGGTAAGAAAAATGGTCGTGGTGCTTACGTCGTTAAAGACTTAGAGGTTGTCAATGAAGCGCGACAAAAGCAAAAGCTTGAACAGTTTTTTAACTCGTCGGTAGAAGCACTGAATCCTATTTATGATGAAGTGATTCGATTAATATATAGAGAGGATATTCCGATGAAATGAGTATTCTAAACCATCAAGCGGATAAACTTTTATCACTCGTTGGATTTGCAATGAAAAGCCGCAATTTAATCAGTGGTGAATCACTTGTCGTTCAATCGATTCAAGCAAGTAAAGCGAAAGTGGTATTGCTTGCTATGGATGCAAGTAAGAACACAGAAAAGAAAATCACTGATAAATGTCAGTATTATAATGTACCAATTATAAAAAAATTCAATAGAACAACTTTGGGACATGCAATAGGTAAAGACGAACGTGTCGTTATCGCAATAACAGATGATGGATTTGCGAAATCTATGATGGAGCGTGCTCAACTTATGGAATAAAGAGGAGTGGGATTATGTCGAAATTAAGAATTTATGAATATGCTAAACAACAAAATAAGAAATCCAAAGAAATTATGGAAATTTTGCGCGAACAAGGTCTAGATGTTTCAAGTCATATGCAAACATTGGAAGACGAATATATTACAATGTTAAATGAACAGCTTGGACTTACAAATGCAGAGTCATCTAATACAGATCAGCAAAAATCATCTACAGAAAATGTAGAAACTTCAACGGAAGATGTCGTTGTAAAAACAGATGACACAACGGATGATGAAGAAATCCAAAAGGCTTTACAAGAAGCTGAACAAGAAGTGAATAAAGATGATGAATATTTACAAGAGTTAGATGATTACGATCAATCTAGTGAGCGTATAACTAAGGCACCGAAAGAAGTTAAAGATTCTAAACGTAAAAAGAAAAGCAACAAAAATAAAGAAAAGAAAAATAAAAAACAAGCTAAATCGCGTGAGCAAGTGACACCAGATACTGCTCAGCAAGAAAGAAAAGAAGATTCACCGAACAAAATATATTATCAAGAAGGAGTTTCAGTGGGTGAACTTGCTGAGAAATTAAATAAAGATGCATCTGAAATCGTGAAAAATTTATTTATGGTTGGTATTGTAACAAATATTAATCAATCACTAGATCAAGATTCAATCGAATTAATATGTAGTGAATATGGTGTAGAAGCTGAAGAAGAAGTCATCGTTGACTCTAAAGACCTCGATGCTTACTTCCAAGTTGAAACAAATGAGGATCAAGCGGTTGAAAGACCTGCTGTTGTTACAATTATGGGACACGTTGACCACGGTAAGACAACGCTATTAGATTCAATTCGTAACACACGAGTTACTGATGGTGAAGCAGGCGGTATTACACAACATATTGGTGCATATCAAATCGAAGCAAACGATAAAAAAATTACGTTTTTAGATACACCAGGTCACGCTGCTTTTACGACGATGCGTGCACGTGGTGCTCAAGTAACAGATATTACGATTTTAGTTGTTGCAGCAGATGATGGTGTAATGCCACAAACAGTTGAAGCAATCAACCATGCTAAAGCGGCTGAGGTACCAATTATTGTTGCGGTTAATAAAATTGATAAACCAACTGCTAATCCTGACCGTGTGATGACTGAGCTTGGAGAACATGGATTATTCCCAGAAGACTGGGGTGGAGATACGATTTTCGTACCACTCTCTGCATTGAATGGTGATGGCATTGAAGATTTACTCGAAATGATCACACTTGTTTCTGAAGTAGAGGAATTGAAAGCAAACCCAGAGCGTACTGCAATCGGAACGGTTATTGAAGCGGAACTTGATAAATCAAGAGGTGCACTTGCATCAATACTTGTTCAAGATGGAACACTAGAACAAGGTGATTCAATTGTTGTCGGTCATACGTATGGACGTGTTAGAACGATGACCAATGACCTTGGCCAAAATATTAAAAAAGCAGGACCTTCTACGCCAGTTGAAATAACAGGTTTACAAGATGTACCAAATGCCGGTGATCGCTTTGTAGTATTCAAAGATGATAAACAAGCAAAAGCCATCGGAGAATCAAGACAAGAAGAACAAATTTTAACTGCCCGT
Organism: Abyssicoccus albus; assembly: GCF_003815035.1. Lineage (NCBI taxonomy): Bacteria > Bacillati > Bacillota > Bacilli > Caryophanales > Abyssicoccaceae > Abyssicoccus > Abyssicoccus albus. The sequence goes on from NZ_RKRK01000002.1 coordinate 520,157, forward strand.
CAAGATTCACAAAAAGTAAGTTTAGATAACTTATTTGATGTGATGAAAGAAGGCGAAATGAAAGACTTGAATATTATTATTAAAGCGGATGTTCAAGGTTCTGTTGAAGCAGTTGCCGCGTCACTGATGAAGATTGACGTTGAAGGGGTAAATATTAAAATCATCCATACAGGTGTTGGTGCCATTAATGAATCAGATGTTACACTTGCATCAGCATCTAATGGTATCATTTTTGGATTTAACGTTAGACCAGATGCGAATGCAAAGCGTGCGGCTGAACAAGAACAAGTTGATATGAGACTCCATCGCATTATTTATCAAATCATCGAAGAAGTTGAATCTGCGATGAAAGGTATGCTTGATCCTGAATATGAAGAACAAGTGATTGGTCAAGCTGAAGTCCGTCAAACGTTCAAAGTGTCTAAAGTTGGAACGATTGCTGGTTCTTATGTGACAGAAGGTAAGATCACAAGAAATGCTGGTGTTCGAATTATTCGTGAAGGCGTAGTTGTATTTGAAGGTGAATTGGATACGTTGAAGCGATTTAAAGATGATGCGAAAGAAGTTGCTCAAGGCTATGAATGTGGTATTACGATTGAAGGATATAATGACCTAAAAGAAGGCGACATTATAGAAGCTTATCAAATGGTTGAAATTGAACGATAAATATATTCAATTAAAGTCTAAATCACAATATGAGGTGATCTAATGAGTATAAGAAGCGAACGTGTTGGAGAAGAAATCAAAAAGGTTATCTCTGAGACAATTAATAATAAGGTTAAAGACCCACGTATTGGATTTACTACGGTGACAGATGTCGAAGTGACTGGGGATCTTGAACATGCAAAAGTATATTTGACAGTATTTGGAACCGAAAAAGAAAAGGAAGAAACTTTTAAAGCGCTTGATAAAGCAAATGGATTTATCCGAAATGAAATTGGTAAAGCAGTAAAACTTAGAGTTGTACCAGATTTAACATTTATTTATGATGAATCAATTGATTACGGTAATAAGATAGAACGTATGATTGCAGAATTCAATAAAAAAGAAAAGTAATGCACCTAATCAATGATAATAGACAATTGACGACCTCTCTTGTACACTACTATTAGTGTATAGGAGAGGTGTTTTTTTGATGGATGGAATTATTCCGATATATAAACCACGAGGTATGACAAGTCATGATGTTGTATTTCAATTGCGTAAAATATTAAAGACAAAAAAGATTGGGCATACGGGTACATTAGACCCTGAAGTAGATGGCGTTTTACCAATATGTGTTGGACGAGCAACTAAAATCAGTGATTATATGATGAATACAGGAAAGACATACGCTGCACAAATTACGCTCGGTATTCAAACAACGACAGAAGATCAGACAGGTGAAGTGATTAACATTGATCATAGACTTCCCGAAAAGTTTAAGAATTTCAATGATAATGAGATAGAAGATTATATAGATTCAAAGTTGAAAACATTCATCGGTGAGATTGAACAAATACCTCCAATGTATTCTGCTGTGAAAGTAAATGGCCGTAAATTATATGAATATGCCAGAAATAATGAAACGGTAGAGAGACCGAGAAGACAAGTCATGATTTATGCTATCAAAAGACAATCAAAAGTCTTGAACACGAAATATCATCTTGATGGGGAATGTTATAGTGTATATACATTCGATGTTGAAATTGAATGTGGCAAAGGAACATATATAAGAACTTTAGCGACACAAATCGCTGAAGCATTAAATACGATAGGTCATATGTCAAAGTTGACACGAACAAAATCTGCACAATTTAAATTAGTAGATAGTATAACACTTAAAGATTTATCTGAAATGACTTTTGAAGAACAGAATAATACGTTGTTGCCGATGGAATATGGTTTAAGACATATGCCAACAATACAATTGAATGAACATCTTATTAAAAAAGTACAGTATGGTCAAAAGTTAAAACGGTCTTTATTTGAAGATTTAACATTAAGGGTATTAGACTCATCACAAAATGTGATTCAAACATATGCCAATTTGATGGAGGATGAAACGGTTTTAATGTATGATAATAAAGCAGTGGCGATATATATGCCAGATCAAGAAGATGATTCAATTGTGAGAGCGAAAAAAGTTTTTAACTAAATATTAAATAAAATAATAGTATAAAAAAGTAATATTAATTTTATTGTTTTTAGTAAGATTAATATACTAAATAATCATAATTATTATCGATTATATTCATAACATAAATATAAACAAACAATTACTTTAAACATTTAGGAGTGCAATAATCAATGAAAACAATTGTAATGCAAAATCCTTTGAAAGAAAAATATGATCATGATGATATCGCTGTTGCGATTGGTTTTTTTGATGGTATTCATCTTGGACATCAACAAGTTATTCACAAAATGATAGATATTGCAGAAGAGAAACAATTAAAAAAAGCGGTTATGACATTTGACCCACATCCATCTGTTGTTTTAAATCATGAGATGAAGAGAACAACTTATGTTACGCCGATTGAAGAGAAGAAAGAAATTTTCGCTTGCATGGGTATTGATTATTTATTTATCATTCCATTTACATCATCATTTGCCAATATGTCAGAACAAAACTTTATTCGTGATTATTTCACGTTGAATCACGTGAAGCATGTCATCGCTGGTTTTGACTTTACGTATGGTAAATATGGCAAGGGTAACATGTTGAAATTAGAAGATGATAAAGATGGTTTCGAGGTGACAATGGTTCAAAAAGAAATGATCGATGATGATAAAATATCTACAACAAATATATTAAAAGCGTTAAAAAGTGGTGAGACAAAGCGTGCAAATGCAATGTTAGGTCGTCCATATTCAATCAAAGGGTTCGTCGTTCAAGGAGAAAAACGTGGTCGTACGATTGGATTCAGAACAGCAAATGTCATGCCGAAAGAAGATTATGTCATTCCAAAAGTTGGTGTTCATGCAGTGCGATTTAAATTATTAAGTCAAAATAAAACATATAATGGTGTATGTAATGTTGGATATAAGCCAACATTTAATGATCCATCAGTCAACCAGTTGACGATAGAGGTAAATATCTTTGAATTTGATGAATCGATATATGGGGAGAGCGTTGAAGTTGAATGGTATGAATTTATTAGAGATGAGAAAAAGTTCGACGGAATTGATGCGTTAATTGAACAAATACAACAAGACGTCATTCAATCGAAACAAATATTATCTAATGTCTAATCAAAAACTATTTGCTTTTTATGACCGTTTCATGTATAATTCATTAAGTACCTTTAACTTGGTCTTACGACACTCCAACGTATTCTAGGTTATCGGTGAATTTAACATATAGGAGGCTATTTATTATGGCGATTACACAACAACAAAAAAACGATATTATTAAAGAATATCGTGTACATGACACAGACACTGGATCTCCAGAAGTACAGATTGCTGTACTGACTGCAGAAATCAATGCATTGAATGAACACTTAAAAATGCATAAGAAAGATCATCACTCTCGTCGTGGATTATTAAAAATGGTTGGTCGTCGTAAACATTTATTAACTTATTTACGTGAAAAAGATGTTCAACGTTACCGTGAATTAATTAATAAATTAGGTTTACGTCGCTAATTTAAATAAACGTATTAAAAGCAACTCTTTTAGAGTTGCTTTTTTTGTTTTATATGAAGGGTTAAAACATGATAGAATAGATATAAGTGAGTATTAACGATTTTTGAGCACATTCATCACATGAATGTAGAAATGAGGAATGAAATATGTCGAATGAACATTTAAAGAAAATATTTGAAACAACTTGGGCGAATAGACCATTAGTTGTTGAAACGAATCATATCGCAAAACAAGCTAACGGTGCAGTCATCATCCGTTATGGTGATACAGTGGTCTTAACGACTGCGACAGCATCTAAGGAACCTAAAGATGTAGATTTCTTCCCGTTAATGATTGCATATGAAGAGAAAATGTATGCAGCGGGTAAAATCCCTGGTGGATTCAATAAACGAGAAGGACGACCAAGTGAAGAAGCAACATTGACTTCAAGACTCATTGATCGTCCAATTAGACCAATGTTCCCTAAAGGATATCGCCATGATGTTCAAGTCATCAGTATGGTCTTGAGTGTAGATCCTGATGCAAGTCCACAAATGGCTGCAATGCTTGGTTCAAGTTTAGCATTATGCGTGAGTGATATTCCTTTTGAAGCACCGATTGCTGGTGTGACGGTTGGATTAATTGATGACGAATTTATTATTAACCCGACAACTGAACAGTTAGAACATTCTTCACTTGAATTACAAGTGGCCGGAAACTATGAAGCGGTTAACATGGTTGAAGCTGGAGCGAAAGAAGTTTCAGAAGAAACAATGCTAAATGCAATTATGTTCGGTCATGATGAAATAAAGAAACTGATAGAATTTCAACAAGAGATTGTTGAATCACTTAATGTTGAAAAGCAGTCTTTTGAACCTGTAGAAATGGATGAGTCTTTAGAAGAAGCAGTTAATGCTAAATCATTACAGTTCGGTCTTGAAGAAGCAATCTTGAAAAAAGATAAACAACAAAGAGAAGATGAAATCACAACAATCCAACAACAGATAGAGGTTGAATTTGAATCTGTCTATAGTGAACTCGATGAAGATGAAATGAAAGATAAAATCAATGAAGTGAATAAAATCTTCGATGCGTTAATTAAAAGTGAAGTTCGTCGTTTGATAACAGATGAAAAAATCAGACCAGATGGACGTAAACCAGATGAAATTAGACCATTAAGTTCAGAAGTAGGTCTATTACCTAGAGTTCATGGCTCTGGATTATTTACTAGAGGGCAAACACAAGCATTAAGCGTTGTAACACTTGGTGCACTTGGTGAACATCAAGTGATAGACGGTCTAGGGGTTGAGGAAGAGAAACGATATATGCATCATTATAACTTCCCGAGTTTTTCTGTTGGTGAAACAGGTCCAATGAGAGGACCAGGACGACGTGAAATTGGACACGGTGCACTTGGTGAACGTGCATTACTTCAAGTCATCCCGAACAAGGAACAATTTCCTTACACGATTCGAGTTGTCAGTGAAGTGTTAGAATCCAATGGATCAACATCTCAAGCATCTATTTGCGGTTCAACGCTTGCATTAATGAATGCAGGGGTTCCGATTAAAGCACCAGTTGCGGGTATCGCAATGGGCCTAGTGAAAAAAGATGAAAACTATACAATCCTTTCAGATATTCAAGGTATGGAAGATGCCCTTGGTGATATGGACTTTAAGGTTGCAGGAACAAAACAAGGTATCACTGCGATTCAAATGGATATTAAAATCGATGGATTATCAAGACAAATTTTAGAAGAAGCGTTAGAACAAGCTCGTATTGGACGTTTGCATATCTTGAATCATATGTTAGAAACGATACCGACTGTGAGTGAAACATTAAGTGAATATGCGCCTAAAGTTGAACAAATGAAAATCAACCCTGATAAGATTCGTGATGTTATTGGACCGGGTGGTAAGAAAATTAATGAAATCATTGATGCCACTGATGTAAAAATTGATATTGAACAAGATGGTACTGTGATCATTGGATCAAGCAACCAAGAAATGATTAATAAGGCGAAAGAAATGATTGAAGAAATTACACGAGAAGCTAAGGTCGGTCAAACTTATATGGCTAAAGTAAGACGAGTAGAAAAGTTTGGTGCTTTCGTTGAATTGTTTAAAGGGACAGATGCACTCGTTCACATCTCTCAATTGGCACATGAACGCGTCAACAAAACGGAAGATGTTGTGAATATGGACGATGAAATTTTAGTTAAAGTGACAGAAATCGATGATAAAGGACGAGTGAGTGCGTCTAGGAAAGCAGTATTACCTAAACCGGATCAGTCATAATAATCGGTTTAGAATTAATAATCAATATTTAATTCAATTGTTAATCATATAACAGTGAATGAAGTTAACGGGTTTTTAGGAGGAAAAGCATTGACTAATAATAAAGAACAAGAATCACAAAATCATGCAAAACAATCAAAAAATAGACAGAAACACAACCAAAACATAAAAATTATTCCCCTCGGCGGTGTCGGTGAAATTGCAAAGAATATGTACATCGTTGAGGTTGATGATGAAATGTTCATGTTTGATGCTGGGTTAATGTTTCCTGAAGATGAAATGTTAGGTATCGACGCAGTAATTCCTGATATTAGCTATGTCATTCAAAATAAACATAAACTTAAAGGCATATTCTTATCACATGGACATGATGATTCAATTGGGGCTATTCCATATATTATGGATAAAGTAAACGCTCCAATCTATGCATCTAAATTAACATTAGCGCTAGTTAAGGATGCTTTGATTGAACATAAAGTAGAACGAAAAGTTAAATTTTTTACAATTAATGAAGACAGTGTGATGAAGTTTGATCATGTTCATATGACATTCTTTAATACAACACATAGTATACCGGATGCTTATGGTGTAGCTTTACACACACAATACGGTGCGATTGTGTATACTGGTGAATTCAAAATGGATCAAACGATGCAAGGAAAATACTCGATGAATATCATTAAAATGAGCGAAGTTGCATCGAATGGAGTCTTTGCATTAATCAGTGATTCAACAAGTGCTGAGAAGCAAGGGTTCAATACACCAGAATCTGAAATTGGATCTCATATACTCGATGAATTCAGCAAAAGTAAAGCGCGTATTATCGTGTCATGTTATGCTTCAAACTTTATTCGGATTCAACAAGTGCTTGATGCTGCGGCAAGTACAAATCGTAAAGTTTCATTTTTAGGAAAGAGTCTTGAGAGCTCATTTAGTATTGCTAGAAAACTTGGATACTTTAATATTGCGGATGATCTTTTAATACCAATTCATAAAGTGGAAGATTATCCAGATAATGAAGTTGTAGTGATCGCTACTGGATCTGAAGGTGAACCGATTGAGAACCTTCAACGTATGGCGAAAGGTCAGCATAATATTTTGAATTTAAAACCAAAGGATAATGTCTTTATCACAACAACACCATCATCTAATATGGAAGTTGTGTTATATCAAACAATGAATGATATCGTCAAAGCCGGTGCAAATATTATAAGTAATGCTGCAAAAGTACATGCATCGAGTCATGGAACGAGTGAGGAATTAAGGTTTGTGATTAATTTAATGAAACCGAAGTACTTTATTCCAGTTCAAGGTGAATTTAAAATGCAAATTGCTCACGCAAAAATTGCAAGTGAGACTGGTGTTGTTCCAGAAAATATATATTTATTAGAAAAAGGCGACGTCCTAAGTTATGATTCAGAGCAAATGACCGTGCTTAAAAAAGTTGAAGCAAGCAATGTATTAATTGATGGTCGTGGCGTAGGCGATGTCGGAAATATTGTTTTACGCGATCGAAGAATATTAAGTGAAGACGGAATTTTTATTATTGTTGTGACGATTGATAAAAATAAAAAAGAAATTGTTGCAGGACCTAAAATCCAATCTCGTGGATTCGTATATGTCAGAAAATCAGAAGAATTATTACAAGAAGCAGATGAAGCAGTAATTGAAATTGTTAAGGATAAACTATCTGAAAATCGTCTTGATTGGTCAGAGATGAAATCAGATATTAGAGATCGCTTAGGAAAAATGATGTATGATGAAACGAAGAGAAGACCAATGATTATCCCTATTATTCAAGAAGTGAAATCATAACAGTATATTGTATATTAAAAGATAAAATGACCAGTCATTTTATCTTTTATATCTGTTTAAGCAATGTGATCAAATATTGAACGTTTATGTGTTGTATCATGAAAATGAATATGAAGAGGTGTCAAAGTGATGGCAACGAAAAGAAAATCAAAAAAAAATACGAGATCAAACATCAAAACAACATCAAGACACCAATCAAATGGGCCGTTATATAGTGTTTTTAGTTTTATTATCATTATTCTTTTAATTTTAGCTGTATTTCATTTAGGAATGATCGGAATGTATATTGATGCAGTGTTCAATTATTTATTTGGATTTGCACGTTTTTTCATTTATATATTAATATTATTAATATGCATTTATATTGGTAGTGTTCAAGCTTTACCGAAGTTAACTCGAAGAATGACAGGTTTTTTACTGCTGATACTCAGTGTCATGATTATGGCGCATTCCATTTTTTTAGCTCAGTCAAATCGTCAACTTCATTCATTGGATCATCTTAAAAGTGCTTATAGCCAATCATATTTATATTTTAATGGTGGAGGTTTAATCGGTGATATATTGACACGATTTTTGACAACATTAATTTCACCTGTAGGGACTATCATGATTGGTTTAATTGTATTATTTATTGCTGTAGTTTATATGATGAATAAACATTTAAGACATGTACTACATAAACTATTCTCGTCATTCAAAGACAATTCATCTAAAGGATTGAATCAGTCGAAGCAATTTATAGATCAAAGACGTGAACAAAAGCGACATCAAAATGAAATATTGATAGCAAATGAACAAGAGTCGGTTGAACATATTGATGGTAAGGATCATCATAATATGACAAACCATTCAAATCAAAATATCGACATTGAAGTGACGGGTACAACTGAAAGGCCATATTTAAAAGAGCAACCAAAAAAAGAACAAAGAAATAAAAGAAAAAGAAGTAAGTTATTCGCTCAAAACAACGGTAAAGAAGACGAACAACTTAAACATGACTCACAAAATAATTCACAACAACCATTACAAAATGAAGAGAATGACACAGTAGATCAAACCCAGCCATCAAATGAAATCAATATCTTTAGCCATACAGAAAATGATATTTCAAATCAATCTGATGATATAAATCAAATGAATCATGACAATGAGGGGGAGTATTACTCTAATAAAAAGGATATTGGTGAAAGTTATCATGAAGATTCTAATCATCAACAAGAGGATGAAGGCTATGATGAATCGCAAATGGAGAGCATGGATGAGGCATTAACTAATGAAAGTGAACGTGCACTTAAAAAATATAAATTACCACCAATGTCTTTATTAAGCACGAACAGTAGTACGTTCAATCATGATAAAGCAGCAATTAAAGAAAAAGGTCAATTATTAGAAAATACTTTAAAAAACTTTGGTGTCAATGCAAAAGTGACCCAAATTAAAATTGGACCGGCTGTAACCCAATATGAGGTTCAACCTGCTGTTGGGGTAAAAGTAAGTAAAATTGTTAATCTTCATAATGATATCGCATTAGCATTAGCAGCAAAAGACATTCGAATAGAAGCTCCAATTCCTGGTAAAAGTGCGATTGGAATCGAAGTTCCTAATGGAGAAGTATCAATGGTTACGCTTCGTGAAGTGTTGACTAAAGGGGGAGCTAATCATCCATTGGAAGTAGCGCTCGGTAAAGATATTTCTGGAATGCCGATTACTGCTAAATTGAACAAGATGCCTCACTTGCTCGTTGCAGGAGCGACGGGTAGTGGTAAATCAGTATGTATTAACGGTATTATTATCTCTATTTTGTTAAACGCACGTCCAGATGAAGTACGACTGATGATGATTGACCCTAAAATGGTAGAATTGAATATTTATAATGGAATTCCTCATTTATTAACACCAGTTGTGACGAATCCCCAAAAAGCGGCACAAGCATTACAAAAAATTGTGAGTGAAATGGAACGACGCTATGATTTATTCAGTCATTCTAATACACGTAACATAGAAGGTTATAATGATTATATTGAACGAATGAATGACGAATTAGATGAAAAAACACCAAAATTACCGTATATCGTTGTCATTGTTGATGAACTTGCTGATTTAATGATGGTTGCATCTAAAGAAGTTGAATCAAGTATTACACGCATTGCGCAGATGGCACGTGCAGCGGGAATTCACTTGATTATTGCAACTCAAAGACCTTCTGTCGATGTCATTACAGGGATTATTAAAGCGAACATCCCATCAAGAATAGCATTCAGTGTTTCGTCATCAACAGATTCAAGAACAATTATCGATAGTAATGGTGCAGACAAGTTGTTAGGTAAAGGAGATATGTTGTTCTTACCTTATGGTCAATCGAAACCGACTAGAATACAAGGTGCATTTCTTTCTGATAAAGAAGTTGACGATGTCGTTTCTTATATTACAAACCAAATGACAGCGAATTATATTGAAGAGATGAAACCTGCTGAAGTAAATGAGTCGGACAATTCATCGAGTGAGGATGATTTATATCCGGATGTTAAAACATTTGTCATAGAACAGAATAAAGCGAGTGCATCATTGATACAAAGGCAATTTAGAGTTGGTTATAATCGAGCAGCTCGATTAATTGACGATTTAGAGAATGATGGAATTATTGGTCCATCACAAGGTAGTAAGCCGAGAGTAGTCTATAGTCAAGAAGAAGATGATATGAATGATTATTAATCATGAGTAAAAATCTTCTTTTTAAGTAATTTATATTAAAATTTGATACAGTAAGATTATAATGATATACCACATAATGAATAAATCTATATTCAAAGTTTATAGATTCGTTTATTATGTGGTCATTTTTAAGAGGTGAAGACAATGTACTCAGTCAGTTCAATACATACAAAATCAATAGAACAAAGGTTAATTCATACATCGAAATTCAAGTCAAATGCCATTGTGATAAAATTAACATCGCCATTAGATGCTAAACGCATTATGAACCGTTCAATTATTTCTAGACTTATGATGAAATCTAATAGTGAATTTATCAATGAACAACAATTACTTGATCATTTAAGTGAATTATACGGTGCTCATTTATCTTCTTCGGTATCAAAACAAGGCGATTATCATGTCTTTACATTAGCATTGGAATTTATTAATGAGAAATTCATTCAATCTAATCAATTGATTGATGAAGCCGTTCAATTTATCATGCACCATCTATATTCACCTATCTATAAATCAGATAAGTTAACTTTAATTGAAAAAGCAAAACATCAAATAGAACAAGAAAAACTTTTGTTTAAAGACAAATTTATTAATATGAAAGATAATAGTGCTCAGATGAGCTTTCTTAAGTTAATAGAAGAAATGTATGCAGATGACTATCGTTATTTCTCACAAGGGAATGAGAATCTACTAAACGATGCTTCATTTGAATCAGTAATAGATGAGTATAGCAAAATGATTCAAAATGACCACATGACGATTTATATCGTCGGTGATGAATGTCACGAAATTAGTAAGCGATTAACACCACTCATAAAATATGAAGAAAATGATAGAGTTTCAATTCATGAACATCATAGAACGGCACAGTTCATAGAGGATCAAGATAAAGTGTTAACTGAATATAAAGAGGTTGAACAAGCAAAATTAAATATAGGATTCAAAACGGACCTACCCTATAATCCATCAACATATTATGATTTAATGGTGTTAAATTATATGTTAGGTGGTCATGCGAGCTCTTTATTATTTAGTGAGGTTCGTGAAAAAGAAAGTTTAGCGTATCAAATTCATTCACAAATCGACAATAAAAAAGGTGGTCTTTACATTGTAAGCGGTGTACCACATCATAAAGTTGATAAAGCAAATGAAGTGATATTTGAACAAATAGAAAAGCTTAAAAACAATCAATTTGATGATGAAATGCTTCGAATGGCTAAAGTTGGATTGTATAATAGTCGAGTAGAATCGTTAGACCGTATAAAATCTATCGTTATGCAAGACTATCAGCTTAAATTTATTAATCATTCAACAAATATATTTGATTGGATGCAAAAGATAAATAATGTAACGCGAGAAAACATCGTCAACGTTGCAAAATCTCTAACACATCAAAAAACATATATTATGACACGTCATACAGATCAATAAAAACATTGTTAAAAAGGAGCATATATGGAGAATCAACTGACTAAGAAAACATATGATAAATATGATGAAGAGCTTATTGAATCAATATTGCCAAATGGTTTAAAAGTAATCTTTTCAAAAAAGAAAGGCTTCCAAAAAAAATATGCAACGATCACAACACCGTTTGGATCAACCGATCATCAATATTATGATCTTAATCTGAATGAGTTGATTACATTACCGCTAGGTGTTGCTCATTTTCTAGAGCACAAAATGTTTGAGAAAAAAGAAGGAGATATCTTTAAAAAGTTTTCAGAACTTGGTGCGAATGCAAATGCATTTACTTCATTTGATCGAACGAGCTATCTCTTTAGTTGTGTAGACCATTTTGAAGAGAATTTGAAGTTACTTATAGATCTTGTTCAAGAACCATATTTCACACAAGATTCGATACAAAAAGAAATTGGTATCATTGCTGAAGAAATTAAAATGTATCAAGATAGTCCTAATCATAAACATTTCTTTCAAACTTTAAATGCGCTTTATCCAAGCCATCCAATTAAAGATGATATCGCAGGGACGATTGAATCAATTCAAAAAATTAATCAAAAAATATTGTATGATATTCACAAATATTTTTATCATCCATCACAAATGGTGTTAACGATTGTAGGTGACGTAGACATCCACAAAACAATCGATGTATTAAATAAACATATAAAGCAGTTACCTATAATTGAAGACCTTATTGAAAAAACAATCATACCACATGAAATAGCAATTCAATCTCAATACGTAGAACAATATGCGCCGATCACTCAACCAAAGATTATGCTCGCTTTGAAGTTAGACCCATATCGTTTATCAACGGTCGACAAGTATAAACGTGAAATGGCGATGATGCTTGCTCTTGAGATGATATTCAGTGAACGGAGTGATTTTTATATTGAAAACCTTGAACAACATGTGATTGATGAATCATTTAAATATGGATTTATTGAAGAAAAAACATTCACTTATATGATGATATCAGCACGTACTAAGAATCTCGATTTATTTAAATCAAACGTTTACGAGACGATTGAAAAATTTTATCACAACGATGAGTTGTTCGAAGAAAAAATATTTACCAAATTAAAAAAAGAACTCATTGGTGATTTTATTATAGGGCTAAATAGTCTTGAGTATATTGCAGACCAACTAACGAAACATTCCTTTGAGCAATTGGAATTTTATGAATTACTTGATGTGATTAATGAGCTTTCATTGAAATACATTGTAGATACATTTAAAGAGGTCATAGATGAAGGGCAATTTATAGAAAGTGTGTTGTTACCGAATGAGTCAAAAAAGTAGAGTCATTATTGGTGGTACTAGTCATATCGGTTTTTCTATTGTGAATCAATTAAAGTCTGATCAGAAGGCCAATACCTTTGTTTCATATCGTAACCAAGACAAATTTAATGAATTCTATGAGCATCATGATTTAACAGGCATTTATATCGATTTCAATGAACCGTTTCGAATGAATACGTTCGATCAAATGGAGCAAATAAATGAAGTGATTATATGCTATGGTGAAGAATGGTTTGAATTATTTCATGAGTGCAATGGTAAAGCAATTGAACAGTATATCAATGCTTACATTACACAATTTACAATTATGCTTACAGAATTTACACGAAGAATGATTCAACAAAAGTCAGGCAAAATCATATTAATTGGTTCTATCTTTGGTGAAGTGCCTGCAAGTTATGAAGCAATATATAGTAGTGTAAAGGCATATCAACATCAATTGATTAAGTCATTAGCGAAAGAGCTAGCACCGTCTAATGTTCAATGCTCAATTATTGCACCGGGTGTTGTAACGGGTGGTATGACGGACCGTTTAGATCGTGAAACGATTGATGTACTTAAAAGTGATATTCCTACCGGACAATTTGTGACGGCGGAAACAATTGCTGAATGGGTTGAATTTTTATTAAATCAATTAGATTTAAGTCATACGGGTCAAGTGATTTCATTAAATGGTGGTTGGCATATCCAGTAGTATTATATAATAGAGGTTGAACACTATATTTCTAAAGATGTTGAGGTGTAGTAAATGATAAACATATATAGCGAACGGAATGATGAATGGTACTTAGAATATGAGCTCATAATTAACCGTGTTGGTTTATTAGGAGATATTTCATCGCTACTGGGAACACTTGGAATTACCATTAATACTATTAATGGGATAGATGACTCTAATCGTGGACTTCTCATTAGAACAGATTCAATTAACAAGATTAAGCGATTTGAACGAATTGCCAAACATATTGATGATATTGAAATTACTAAGATGAGAAGACCTGAGTTAAGAGATCGACTTGCTGTTAGACATGGAAAATATATTCATCGTGACTTTGGCAAACATAATCTATTTAAGTTTGAACGAACTGAACTTGGTATTTTAGTTGATTTCTTTGCAGAGTTATTTAAAGAACCAGGACATAAATTAATCGGTGTAAGAGGAATGCCTAGAGTTGGAAAGACAGAATCTATTGTAGCAGGCAGTGTATGTGCCAATAAGAAATGGTTATTTTTATCAAGTACGTTAATTAAACAAACGGTTAGAAACTCTTTATTAAAAGCTGAATATAACGATGAAAATATTTATATTATTGACGGTGCAGTCACTGCTAAAACAAAAGATCAAAAGCATATCGACTTAGTCCATCAGGTAATGGAAAGAAATGCAGTAAAAGTGATAGAACACCCTGACTTATTTGTTCAAAAAACTCAGTATAAAATGGAAGACTTTGATTATATTGTTGAAATTAGAGCACATAAAGATGATCAAATTACATATGAAAAATTAAATATTGAACAACATCATTGGCTTAGTAATGATGATGATATGTTTGGTTTTAATTTTTGATAGATAAGATAATGTTACACTAACATATAAGATTCAATCATTGATTGAATTTTTTGTGTGTCTTATTGTAAATGACAAACCGATAGAAATAAACGACTAGGAATGATATCTATGAAAAAAATTGGGCAAAAACTCAAAGCAAAAAGAGAATCACTTGGTATTACTTTACTTGATTTGCAGAATAAAACGAATATTAGTCGTGAGACAATTACTTATATTGAACAAAATGAATTTAACAAAATTAAAAACAATCATTATTTGAATACAATGATTAAACGTTATGCAAAACATGTTCATTTAGATGGTGAAAAACTACTTCAAGATCATAAACATGAGCTACCCAAAGCTAAAAATATTGTCAATGAAACAGAAGTATTTGAGCAGACATCAAATCGTGAGCAAAGTAAGCAATACTCGAAATTTTTAAAATTTATAATAGGGCTAGTAGCATTATTATTAACTATTTTTTTACTATATGTCATTAGTTTCTCTATTTTTTCACCGACTAAAGATGAAGTATTCAATAACCAGACGGTTAATGATCAATATAAAGATGTGGCGATTGATATAAAAGATAAAAAATCCGAGGAACTATCTAAAACTAAATCGAAAGAAACTAATGATCAATCTAAAATTAATGAAAATGAATCAAATTCTAAAGCGGAGAATGATAAGAAAAATAAAGAAAACAAAGAAGATGATGAAAAACAAGAAAAAGATGTAGCTATTGCATTTCAAACATTCGATGGGAATCAGATTCATTATGACGTTGAAGCTGAAGAGGCACTGACGTTAGATATCCAGTCAGAAATATCAAACTGGGTTCAAGTCATTGATGAAAATAATAAGACGCACTTTCAAGGTGAAATTACTTCGAAAAAAATTGAATTACCTAAGTCAGTCAAGACTGTAACGTTTATCTCTGGTAATTCGTCGAATATGGTATTAAAACTGAATGGACAGGAAGTCAAAGAGCCATCCGAAGCGAGTAGTCTCATTACTAGACGTTATATATTTAATGTTAAAAAATGATAGAGGAGAAAAAAGATGAATATACCTAATCAGCTGACCGTTTTAAGAGTAATATTAATACCGTTATTTATCGTATTTGCATTAGCAAACTTTGGGTTCGGACAAATAGAAGTGTTATTTGGACAATCTATCCGTATCGAACAATTTATCGCAACATTGATCTTTATCTTTGCTTCTATTACTGATTTTATCGATGGTTACTTAGCAAGGAAGTGGAACCTTGTAACAAATATGGGGAAATTTCTAGATCCACTCGCAGATAAATTGTTAGTCGCATCAGGACTTATTGTATTGGTTGACTTAGAACTTATTCCTTCTTGGATTGCGATCGTTATTATTGCAAGAGAATTTGCTGTAACAGGTCTAAGATTATTGTTAATAGAACAGGGAGAAGTCAGTTCAGCAGGTAACCTTGGTAAATGGAAAACAACATTCCAGATGGTGAGTATGATCCTCATTTTATTTGGAGAACCGTTGTTTCAATTGATTCATATTCCTATTGGATCTATTTTAATGTATGTTGCATTATTCTTTACAATTTTGTCTGGTGCTGAATATTTCTACAATGCAAAACATATATTTTCGAACAGTAAATAGTTTAAATTGTATATTTTGCTTAATAAATTTTTGATTTAGATTACTTTTAGATCAAAATTTCAAATATAGCAAACATAAGTTCGTGTTTACACTTGATAAACACGAACAAATGATTTATAGTAGGATTATAGAGAAACACATGCAATATGAAAAAAACTACAGTTTTTATGTAACGATTTAAACAATAGGCTTTGAATTAGCAATTTGAGACAAAATTGGAGGCGCAATTATGGATAAGGATAGACAAAAAGCGATAGATACAGTCATTAAAAACATGGAAAAATCATTCGGTAAAGGAGCGGTGATGAAACTTGGCGATAATGCTAATCGAAAAGTTTCATCTACTTCAAGTGGCTCGATTACACTAGATAATGTGTTAGGTGTTGGTGGTTATCCTAAAGGTCGAATTATTGAAATTTATGGACCAGAAAGTTCTGGTAAAACAACTGTAGCACTTCATGCAATTGCAGAAGTTCAAAAAAATGGTGGACTTGCAGCATTTATCGATGCTGAACATGCATTAGATCCTGATTACGCTGAAAAATTAGGTGTAGATATTGATAATTTATATTTATCACAACCCGACCATGGTGAGCAAGGGTTAGAAATTGCAGAAGCGTTTGTACGAAGTGGTGCTGTTGATATCGTTGTTGTCGATTCTGTCGCAGCATTAACGCCTAAAGCTGAAATTGAAGGTGAAATGGGAGATACACATGTTGGTTTACAAGCTAGACTAATGTCTCAAGCATTACGTAAGTTATCAGGTGCAATCTCAAAGAGTAATACGACAGCAATCTTTATTAATCAAATTCGTGAAAAAGTTGGAATCATGTTTGGTAATCCAGAAACAACACCAGGTGGGCGTGCACTGAAGTTCTATAGTTCAGTACGTCTAGAAGTACGTCGTGCAGAGCAATTAAAACAAGGTAATGACATTGTTGGGAATAGAACCAAAATTAAAGTTGTAAAAAACAAAGTAGCACCGCCATTTAGAGTGGCAGAAGTGGACATTATGTATGGTGAAGGTATTTCTAGAGAAGGTGAAATTATAGATTTAGGTGTCGAGGCAGAAGTCATTCAAAAAAGTGGTGCATGGTACTCGTATAATGGAGAGCGATTAGGCCAAGGTAAAGAAAATGTTAAATCCCATTTCAAAGATCATCCAGAACTTGCGAATGAGATTGATCATAAGATTAGAGAAAGTTTAGGTATTAATGAAAATAAATTAGACAAAGAAGAAGCGTTAGAGGAAGATATTAACTTATTTGAAGATAATGAATCTTAAGATTTTATCTGTATAAAAAAAGCCATCAATGTTTAACATTGATGGCTTTATTTGTCACTTTATAAATTGTCAGTCTTGATTTTATAAATAAAGAAGATTACAATTAAATCATATGATTTTATAATCATAGAACAATGGCTAGATAAAGCAATAAGGGAGGTGTTTTGATGGATCCATTAAGCATTATCCTAATTTTGCTCGGAGTAATTCTAGGTGTTGTTGCGGGATATATAATTGCAAAACAAATGATTCATAAACAATTGCAACAATCTCGTCAATCTGCTGAACATATCATTGATGATGCAGAAAAAGAAGCGGATCGATTGTATAAAGAGAAATTACTTGAAGCGAAAGAAAAAAACCAACAGTTAAAGGATGACTTTGATGAAGAGGTTAAATCTCGTCGTCAAGAATTTCAAAAACAAGAAACTCGCTTGCTTCAAAAAGAAGATAATCTAGATCGCCGTAGTGAAACACTTGATAAAAAAGATGAACTACTTGAATCTAAAGAAGCTAAAATTGAAGAAAAACAACAACTCGTAGATGCAAATGAAAGCAAAATTCAGGCATTGATTGATGAACAACAAAATGAATTTGCTCGCATCTCAGGTTTAACTCAACAAGAGGCAAGGGAAGAAGTTATTGCTAAAGTTGAACAAGAACTCACTGAAGATTTCCAGGTTATGTTGAATGAAAAGAAACAAGAATTTCAATATAAATCAGATGTGATGGCACAAGAACTCATTGCAACTGCAGCACAACGCTATGCAGCAGAATATACTTCTGAATCAACAGTATCGGTCGTTAATTTACCTTCTGATGATATGAAAGGTCGTATTATAGGACGTGAAGGCCGTAATATTAGAACGTTTGAAACATTAACAGGAGTAGATTTGATTATTGATGATACACCTGAAGCTGTTATTCTTTCTGGTTTTGATCCAATGAGAAGAGAAATTGCAAGAACGGCTTTGAACAATTTGGTTGAGGATGGTCGGATACATCCTGGCCGTATTGAAGAGATGGTTGATAAAGCAAGAAGTGATGTTGATAAAATGGTTCGTGAAGCAGGTGAACAAGCAACCTTCGAACTCGGCATTCATAATATGCATCCTGAATTGACGAAAATACTTGGGCGAATGAAATATAGAACGAGTTATGGTCAAAATGTGTTAAAACATTCAATCGAAGTTGGTCATATAGCAGGAATGTTAGCCACTGAATTGAACTTAGATGCAGCGATTGCGAAACGTGCAGGTTTGTTACACGATATCGGAAAAGCAATAGATCATGAAGTTGAAGGAAGTCACGTTGAGATTGGAGTTCAAGTGGCTAAACGTTATAATGAACATGATATCGTCATTAATGCAATTCATTCTCATCATGGTGACGTTGAACCAACGTCTACAATCAGTATTTTAGTTGCAGCAGCAGATGCATTAAGTGCGGCTAGACCAGGTGCAAGAAGAGAAACATTGGAAAATTACGTGAAGAGATTAGAATCATTGGAGAATATTTCAAATAGTTATGATGGAGTAGAGAAAACTTATGCAATACAAGCGGGCCGAGAAATTCGTGTCATGGTTTCACCACACGACATTGATGATCGAGCTGCCCATCGTTTAGCACGTGATATAAAAAATCAAATCGAAAATGAATTACAATATCCTGGACAAATTAAAGTGACTGTTGTTCGTGAGTTAAGAGCAATTGAGCATGCGAAATAATACAAAGAAAAGAACTCAAACAATTATGTTTGAGTTCTTTTTTCGTTTGTTATATACAATTTTTAAATTATGAATGTAAGTTCATTTCATCATCTCGTGTTGCGCGTAATGCGTTTGACGTTTCTTCTTCATCTCTTGCATGACGTGCGTACTTTTCTGCAACTTTATACGCAGTCAAATATAGTTCTAAAGCATCTTTTGCTTTATCTTCTAATGATTCTTTATCACTAGGATTAGCTTGTACGGCTAACTCTGCAAAATGTTTTGGATCAATTGAAATTGACATCATGTCACTCCTATATAATAATTAAAATTTTAACTTGATTGTTAAATACCCCAATATATTACGGTCAAACATTTTTAAATTCATGTTATGATGAATAGGAAAATGCAAATAGGAGATTACAATATGAGAATTTTATTTATCGGAGATATTGTCGGACAACTTGGACGTAAAATATTAACATCTAAAATTAGCCAATTAAAGCAACAATATCAACCAAACTTGATTATAGTGAATGGAGAAAATGCTGCACACGGTAGAGGTATCACTGAAAAAATTTATAAAGAAATGATGTCTATGGGTGTACATTGTGTGACACTCGGGAATCATGCGTATGGACAACGTGAACTTTATGAATTTATTGATGGTTCAAATATTGTTAGACCAGTCAATTATCCTGATAACAACCCTGGACAAGGGTATAAAATTATTAATTTTAATGGTCAACAATTAGCAATCGTCAACTTAGAAGGTCGTGCGCTAATGAATAATAATATAAATTGTCCATTTATGACGATGGATCACTTGCTTGAAAATGAATTGAAAAATTCATCTCATATCTTTGTAGATTTTCATGCAGAAACGACAAGTGAGAAAATTGCGATGTCTCGTTATTTATCATCACGTGTGTCCGCTGTTGTTGGAACACATACACATGTTCAAACAAATGATGCAAAAATTTTATCTAATCACACAGCTTATATGACAGATGTAGGTATGACGGGTTTTCGTGATGGTGTAATTGGTGTTGAAGATGAAGGAATTATTTATCGTTTCACAACAAATATGCCTACAAAGCATATATATCCAACTGAAGGTTACGCAGAAATCAATGGTGTATTTGTTGAACTTGATTCAAAAGGAAGCGCAATAAAGATAGAAACAATTCATGAAGAAGAGAAGTTTTAATCTATTTTAATCAAATGTGAAGAAATGAATTAAATGATACGTCACTATTTCATTTAAAGTCATAGTCGTAATGTACATTTTAAATAATAATTTTTGTTATTGAATAATCACAAATCTAACGGATAAGACTTTTGAATGAAATCGTGAAGATCGTTAAATAAAAGGTATCAAATTTGTTAAAATAGAGATGAATTATTAGGAGGAGATTAAATGCATAAACAAATATCTTGGAAAGTCGGTGGACAACAAGGTGAAGGAATTGAATCAACAGGTGAAATTTTTTCTACCGCGTTAAATCGTGAAGGATATTATATATACACATATAGACATTTCTCAAGTCGAATCAAAGGGGGACATACGAACAATAAAATCCGTATGAGTATTGA
This sequence comes from Abyssicoccus albus, assembly GCF_003815035.1. NCBI lineage: Bacteria > Bacillati > Bacillota > Bacilli > Caryophanales > Abyssicoccaceae > Abyssicoccus > Abyssicoccus albus. Next base: position 541,141 of record NZ_RKRK01000002.1, read on the forward strand.
CCCGATTTATTCTATTAGTGATGATCTAGATATATTGGTAGCATTTGACCAAGAAACAATTGATGTAAATTATGATGAGCTACATGAAAATGGTGTAATTTTAGCGGATGCAAAGTTCAATCCTGAGAAACCATCAAATTTTAAAGGGACAATGTATGTTCTTCCATTTACACACATTGCGAAAGAATTAGGTACGAGCTTAATGAAAAATATGGTTGCTGTTGGAGCAACAGCTTGTTTAATGCAATTACCAATGCCTGGTTTCGAAAATTTAGTCGTTGAAACATTCAAATCCAAAGGAGAAAAAGTCGTTGATTTGAACAAACAAGCACTTATATTAGGATATGAAGCACTTGATGAAGTCATCGATCGTAATGATTTAATGTCTTTAGAGAAACCAAATAAAGATGAACGTTTATTTATGATTGGTAATGACGCAATGAGTTTAGGTGCACTATCATCAGGTGCAAGATTTATGTCTGCTTATCCGATTACACCAGCATCTGAAATAATGGAGTTTATGATTGATAAGTTGCCACAATTAAACGGAACAGTCATTCAAACAGAAGATGAAATTGCTGCAGCAACGATGGCTATTGGTGCTAATTATGCGGGTGTTAGAGCATTTACAGCATCTGCAGGTCCTGGTTTATCGTTAATGATGGAGTCTATTGGATTATCAGGAATGACTGAAACACCTTTAGTCATATTCAACACACAGCGTGGAGGTCCGTCGACTGGATTGCCAACGAAACAAGAACAATCAGATTTGAATCAGATGATTTATGGTACCCATGGTGATATTCCGAAAATTGTCATCTCACCAATACACGCTGAAGATGCATTTTATCTAGCTGGAGAAGCATTTAATTTAGCTGAACAATATCAATGTCCGGTTATTGTATTAAGTGATCTACAATTATCGCTTGGTAAACAAACAGTTCATAAATTAGATCAATCAAAAATTAAAATTAACAGAGGGCAACTGACGACAGAAGTTGATGAAGAGACGACACACTTTAAACGTTATAATGTTACGGATCATGGGATATCGAATCGCGTTATCCCTGGTGTGAAAGGTGGTATTCATCATGTAACGGGTGTAGAGCATAATGAATACGGAAAGCCAAGTGAAGCAAGTGATAATCGTAATGAACAGATGAATAAAAGGATGCGTAAATTAGATTCATTTGAATTGAGTGAACCGTTCCATGTTAATATTGATCATAATGAAGCTGAGATTTTAGTGATTGGTTTTATTTCGACGTACGGTGCAATTGATGAAGCAATCAGTAGAGTTGATGCAAAAGTGAATCATATTCAAATACGACAGCTATACCCATTACCTGTAGATCAATTGATGCGTTATGTCGCAAAGGCTCAAAAAGTCCTTATTGTTGAACATAACTATAGAGGACAATTGACTCAATTGGTAAAATCCGAAACAAATATTCATGACAAACTGGAGACATTAACGAAGTATGATGGAAAACCATTTAAACCAAAAGAAATCGAAGAGAAGATTAATGAAATGTTAGGACGTGTTAAGTAATGGCAACATTTAAAGATTTCAGAAATGACGTAAAGCCGAATTGGTGCCCTGGATGTGGAGATTTTAGTGTACAAGCCGCAATCCAAAAAGCGTGCGCCAATATTGGGTTAGAACCACATGAACTCGCAGTCATTACAGGAATAGGGTGTTCTGGAAGACTAAGTGGCTATATTAATTCATATGGATTCCATTCGATTCATGGACGAGCTCTTCCACTTGCTCAAGGTGTTAAAATGGCAAATAATGATTTGACCGTTGTCGCAAGCGGAGGAGATGGTGATGGATTCGCAATTGGTATGGGTCATACAATCCACGCATTGAAAAGAAATATTGATATTACGTATATCGTAATGGACAATCAAATTTACGGTTTAACTAAAGGGCAAACGTCACCAAGTAGTGCACACGGTTTTGTGACAAAGTCTACGCCTAAAGGTTCAATTGAGCCAAGTATCTCTCCATTACAACTTGCGATATCATCAGGTGCAACATTTGTTGCACAATCTGTATCTTCAGATATTAAAGAATTAACAAGTATTATCGAACAAGGGATGAATCATAAAGGATTTTCATTTATTAATGTATTTTCACCATGTGTAACATATAATAAAGTGAATACGTATGACTGGTTTAAAGAACATTTAACACATGTTAATGATATCGAATCATTTGATTATAAAGATAAATCTAAAGCAATGAATGCAATCATAGAACATGATGGACTGGTTAAAGGATTAATCTATCACAACAGTGAAGCAAAAAGTTATGCAGAACAAATTGATGGTTATTTGGATGAGTCGTTAGCAAAGAGAGATTTACAGTTAGATTCTGCTACATTTGATGATTTGATGAAAGAGTATATTTAATGATGTTGAATATTTATACCACAATAATTAATAACGATTATCATATCATTAATTACTAATGTGTTTTAAAGGAGGAAAGGTAAATACTATGAATGTAATGATGAGTATACAAATCATTCCGAAACCTAATGATCATGAAGATGTCATTGAATATGTAGATGAGGCAATCCGCATCATTGATGAGAGTGGATTAAATTATCGTGTTGGGCCATTAGAGACGACAATTGAAGGAACAATGTCACAATGCTTATCATTAATCGATAAGATGCATTCTAAAATGCAAGATATGGGATCAAAAAGTACGATGAGTCAAATTAAAATATATCAATCCGAGGCGCATCAAAGGATTACTGATTTAACCCATCAATATGATGAAAAAAATGGATAAAATGTCGAGTTAATTAATGATTTACTATTGATTTATTTATTGAGTTTAGTATTATTAATATAACAATTAAATAAGCACTAGGGGTGTATTATATTTATATAATACTGAGACGGTTGAATTCGGACCCTTTGAACCTGATCAAGAATAGACGCTTGCGTAGGGAAGTGACAATTATGTTAACGTATCGATATGATCATCAATATGTCCACTTCCTATGTCTATAGGGAGTGTTTTTTATTTGTTTAAAATATTATTTTATTTTTAAGGAGGATGTACAAATGAGTACAGAGTCGAAAGGTTTAAAGTTATCAGATATTTTAATTACAGTATTTATTGCGGTCATCTTCGCAATTATTTACAAAGTATGGTGGGGGTTTTATGGCATTGCTGAAGCAACGGGATTGAGAATTGAGCAATTAACATATGGTATGTGGTTTATTGCGGCAATTATTGCTTATTTACTTATCAAAAAACCTGGTGTTGCCTTACTCGCTGAATTTGCAGCAGGTGCAGGTGAAACAATCGTGATGGGTCAATTTCATATTCCTACTTTGATTTATGCATTCTTACAAGGATTAGCGTGTGAGCTTGTATTTATGTTATATCGCTATAATAGACATACTTTGTTCGTCAGTATGTTAGCCGGGGTAGCGGCTGCCATTGCATCATTTCCAATTGATTGGTACTACGGATATTTAAGTGAAGTTCAATTATGGAATGTAATTTTAATGTTAGTATTCAGAATCATTAGTGGTGCGATTTTAGCAGGTGGTCTAGCATATGTGATTGTAAAAGCTTTAGAGAAAACGGGCGTGACGAAATTATTAAGACCGAGTCAAAAAGAGGATTACGACGCATTATAATTAGGTGGTAAATATGGTCATATCTATAAAAAATTTAAGACTAAAGTTTTCAGGTGTAGAGAAAAAATTATTTGATGGATTAAATATTGATGTACATCAAGGAGAAAAAGTGTTAATGCTTGGACCGAGTGGATCCGGTAAGACGACATTATTACAAGTGATGAGTGGTATTATTCCTAGAAGTATTGATATCGCGCATAAAGCAGATGAATTAGTTATTGATGATTATGCATCGGTTGTATTTCAAAATCCAGATAGTCAATTTTGTATGCCAACGGTTGGAGAGGAACTCGCATTTATATTAGAAAATCGCTGTATACCTACAGAACAAATGGTATCAAAAATAGAAGATGTACTTCAAACGGTTCGTCTTGATGTGTCGTTAGATAAGTCAGTCGAAAATTTATCAGGAGGGATGAAGCAACGTCTTGCGATTGCTTCATCTTTATTACAGCAAGCTAATACTTGGTTTTTAGATGAGCCAACGTCGATGTTAGATCCAAATGCAACGAATCATTTGTGGGATGTAATTCAAGATATATGGCAAGATAAGACGGTTATTATCGTCGAACATAAAGTCGAACAAGTCTGGAATTATGTCGATCGTGTCATATTAATGAATTATGATGGAGAAGTGATTGCATCGAATACACCGAATCAAATTCTACTTCAATTTGAGGAGCAGCTTGAATCATTTGGTGTATGGTATCCAGGTGCGTGGAATAATCGTCCTGAAAAAATACAAAAAGCTCATAACCCTACTGACACGAAAGGAATACTATATGGTCACGATCTTATCGCTAAACGAGGAGATAAAACGTTATGGCAGTGTGATCGATTCGAATTTCACTCAGGTCAGTGGATTACATTAGAAGGAGATAATGGTACTGGAAAGTCAACTTTTTTTGAGATGTTAATGCAATTAATTCCATACGATGGAGATATTTATTACGATGACGAACAATTGCAATCGATTAAAATGGCAGCTCAGTCAATTTATTATGTTTATCAAAATCCAGAACTTCAATTTGTAATGAATACTGTATTTGAAGAGTTATACATTAATACATACAATGGTCAAAAAGAACAAGCAACAAAGCAGACAGAAGATATGCTAAAGTTATTAAAGTTAGATCATGTGAAGACATTACATCCTTATGAATTATCTGTCGGACAGAAAAGACGACTCAGTGTAGCAACAGCAATACTAAGTCGTGCTGACGTATTATTGCTTGATGAACCAACCTTTGGATTAGACTCACATAATACATTTGAACTGATTAAATTAATTCAACAATTAAAAAATGAAGGAAAATTAATTATTACCATTACACATGATGAACAAATTTTAGAAATGTATAGTGATGTTCGATGGATCATTAAAGATGGTCAATTAGCTCAAAGAGGTGATCACAATGATTGAGTCGTGGATTAATCGCTATAGTTTTTTGCAAGATGTAAATCCTGTGACGAAAATTATTAGTGCAATCATTATATTTTTTGTCCTATTGTTTATTCATAATTTTGATATGATGGTATATTTGACGTTGTTAATGTTCGTTTATTTAATCATCTTTAGTGGCATTAAATTAAAGCCACTCTTCATTGTCTTAACTATCGTTACAGTGTTATCGATGACATCAAGCTTATTTATGCTATTTTATGGAGAAGGTGAACGTACTTTATTCAAATTTTATTTCATTCACATCACATGGGAAAGCTTAACTAGGAGTAGTCATCTTTTCATGAGATCATTTGTTGTCACACTATATGGTATGGCGATTGCATTTACGACACGAATTGTGATGATATTTTACAGTCTAATGATTAACTTAAAGTTGAAACCGAAATATGCCTATGGCTTTATGGCTGCAATACGAATGGTTCCAATATTTATTGATGAAGCAATCAGATTACGTAAAGCACTCAAAATGAGATATCAAGTGATTGATAAAAAATTTTATAACGGACTTAATAGAGTGAATCATTACTTAATCCCATTGCTAAGTCAATCGATTCGAAAAGCACACCGATTAGCTGTAGCAATGGAAACAAAGGGTTTCACAAATGGTAAAAGAACATATTATTATCATCCTAAATTTTCTAAATTTGATGTATTGTACATCATTTTAACCATTGTAATATTTATTATTGCAATGGTCCTTGGAGATCATTTTCCGATATTTAATATTAATGACGTGAGATAAAATAAAATAACTTTGATAATCCTCTCAAAAACCTTTATAATAAGTTAATATATAGGTTTAGAGAGGATTTTTTAAAGTGAATGAAGAACAAAGAAAGCAGCAGCAACAAACTAAAACTAAGCCAAACTTAGAAAAAGATTATAGTAAATATTTCGAACACGTATTCGAGCCACCTAATTTAAAAGATGCTAGAAAACGTGGTAAAGAAGATGTTCAATATCATAAAGATTTTAAAATTGATGAACGATTCCAAGGAATGGGTAAAGGACGTAAATTTTACATTAGAACGTACGGTTGTCAAATGAACGCGCATGACACAGAAGTGATGGCAGGGATTTTCCAAAGTTTAGGATATGAAGCAACGACTTCAGTTGATGATGCAGACGTCATTTTATTAAATACGTGTGCAATTCGTGAAAATGCTGAGAATAAAGTCTTTGGTGAAATAGGAAATTTGAAACATATCAAACAAGCACGCCCTGACTGTTTGATCGGCGTATGTGGTTGTATGTCTCAAGAAGAAGCGGTAGTGAATAAAATATTAAAGTCATATCACAATGTAGATATGATTTTTGGGACTCATAATATACATCGTTTGCCTGAGATATTAGAAGAAGCTTATATGTCGAAAGCGATGGTTGTTGAAGTTTGGTCTAAAGAAGGTGATGTGATAGAGAACCTTCCAAAAGTCCGCGATGGTAAAATTAAAGCGTGGGTAAATATTATGTATGGTTGCGATAAATTCTGTACGTATTGTATCGTGCCGTTTACTCGAGGGAAAGAACGATCAAGAATGCCTAAAGATATCATTGATGAAGTTAGAGATCTTGCAAGGCAAGGGTATCAAGAAATTTGTTTATTAGGTCAAAACGTCAATTCATACGGTAAAGATTTAGGGTTGGATTATGATTTAGGTGACTTAATGAGAGATGTTTCAAAGATTGATATTCCTAGAGTTAGATTTACGACAAGTCATCCTTGGGACTTTACGGATAATTTAATTGAAGTCCTCGCAACTGGAGGAAATTTAGTCGAGCATATCCACTTGCCTGTGCAATCAGGTAACAATGAAGTGTTAAAAATCATGGGACGTAAATATACTAGAGAAAGTTATTTAGAACTCGTTCGAAAAATTAAACAACAAATTCCTGATGTTGCATTAACCACTGATATTATTGTCGGCTACCCAAATGAAACAGAAGAACAGTTCCAAGAAACCTTATCATTGTACGAAGAAGTTGGATTTGAACATGCGTATACTTACATTTATTCGCCACGCCCAGGAACACCAGCTGCAAAGATGGATGATAATGTATCGAAAGAAGTTAAGTCGGATCGATTGCAACGATTAAACAAACTCGTCACAGAATATAGTGAGAGAGCATTAAGTCAATACGTCGGTGAGACGGTTGAAGTTTTATGCGAAGGAACAAGTAAGAAACGTGATGATGTACTTAGTGGTTACACTAGAAAGAATAAATTGGTTAATTTCATCGGTAGTGAAGAATTAATAGGTCAACGTGTGATGGTAGAAATTACAGAAGCGATGAATTATTCTTTAAATGGTAAGTTTGTATCGATAGTAGAACAGCGTGAAGGAGTAGAAGTTTAATGTATACAAGAGATGATATAAGAGAACAAGCAATTAAATTAGGACAAATGATTTCAGAAACTGAAGAGGTCGAGCAATTTAAGAAATGTGAAGCGAAAATTCATGAAAATCAAAATGTACGTGAAAAAATGGCAGGACTAAAAAGTTTACAAAAGCAAGCTGTAAACTTTCAGGCATATGGTAAAGAAAAAGCGTTGAAGTTGACTGAAGAAAAATTAGCAAATATTGAAAAAGAACTTGATGAAATTCCAATTGTTGATGAGTTTAAAGCATCACAAACAGAAGTGAGTGAAATAATGCAAATGGTGTCTCATGCAATCAGTCAAACAGTAACAGATGAAATTATTAAATCAACAGGTGGAGATGTTCAATACGGTATTACTGGCGCTGCAGTAGAACATTCATCAAATCATAAATAATGTTATGATTTATGAATTATCATCATTGAAGTAAATAAATTTTAATATCGATAAAGGATGAGTATATACTCATCCTTTTATTTATTCTTGATATAATTCTAATTATATTTCTTGTCTATCTAATGGTTCATAACTTTTTGTTATGTTACATTGATTTATTTATTAATTGAAGTGATATATTTTGTTGTACATAAAGGATAGATTTTGAAAGAGAAATAATATAAGAAATTATGATAAAATACTATAATAAAGAAGAGTTAAAGGGATTGAATACAATGACTGAACAAACACCGATGATGAAACAATATTTATCTATAAAGTCTGAGTATGAAGATTGTCTATTGTTTTTTAGATTAGGTGATTTTTATGAAATGTTCTTTGACGATGCAAAGATTGCTAGCAAAGAGTTAGAAATTACCCTGACCGCACGTGATGCGAAAAAGGAAAATCCTATTCCAATGTGCGGAGTGCCTCATCATAGTGCAAATGGCTATATTAAAACGTTGTTAGATCGTGGGTATAAAATTGCGATATGTGAACAAATGGAAGATGCCAAAGCGGTCAAAGGGATGGTTCGAAGAGAAGTTGTGAAAGTACTTACACCAGGGACTGCAATGGATGACTATGCGATTGATAATGATGAACATCATTATGTCCTATGCATCGATATGGTTAAAGAATACTATACTTTAGCATACGTAGACGTTACAACTGGTGATTGTTACTTCACTCAGTTTGATCAAAATAATCAAACACTAATTTCTGAAGTGATGATGATTAATCCGAAAGAAATTGTTGTGAGTGATTCCACGTTACAATTAATACCCGAAATGCTTAAAGGACAATACATCATACAAATACATCATCAATTAAACCCGTTAGACGACATTGTACAATTTGAAATATCAGATTTATTAAAACAGCAATCAGTCGTTCAAAAACTATTCAATTATATTTATTCACATCAACGTCATAGTTTAACGCATATTAAAGAGATTGAAGAATATTCGTTATCTAAATACATGCAAATGGATAGTAGTGTTGTCATGAATCTAGAGCTGCATGAAAGTATTTCTACTAAGAAGAAAAAAGGTAGTTTATTTCATTTAATGGATTATACGATGACACCAATGGGCAGAAGATTATTGAAAAAATGGATAGATAAGCCATTAATTAGTCAAAACGATATTGAGAAGCGACAAATGAAAGTACATCAGTTCATCGAACAATTTATCGAACGAGATGAACTGAGAGAAATGCTAACTGGAATTTATGATATTGATCGTCTAGCATCGCGTATCGCGTTTAATAACGCGAATCCAAAAGATATTAAACAATTAGAGCAATCATTATTAAATGTTCAGAATTGTTTGACATGGATGTTAGAACATTTCAATATATCATTTAATGTTGATATTGAATCGACTCTACAAAGATTAACCGATGTATTCAACCTTATTGACGGTGCAATCGTTGATAATCCACCGAATCAGTATACAGAAGGAAAGCTATTTAATGTTGGATATGATGAGTCGTTAGATGAATTAAGGGATATATCAATGAATGCTGAAGATTGGTTATTGAATTATCAACAACAGCAACGAAATGATACGGGAATTAAATCACTTAAAGTGAATTATAATAAAGTATTTGGTTATTATATTGAAATATCGAAAGCTCAACTTCATTCATTCGATGAATCTCATTTCGGTTATCAGAGAAGACAAACGTTGACAAATGCTGAGCGATTTATAACGGATGAATTGAAAGAAAAAGAACAACAGATTGAATCTGCTAAAGAGAAAAGTCATCAATTAGAATATGAGTTGTTTATAGAGCTTAGATCAACACTCAATGAACATATCCAATCATTACAACAAATCGCTCTATTAATGAGTGAAATTGATGTATTACAAAGCATGGCTGAACTCGCATCTCAACACCATTATGTGAGACCAACATTTAGCAAAGATAAAACATTGACTTTAAGGAATGCACGACATCCGATTGTTGAAGCGGTCATGAATGTTGAAGATTATGTACCGAATGATTGCAATATGAATGATCAAGACTATATCGCACTCTTAACCGGACCAAATATGAGTGGTAAAAGCACTTATATGCGCCAAGTTGGGATTATTAGTATTATGGCTCAAATGGGGTCATATGTACCCGCTGACGAAGCGGTACTTCCTATATTTGATAAAATATTCACTCGAATCGGTGCGAGTGATGATCTCGCTGGTGGTAAAAGTACATTTATGGTTGAAATGATGGAAGCAAGTGTTGCGTTAACAGAAGCAACTGAAAATAGTTTAATTATATTTGATGAGATAGGTCGAGGGACATCAACGTATGATGGCATGGCACTTGCCAAAAGTATGCTTGAATACATTGCAAAACATATCCATGCAAAGACATTTTTCTCAACACATTATCATGAACTAACAGAACTGGAGGAATCGTTAAAACCATTATTTAATATCCACGTGACTGCAAAACAACAAAATGGTCATTTATTCTTTCTTCATAAAGTGATGCCAGGAGCTGTAAAGAAAAGTTATGGCATTGAAGTGGCCAAATTAGCTGAGCTTCCTAATGAAGTCATACAACGTGCGACTACGATTTTGAGTGAATTGGAATCACAACAGAGTACAAACATTCAGGAAGCATCGCAACGTCAAGATGGCACGTCGATTGAATTACGAACAGGAGGTCAATCTAAAGTTGAAAAGCATGTCTCGGAGAAAGTAGATGAGGAACAATTATCTTTTAGTACATTATTTGATACAGAACAAGTAGACATGACGAAAGCAAATAAGATTATTGATATGATTGAACAATTTAATCTCATTGAAAAAACACCATTAGAAGCAATGAACTTCATTCAATCCTTAAAGTCATCTTTAAAAGAAGAGTGATTTTATTGGTTTATTATAATTATGAATTCATACAATATACAGAATATAATTTTAAAATTAATCAGTATGAATCAAACAAATTTTAATTAAAATATATTCATCAGAGTATATCAGTAGAAATATAAAAATTAAACTACAATAATAAACACGACTAGTAAATAGGATTAAAAATGATTAAAAATGAAAGGAGGTATTTATTCGATGAATAGAATACATGTATTAAAACACTCACTCGCTGATAAAATAGCAGCAGGAGAAGTGGTTGAAAGACCAAGTAGTGTAGTGAAAGAACTCGTTGAAAACTCAATCGATGCGAATGCTTCTATGATTACAATTGAGATAGAAGAAGCAGGACTAAAGCGAATTAGAATCGTGGATAATGGCCATGGAATATATAAAGATGATATGAAATTAGCATTTAATCGTCATGCAACGAGTAAATTAAAAGAAGATCGTGATTTATTCCATATTAGGACATTAGGATTTCGTGGTGAGGCATTAGCGAGTATTGCATCTGTTGCTGAGGTGTCTATTAGTTCTTCAGTAGACGGCATTGAAGGATATCAATATGAACCGAATCAATCGGATGAGATAACCCCTAGTATTGCACGACAAGGAACTGATATCTCTGTAAGTCATTTGTTTTACAACACACCTGCTAGATTGAAATATATTAAGTCATTACAAACGGAACAAGCGAAGATTACTAATATCATCCAACGCATGATGTTAGCCCATCCAGAAATAGCTTTTAAATTAAAAGTAGATGGTAAAGTGTCCATACAGTCAACAGGACGAGGGTCAATGACAGAAGTAATTAAATCTGTTTATTCAACACAAATTGCGAAAGATAGCTTGGTCATCGATGGACATACTCAAGATTATGATCTAACAGGTCTTATTGTTAGACCACATCACTTTAGAAGTTCAAATCATTATATATCCATCTTTATTAATGGAAGGTATATTAAAAATTATAAATTAAACAAAGCGATACTAGAAGGATATAAAACATTGTTACCTATAGGTAAATTCCCTATTGTCGTATTACATTTAACAATGGATCCTCAAATTATAGATGTTAATGTGCATCCAACAAAAGAAGAAGTTAGATTATCAAAAGAGAATGAATTGTTTGAATTAATACGTGATACGATTCAACAAAAGATGCAATCGATACAACTAATTCCATCGAAAGTCTCTTCAAAAAAACGAAATATAGAGGATGATGGATTAGTTAAAAATGGGGAAAATCTTCAAAACAATTCGCAACTAAAGCAGAAACATGAACAAATTGATTGGTTACGCTCTGATCAAAGTATGACATCAAGTTCGGTGCAATCACCATTGTCTATTAAAAATAAACAAAAGAAAGATGACCAACTTAATTTAGAAAATAATTTTAATAAAAGATATGAATTAAACAAAAATTCTAATGAAGATGAAAATACTCATATTAAAGATGATTTACATGAATACAATAAAAATATTAATCATGAAAATAACCAGTCAGAACAATTTAATGAATTAGAGCAATTAAAACCCTCAAACGAATCATACCAATCAAGTGATTCAAATGAATCAAACAAATCAAGCAATTCAAAGGAAGCAAATTATGAATATGAGCAAACAGTAGAATCAAATCGATTACCTTACTTAGAAATTATAGGTCAAGCACATGGAACTTATATTATGATGCAAAATGATGAAGGACTTTATTTAATGGACCAACATGCAGCACAAGAGAGAATTAATTATGAAAAATATTATGAACAATTTGGTCAGAAATTAATAGAGTCACAATTATTGATGATTCCAATCAAAATTGAGAGAACACGTGAAGATGTGTCGTTTGTTATGGAACATATTGAGTTATTTGAAAATATAGGATTGAAATTTGAAATGTTTAGTGACACATCACTTATATTGAATGAATGGCCAACAATGTACCATAAGGTAGAACCTACAGAAGCGGCTCATGCTATGATTGATTTGATGATTGAAAAAGAAGTATTGACGATTCAAGATATTATGGAAGAAGCGGCAATTATGATGAGTTGTAAGATGGCGATTAAAGCGAATGAGCAGTTGAATTTTGCTCAAATGAATGCACTATTAAATGCTTTAAGAGAAACGTCGATGCCATACACGTGTCCACATGGAAGACCGATTATTATTAAATGGTCAGTGTCTGAACTGGAAAAGCTGTTTAATAGAATACAGCAATAAATTTATAAAGTTTATATATAATCTATCATCACTCTATGACGATATGATGTGAAAGGGGGATATTCAATGCAAAAGACACATCAGTCATTAATACCAGCAATTCGTGATATGAAAGATATGGAAAAAGTCATGCAACTGAATTATGACACGATTGTGTTACTGGAGTGTCATATCGGTCATTTAGAACATATCATTCACTATATTCGAAGCAAGAAGACTGTCTTTATATGGTTACACATAGATTTAATTAAAGGTATTAGTCATGATGAATATGCTGTTGAATATATTATCCAAAAGTATAAACCAGATGGGATTATTACGACAAAGCCAAAATTGATTCAACGTGCGAAAAAATTAGGTGTAAAGACTATTTTAAGATTATTTATCATTGATTCTCAAGCGTTGAAGAAAGGGATATCACAAATAAATTCGACACAAGCTGATTTTATTGAAATATTACCTGGAACAATTTACAAAACGATTGAACATATATCAAAAGAGACAGAAAAACCAATTATTGCTGGTGGACTGATTCAATCGGTTGAAGAATGTGAGCTTGTTCTATCTCACGGTGCTCAATATATTACGACGAGCCACATTCCAATCTTCAAACATTATGATCAACATTAAAATTATTAATACAAAAATTATTAATACAATTAATAATTATACACTTTTAATCTAATATTAGCTTTTGTATTAAAATCAATTAAAACAAATTGACATTGAATGAGAAAACGTTTACAATTTATATTAAGTTAATAGTGCTTCGAGACAAAGAGCCAGCAAATGTGCTATTTTAAAATGGTAGGCATTGCTGTGCTCTTTTTTAAACCTTTAATTCGTCGCATTATTTGCAATTTTAAAAATGTTTAGGGGGATATTTATGAATGAATATTTAGCAGAGTTAATTGGTACGATGATTTTAATTATTTTTGGTGCAGGTGTTTGTGCGAATGTCAATTTGAAAAAAACACTAGCCCATGGAAGTGATTGGATTGTTATTGCATTTGGTTGGGGATTTGGTGTTGCTTTTGGAGTATATGCAGTAGGACAATTTTCAGGAGCTCATCTAAATCCTGCGGTATCTATCGGATTGGCAACAGCTGGAGATTTTGAGTGGGCAAAGGTACCTGGATATATTATTGCTCAAATAATCGGTGGATTTATTGGTGCCGTTATTGTATGGGTTCAATATGCTACACACTTTAATGCGACAGAAGATCAAGGTGCTCAATTAGGAACTTATAGTACTAGTCCAGCGATACCGAACTACGTGAATAACTTTTTAAGTGAAATTATTGGAACTGCAGTATTATTATTAGGGTTATTATTTATTGGTGCAAATCAATTTACAGATGGATTAAATCCATTAATCGTAGGTTTCCTTATCGTAGCAATTGGTTTATCACTTGGAGGCACAACTGGTTATGCAATTAATCCAGCACGTGATTTTGGACCGAGAATTGCACATATGTTTTTACCAATTAAAGGGAAAGGTTCAAGTCATTTTGAATATGCTATCGTACCATTCCTTGGCCCAATTGTAGGTGCAATGTTAGGTTCAGTAGTTTATATGGCTGCTTTTGAAGGGATTATTAATCATTACTTATGGATTACAATAGTGGTTGTTGTTTTAACATTAGCGCTAGGTGCGTTTTTAAACAAGAAAGTATACAATAATCAGTTTGATAGAATGCTATAAATTATTTGACTTTACAAATAAGCATGATGAATACAATTGAATATTGAGGGTAATGAAGTAATGATACGAATATATATATTAAAAAATAGTAGGTTTAAATTATAATCAACTTATAAGGAGAGTTTAGTATGTCAGATAAATATGTATTATCAATAGACCAAGGAACTACAAGCTCACGTGCGATGATTTTTGATCAAAATGGTGAAGTGGTAGGTGTTAGCCAAAAAGAGTTTGAACAAATTTTCCCAAAAGCTGGTTGGGTTGAACATAATGCGAATGAAATTTGGAGTTCAATATTGTCATGTCTAGCGTCAGTATTAAATGATAATGATATTAAACCGTCACAGATTGCTTCTATCGGGATTACGAATCAACGTGAAACGGCTGTTGTTTGGGACAAAAATACAGGTCGTCCGATTTATAATGCGATTGTATGGCAATCTCGTCAAACACAAGATATTTGTGATGACTTAAAGTCAAAAGATTTAGAAGCGACATTTAGAGATAAAACAGGATTATTGTTAGATCCATATTTCTCTGGAACGAAAGTAAAATGGATTTTAGATCACGTTGAAGGTGCGCGTGAAAAAGCTGAAAATGAAGATTTATTGTTTGGAACGATTGATACATGGATTGTATGGAAATTATCAGGTGGTAAAGCACACATTACAGATTATACGAATGCGAGTCGTACGTTAATGTATAATATCTTTGAATTGAAATGGGATGACGAATTGTTAGAGCATTTAACCGTTCCTAAATCTATGCTTCCAGAAGTGAAAAGTTCAAGTGAAGTATATGTAGAGACTGATCCTGTTCATTTTTTCGGTCAGCAAGTGCCAATCGCCGGGATTGCGGGTGACCAACAAGCTGCTTTATTCGGTCAAGCTTGTTTCAATAAGGGTGAAGCGAAGAACACATATGGTACTGGGTGTTTCATGTTAATGAATACTGGTACTGAAGCCGTTATAAGTGACCATGGTTTATTGACGACGATTGCATATGGCATTAATGGTGAAGTAAAGTACGCACTTGAAGGATCAATCTTCGTTGCTGGATCAGCGATTCAATGGTTGCGTGATTCGATGAGAATGTTTAATGATGCTAGTATTAGTGAAGATTACGCAATGAAAGTGGAAGATAATAACGGAGTATATGTCGTTCCTGCATTTGTCGGATTAGGGACACCGTATTGGGATTCAGAAGCACGTGGTGCTGTATTTGGATTAACAAGAGGTGCAACTAAAGAACATTTCGTAAGGGCAACGTTGGAAAGTTTAGCTTACCAAACTAAAGATGTGATCAATGCGATGGAAGAAGATGCTAAGATTGAATTAAAAACTTTACGCGCAGATGGTGGCGCAGTAAAAAACAATTTCTTGATGCAATTCCAATCTGACATTTTGGATGTGCCTGTTGAACGTACGAAAGTGAATGAAGCAACGGCGTTAGGTGCCGCATATTTAGCGGGACTTGCTGTTGGATATTATGAAGATGTTGAACAAATTAAGCAAAAAACAGAAATAGAAAAAACATTTGAGTCTAATATGGATAACGAACAAAGAGAAAAATTATATAGTGGATGGGTTTCAGCGGTTGAAGCGACACAGAAATTTAAACCGAATAATAAATAATTAGTTTTATGTATAACGATGAACACTATAAGGAGGAAGTTTAAATGAGTTTAACGGCAATTGATAGAACAACCCGTAAAGAAAAGATGGCCAGTACACATTATGATGTAATCATTGTTGGTGGTGGTATTACAGGTGCGGGGATTGCTTTGGATGCTGCTCAAAGAGGGATGAAAGTTGCTTTGATTGAAATGCAAGACTTTGCAGCAGGTACTTCATCAAGATCAACGAAACTTGTCCATGGTGGTTTAAGATACTTAAAGCAATTTCAAATTAAAGTAGTTAGTGAAACAGGTAAAGAAAGAGCAATTGTATATGAAAATGGTCCACATGTGACTACGCCAGAAAGAATGCTTCTTCCAATGCATAAAGGCGGTACTTTCGGGAAGTTCTCGACGATGCTTGGGTTAACTGTTTATGACTTTTTGGCAGGTGTAAAGAAAAGTGAACGTCGTGTCATGTTAAATAAAGAAGAAACTGTAGAGATGGAGCCACTAGTGAAGCAGCAAGGTCTAAAAGGTGGTGGCCATTATGTTGAATATAAGACAGATGATGCTAGACTTACGATTGAAGTGATGAAAAAGGCGAGTGAATTTGGTGCAGATATTTTGAACTATGCAAAATCCACTGAATTTATTTATGACCAAAATAAAAAAATTACAGGCATTAAAGTTCAAGATATGTTAAATAATCAAACATTTCATATGACAGCACACAAAGTAATCAATGCGACTGGACCTTGGGTTGATGAAGTACGTGACGCTGATTACTCAAAAAATAATAAAAATTTAAGATTGACGAAAGGTGTTCATATTGTCTTTGATGAATCAGTCTTCCCATTAAAACAAGCAGTCTATTTTGATACTGAAAAAGATGGACGAATGATTTTTGCAATCCCTAGAAATGGTAAAGCGTATGTAGGAACGACAGATACATTCTTTGAATACGACAAAGCTTCGCCGAAGGTGACTCAAGAAGATAGAGATTATTTAATGAATGCAATTAAATATATGTTCCCTTCAGTTGAAATTACTGATGCAGATATTGAGTCAAGTTGGGCAGGGATTAGACCATTAATCCTTGAAGAAGGTAAAGATCCATCTGAAATCTCTCGTAAAGATGAGATTTGGGAAGGTGATAGTGGTCTACTCACGATTGCTGGTGGTAAATTGACAGGATATCGTCATATGGCTGAAGAGATCGTTGACTTATTAGCAAAAAGGCTAAGAGAAGAACAACAACTTAAATTTAAAAAGTGTAACACTAAGAAAACACCAATTTCTGGTGGTGATATCGGCGGAAGTGATCGTTTAGAACAATTTATCGAAGAGAAGAAAGCTCAAGCTAAAGACTTTAAATTAACGGAAGAAGAGGGCGAATATTTAACTAGGCTATACGGTTCTAACGTGGATGAATTGTTCAGAATTGCTCATTCCGTCAGCAATGAAGATTCATTTGGATTACCAAGTTCGGTCTATGCTCAAGTTGTATATAGCATTCAGCATGAAATGATTAATAAACCAGTAGACTTCTTTATTAGAAGAACGGGTACATTATTCTTTGATATTGAATATGTTGAACGTTATAAACGTAAAGTGATTGATGCGATGAAACATTTACTCAATTGGGATAACGTAAAAACTGAAATCTATACTGAGGAGTTAAATAAAGCTATCCAAGAAGCAAAACATGCAACGAGGGATGTTAAATGAATCAATTTAATAAAACGGAACACTTGGTTGAAACAACGTTTACATCAGACGGACAAAGACTTGAATATCAAAAATACGAAGTGGATAGTGCAGTATGCGCTATCCATTTCTTACATGGAATGAGTGAACATATCGGGCGTTATCATGAAATGTGTGAATGGTTCAATGCCCATCGAATAAATGTTTATCTTCACCATCACCGAGGGTCTGGATACAATTTTGAGCATAGAACACAAGGGCATTTTAATCATATCGATGAATTAATCGATGATTGTATTACGATGTATGATGAAATTATTCCGAATGACTTGCCAACTGTATTGATGGGTCATTCTATGGGAAGTATTATTGCGAGGAACGTCGCGATACAACATCCTAACTTATATAACGGCTATATTTTTGTCGGAACGTCGCACGTCGATGGGTTATCACACAGTTTAAATCAATCGATCCTAAAAGGTGTACAGTATTTTTCAAATAAACAATTTCACCCAATGATCAATCGATTAAACTTCTTAACTTATAATATACCGTACTTTCATGAATTTGATCGTCATAGTTGGTTGAACTCTAGTCGTAATATGACGAAGCCATTAAACGATGACCCTCATTTTGGATATAACATGTCAACTAAATCTTTAGATGTTATTGAAAGTGCCATGTATGAAGCAAGTCAATTAGAAAATATTAATCAAATGGATAAACGAAAACCTGTATTGTTCATTGCAGGAAAAGGTGATACATTTGCACATCGTGGACAATCCATTAGATTATTAGCTGAACGAATGAAACAAGCTGGATTAGAAGAAGTATTTGTTCAATTGTATTCTAAGAGTCGACATGAAGTATTATTTGAGCAGAATAAAGTACAAGTTTATGATAATATTAGGCAGTGGATTAATGATAAGTTGATTAAATGAAAAAGAAACAAGTTAAGTATAAAGAATAACTAATTAAAGTATATATTCTAAAAGTATAAAAATTTATTTTAAAGTAATAAATATGTTCAATATATTTGAAAGAGTGGTTAAATGAGCAATTTAAACTTTAATCGTGTTTATAATAATACAAATAATACAAAAGATCAGTTAAAAAGTGAAAATGATGTGCACCATGATCAACATAAGGAGACACATGAACAATCTGATTCAATACCAATCATTTGTATCATAGGTCCAACAGCTGTCGGTAAAACGGAGCTAAGTATTCGTCTTGCAAAAACGTTGAACGGTGAAATTATCAATGCTGATGCATATCAAATTTATAAATATATGGACATCGGGACGGCAAAACCGACCGTAGCAGAACGCGAGGGTATTGCTCATTATTTAATTGATGAATATATGCCGGATGAAACTTATAATGTCGCGATTTTTCAACAGAAAGCTGAACATTATATTGATTTAATTCATTCAAAGGGGAAGGTTCCTATCATCGTTGGTGGGACAGGTTTGTACATGAAGAGTTTGTTATACACTTTCCCTTTAAAGCAAGATGAAGATGAAGTGCTTAAAGAACAAATTAGACAACAACTCGCTGCTCTTTCTAATGCTGAATTATTTGAACAATTAAAGTCAATCGATTTTGAAGCAGCTCAAACGATACACCCAAATAACAGGAAGCGTGTGATACGTGCGATAGAATACATGACAATTCACGGTGAATCCATTACGAATGCAACGAAACAAACAGTTTTAAATGATCGTTATAAACCGCTTCTTATTGGTCTAAATACCGACCGAGATGTATTGTATGATAGAATTAATCGACGAATCGATATAATGATTAATGATGGATTATTCAGTGAGGTATATAGTTTATATGATCAATATAAAAATTCAACGAGCTTTCAAGCGATTGGATATAAAGAATGGACACCTTTCATTAAGTGTATTGAAGAAGATGGCATAATAGAACAATCAATTTCAGGTTTATCGAGTAAATTGTATAAATCCAATTTATCAAGTCAATCAAATCACTATATAAATAAAATCGTAACAGATAATTTCATGCTTAATAATGTTCTGATTGAATTAAAGCAATCCATAATTAATCAAATTAAACAAAACACACGGAAATTTGCTAAAAGGCAATTAACGTATTTTCATAACCAATTCTCTGTCATGTGGTTGGACCCATTTGATGAAATCTTGTATAATAAACTTATACAAGAAAGTATAGAAAAGTTCAAAAAAGGAGAATACTAAAATGGCTAATGTTGATTTGCAAGATAAATTTTTAAATGACTTCAAAACATCAAAAACTTTAGTTACTGTATTTTTATTAAATGGCTATCAAATGAAGGGTGAAATTATCGATTTTGATAAGTATGTGATCTTGCTAAAAGCAGACAATCAGGAACATTTGATTTATAAGCATGCAATTTCAACATTTGTGAAGTAAAATTGTTAAGTGAAAAATTTTATTTGTGTTGAGTAATATTATCAATTTTAATGTTTAGAACTATTTATTATGAACTTTAAATTTATTAATTAAATAACCTTATTGATGTGACAATGCTTCTTGTTGAGGCATTGTTTTCTTTATTTGTTTAATAAATAATATAATAGACTATATCATAACTAAAAAAAGGATTTGATACATTGGAACATAATCCAAACAAAAGCAGAGATACAAAGCAACATGCGATTATTCTTCAAAGAATAGATCCTGAAAATAAAAAGAAAAATTCTAAAAAGACATCTGTCAGCGATGAAGCATTAATTGAAGAAGCAACGAGTCTGTTAAATAGTGCCAACATAGAAGTTGTGAAAACATTCACTCAAGAGCGCCTTCGTGGTCCTAAATATATGGGTGTTGGTAAACTAGAAGAAGTGAAAGCGTTCATTGATCAATATAATCTTGATGATTCAAATGATACTGCAATTGATATCGTATTAGTGAATGATTCTATCAGTGCTAGTGAGTTAAATTACATTGATCAATTGATTGATATTAAAATTATTGACCGTACACAATTAATTTTAGATATCTTTGCGAGTCGAGCGGAGTCAAATGAAGGTAAGATACAAGTAGAACTAGCACAATTAAGTTATCTCCTCCCTAGACTTTCAGGTCATGGAAAAAGTCTGTCTAGGCAAGCAGGGGGGATTGGTGCAAGAGGACCTGGTGAAACTAAGTTAGAGCAAGATCAACGTCACATTCGTTCAAGAATGAATGAATTAAAACGCAAGTTAAGTCGATTAGAAACAATGCGTATGAGAAGGCGTGAAAAAGATAACCGACAAAGTGCGCCTAAAGTTGCTTTAGTCGGCTATACGAATGCCGGGAAGTCATCATGGTTCAACGTGTTAACGCAAGCAATGACTTACGAAGATGATTTGCTTTTTGCGACATTAGATACACTGAAACGTGATGTTCAACTCAATGAACATGGTTTTTCAATGAAATTAATTGATACGGTTGGATTTATACGTGAATTACCGACTGAGTTAGTAGAGGCATTTAAATCAACTTTAGAAGAAGCGATGGACTCTGATATCTTATTAATTGTGATTGATAGTAGTGATGATGCATATATGGAACATTATGATACTGTTACAGAAATCATTGGGAAGATTATGCCAGATGATGAGATTGAACGTATCGTCATCATGAATAAGAGTGATGTGATTGAACGTGATATCTCTTCATTCCAAGCCCCTACAATTTCTGTCAGCAGTCAATTAGATGATGGTAAAGTTGTTAAAGATAAAATTTTAGACGTTTTAAGAGGGCTGTATGAATCATATACGGTGATCATTCCAATACATGATAGTAATACATTGTATACATTAAAACAGCAAACAATTATTGAATCAATTGATATAGATGAAGTGAAAGAACGATACGTCATTAATGGTTATATAAGTAATAAATCATTATTAAATCAATGGACTTGAACTGTACGATAGAATGATATAAACCTATATAGAGATTATCGTGTTAAATAGACAGAGATCAAAAGAAATAGAAAGATATAGAAATGGTGATTACAATGAATGAGCGAGTATACAAACAACTTAAACAAGCAAATGATATGCTTAATAATCAATATGAAGCAATCGACAGAGTTGCATTAAAGAATAAAGAAAAAGTACTTGATGCATTTAATGCACATCAATTGAGTGAATCAGATCTTAATGGGACCTCAGGTTATGGCTACGATGATATCGGTCGTGACAAATTGGAGTCAATTTATGCAGAAATATTTAATGCTGAAGATGCATTTGTACGATACAGTCTTGTATCAGGTACTCACGCGATATATACCGCGTTAAATGGCCTATTAAATTATGGTGATGAGCTGATGTATATTACAGGAGATCCGTATGATACATTGCATGAAGTGATTGGAATTAGTGGACATTCTGAAGTTTCATTTATTCAGCGTGGTATGAACTATCAATCTATCGATTTATTGAACGATAAAATAGATGTTGAGAAGGTGATTCATTCAATCAATTCATCGACGAAGGTGATTGCGATTCAACGGTCTAGAGGATATAGCAGTAGACCTTCAATTACAATAAAAGAGATTGAAGCGTGTATTCAAAGAATTAAATCACAATATCCTGATGTAATCATTTTTGTTGATAATTGTTATGGAGAGTTCGTTGAAGAACAGGAACCTACAGATGTAGGTGCAGACATTGTGGCAGGTTCATTGATCAAGAATCTAGGTGCAGGTATTGCGGAGATGGGTGGATATATTGTTGGTCGAGAATCTTTGATTCAAAGAATTTCAGAAACATTTATTTCACCAGGTATTGGAAAAGAAGTTGGTGCAAGTTTAAATCAATTGAAAGATATGTATTTAGGCTTATTTCTAGCGCCTTCAGTTGTTAAAAATAGTCTAAAAGGAGCGATATTAATTGCATATATTATGGAGCAATATGGATATGTGAGTTATCCTAAACCTAATGCAGAGAGAACTGATATCGTTCAAGCAATTGAATTCAATGATAAAGAACGTTTAATTGAATTTTGCCAATATGTCCAAAGATATTCACCTGTCAATTCCCATGTCACACCGGTACCATCTGAACTACCGGGATACTCAAGTGAAGTGATTATGGCTGCCGGAACATTCACCCAAGGATCTAGTATTGAACTGAGTGCAGATGCACCGATTAAATCACCTTATATCGCTTATATTCAAGGTGGATTGACGTTTGAGCATGTTGAATTATTTGTCATGAGATTAATTGAACGGTATAACAAAATAAGATAATGAGTAAAAATTCATTATATCAATCTAATATATTTGGTATAACCTGACTAAATCAGTTTAAAATTAACAATTATGCTTCAATAAAGATCGATACTTATAAGATTAACAGTTTAAAAAATAAATCTAAGAAAGCATTATGTAACCTCTAAACATAATTAAAACAAATCTATGTCAACTTTCCTGACATGGATTTGTTTTTATATATATTTCGTTTTAAAATGAATGTAGATTAAGTTGTTTGAATCATTTAAATAATTTTAATCAAAAAAATAATAATGAATTGATTTAACGATTTATAAATATATTTTAACAATTTATTTATTTAACGTTAACGATTCAATGTTATTTTATTTAATATTGTTGTGAGAGGACTTCTTTGATGATAGATAAAGATATGCCCGTTTTGACGATGAAAATTGTAAATCAATTAACGCATTTATCAGCCAGACAGATTAGATACTACGAAGCAAATGAATTGATTAGTCCGTCTAGATCAGAAGGTGGACAGCGATTGTATTCAATTCATGATGTTGAGCTCATTGGTCAAGTGAAGCTACTCATTGAAAAAGGGTTCAATATGAAGAAGATTAAAGAAGAACTTGATCGTCTTAATCGATCGGCACAAAAGAGTGCTGATGAAACGTCTCCACAATATATTGAAGAAGATTTTAGTACGAATTATATTAAAAAGGTTTTATCTGGTGAAAGTAGGGAAATACCTTTAACGAGAGGGGATTTATCTCGTTTCTATAAGCAAAAGAAATAATTTCAAAAGCTACATAACTCTTTATATCGTTTAATGCTTTACTTTCATCTTATATTTTACACTCAACCTGTTACTTTGTTTTCGTGATGCTAGTGATTGTTAAACGATTAATTTGATTATTAACTGGAGGAGAGACAGTATGTCTAACAAAAGAAATTATACTAAAGAAGATATTAAACGCTTCGCTGAAGAAGAAAACGTTCGTTATTTAAGATTACAATTTACTGATATTTTAGGGACGATCAAAAATGTTGAAATTCCAATTAGCCAATTGGATAAAGCATTAGATAATGAAATGATGTTTGATGGATCATCAATTGAAGGGTTCGTACGTATTGAAGAATCAGATATGAAACTATATCCGGATTTAAATACATGGGTAATCTTTCCATGGACAACGGGTAAAGGTAAAGTTGCGCGTTTAATTTGTGATATTTATAAACCAGATGGTACGCCATTTGAAGGTGATCCTCGTTCTAACTTAAAACGTGTATTAAATCGTATGAAAGATATGGGGTATACTGATTTCAACCTTGGGCCTGAGCCTGAATTCTTCTTATTCAAATTAGATGAAAAAGGTAAACCAACATTAGAGTTAAATGATGATGGTGGTTACTTCGATTTAGCACCGACAGATTTAGGTGAAAACTGTCGTCGTGATATTGTATTAGAACTTGAAGACATGGGATTTGAAGTTGAAGCAAGTCACCACGAAGTGGCAAGTGGTCAACATGAAATTGACTTCAAATATGCGGATGCAATCACTGCGTGTGATAACATTCAAACATTTAAATTAGTTGTTAAAACAATCGCGCGTAAGCACAATTTACACGCAACGTTTATGCCAAAGCCGTTAGAAGGTATTAGTGGGAATGGAATGCACTTTAACGTGTCATTATTTAAAGACGGCGAGAACGCATTCTTTAATCCAGATGGTGAGTTAGAATTAAGCGATGATGCTTATCATTTTATCGCAGGAATTCAAGAGCATGCGAGAGGATTCACGTCTATCTGTAATCCATTAGTAAATTCATATAAACGTTTAGTACCAGGATATGAAGCACCTTGTTATATTGCATGGAGTGCACAAAATAGGTCACCATTAATTCGCATTCCCTCTTCAAGAGGATTATCGACGCGTGTCGAAGTGCGTTCAGTAGACCCAGCAGCAAATCCTTATATGGCGCTAGCAACAATTTTAGAAGCAGGGCTTGATGGTATTCGCAATAAGAAAGAAGCAACAAAACCTGTTGATGAAAATATTTATGACATGAACCGTGAACAACGTGAAGCGGAAGGTGTAGAGGATTTACCATCTACTTTATATACAGCGCTAAAAGCGTTACGTGAAGATAAGGTGATCCAAGATGCTTTAGGACCTCATATTTATAAGCAATTTTTAGGGTCTAAAAATATCGAGTGGGATATGTATAGAACTAGCGTTTCTGAATGGGAAAGAGAACAGTATTTAAGTCAATATTAATTTTGATTAAAAAATTTGAATCTTTTTGATCACTTCATACGAATTAAATAGTTTAAATAACACCTCATATTGTACTTTCAATATGAGGTGTTTTATGATGGTTACGTATTAACAGTTTATATTATGTTATTTTAAAACCTATATAAAAGGAACTAAATGTCTATAAAGTTAAATATAAAATAATTAAATTTTTGTATTTGATTCAAAAATCAACGAGAGGTGATGTAATGAAAGTTCAATGGTTAGATCATGATAAAGACAGTCGTGAATTATTCAAGGAATATTCGCTATCATTTAAACAAATGGTATTTAGTGGTCATCCTTATTATATGGTCAATAATCCGTTGTTTCATGATGCAACACCTGTTGTATTATATGATCAACAACAGGTGATTGGCTTTTTTATGTTTGTAGAGGCGAGTGATTATACCGAGTCATTATCCAATGCGGATGAGGCGATATATATTAGGGGATTGTCGATTGATTCAAAGCATCAAGGGCAAGGATATTTCAAGCATGTTTTAAATGCGATAGAACAAGTAGCCCGTAATAAAGGTAAAAAATATATTGTTATGACGACGAATAAATTAAATAAAACGGCTTATCAAACATTTTTGCATAAAGGGTTTGAAAAGTACGAGCCTATTGGATATTACGGCTATCGCCAACTGCTACATTTTTTGAAGAAACGAGTTGTTGATTGATTGAATCTTTCGCTTTGATGAGTGAGTATGCAGACTGAATATATGGTGTATCAATCTTTTTTGACTTTGCGTAACGTAATAAATAACCTTGGATGAATTCGACTTCTGTTTGTTTTTCGTTCAACAAATCATAATACATTGAAGTGCCCATTTCTTTAGAATATGATTGATACAACTGAATGAGCTCATGACGAAAATTATCTGTTTTTAATTCGTCAATTGGACAGACTGATTGTCCTTCACGAATGATCTCTGTTAACCATTCTACTGCATATTGTGAATGGACGATATGACACGTGCTCATCGTGATTGCCGTGATAGAATTGATCCCAAGGTTAACAAGAATTTTTTTCCAATGGTGACGTGTAAATCTTTCACTTAATACAATCGTTAAATCATCAGAATTCAATAGGTCATATATTATTTGGCTGTGCTCAGTATTCGGTAATATTAACATTTGATCTTGGAAATGAATGACTGATTTATCGTCTAATTGTTCTCCAGATATGTAAACTACTGATGGAACACTTTGATTATATTGCTCAGTTTGACCCATCCCATTTTGTGCGAATAGTATCGGTGTATCTTGATTTAAGTATGGTGTAATCTTTTTTAAAATTGTATGATTTGAAGTTGCTTTCGTAGCAATAATGACAAGATCTACTTGATTAAAAATTGT